>CAZVAS010000156.1:0-1805 GCA_964625165.1 uncultured Methanospirillum sp. | reverse complement strand
CGTGGAATCCTGATAGCAACTGCAGTCGGTGATGCTACTAAGATGGGTAGGATCGCTGCATCGCTCATTGAAGGGACACGACCGGATACTCCGCTTCAGGTTAAATTAAAAGATCTTGCCCACCTCATCAGCAGATTCGGGTACGTTATGGCAGGTCTGATCATCATTCTCGTGCTGGTTCAGGATCTGGTTCTCGTCCCTCCCCCTGATTCAATCTTTGAAATATTCAGGATTATTCTGCATGCCTGCATGTTTGCCGTTGTCATTATCGTCGTATCAGTCCCTGAGGGCCTTCCCGTCAGCGTTACAGTATCCCTGGCTCTGACGATGAGGAAGATGACCCGGGCAAAGAGCCTGGTCAGGCGACTTATTGCATGTGAAACCATCGGATCGGTCACGGTTATCTGTACTGATAAGACCGGGACCCTCACCATGAACCAGATGGAAGTTGCTGCTTCATCCATCGAAGTCCCGGTAGATGTCCGGAGTCTTCCTGCTAATTCTGCAGGCTGGATCTCCCTGAATGCCGCAGTGAACAGTACTGCAGAGTTGGATCATGTAGACGGGCAGATGATAACCGTTGGCAACTCTACCGAGGCTGCCCTGCTCAGGTGGCTTCACCGTGCCGGAATTGGATATCAGGAGATTAGATCTGCCTGGCATTTGGTCCATCAGGATTTTTTTAATTCAAAAAAGAAGCAGATGTCAACAACGGTCGCTCTCGGAAAAAGGCAGTTTGTCCTCGTAAAAGGTGCACCGGAGATTATTGGAGCACAATGCAGTCCGGCTCCTGATCTGACTCATCTGCACGATCTTGCAGGAAGGGCGATGAGGACACTGGCGTTTGCTCATGGAGAGATCAAATCCTCAGAACCAGAACAGGTTCATCTCACCTGGGACGGGTATGTGGGAATTCGGGATGAAGTACGGCCTGATGTCCCTGATGCAGTACAGACCTGTAAAGATGCAGGAATCACGGTAAAGATGGTCACCGGGGATAGTGCCGAAACCGCAGCTGCGATAGCACGGGAGACAGGCATACTCGGATCCGGTATAGTTATGACCGGTCCTGAGTTCAGAGAGATATCAGATGAGAGACGAAAGGAGATCGCAGGTGATATCCAGGTTCTCGCCAGGTCAGAGCCACATGACAAACTCCTGCTTGTCCGGGCACTTCAGGCTAACGGGGAGGTGGTTGCAGTTACAGGAGATGGAACAAACGATGCTCCTGCTCTGAAGAATGCAGATGTTGGTCTTGCCATGGGGATTGCCGGGACAGAGGTTGCACGGGAAGCGAGTGACATCATTCTTCTGGACGACTCCTTTCCCACGATTGAGCAGGCGATCTGGTGGGGAAGAGCATTATATGAGAACATCCAGAGATTTTTGATCTTTCAGCTCACAATCAATATTGCTGCAGCATTATTGACCTTCATTGCACCGCTCCTTGGATTTGCCCCACCATTTACCATCATCCAGTTACTCTGGATCAATATCGTGATGGACTCCCTGGCAGCTCTTGCCCTCTGCTCTGAAGCACCTCATCCGGCACTGATGAAACGAAACCCCATCCCACGGTCGGCCTCGGTGATCACACCATACATGGTCAGGGCGATCCTGGTGACAGCCGTAATTTATATCGTCGCTGGAATCGGGGCACTGATGATGGGACTCCCCTTTATGCATTCACCACAGGAACAGGCATCAGCCTTCTTCGCGGGATTTGTTATCGCACAGGTGTGGAACGGAATAAATTGCAGGGGGATTAACGGGGTAATGCCTCCTCTGTTTAAGGGGAATCCGGT
>CAZVAS010000155.1:0-4985 GCA_964625165.1 uncultured Methanospirillum sp. | reverse complement strand
GGTAGAATATTCACTAACAGATGATGGTAAACAACTCTGTGAAGCTGTGATACCTCTGATAAGATGGGCAGAAAAAAGAGATAATCTGGTCCAAAAAAGATGTGAAGCAAATAGCCGGAGCATCCGGACTAATACAAAATGTAATGAGAAAAAATAGATTATACGTCACGATTGCTGGTAATTATCCATTTGAATTACAATAAAGGGAATGTACTTCTGATGGGCAGGTGTTTTTTCGCGATTTCAGAACTATTAAATAATTATCCAGCAAAAACGCTGGTTAGAGATACTAAACTTGGGGTAATGCATCGTTCAGAAATCTCGTCTGGAAACTGAATAGGGGGGAGTGGTTTTCAGACACCATACCGCGTACACGGGGGGCAGCGTGATATCGGTTCTGCATGTAGATGATGAACAGGGATTATTAGAGGCAGTGAAGCTTTCACTTGAAGACACCGGGGTATGCACCGTTGATACAGCCATTTCTGCAGAGCTGGCAATGGAGATGCTCAGATCCCATACCTACGATGCGATCATCTCAGATTACGCCATGCCTGATATCAATGGGATAGAACTGCTCAGGATGGTCAGGGAAGAGTTTGGTGAGATTCCATTCATCCTATATACTGTCATTCCCCGCGAAGACGTTCTTATTGAGGCGATAAACAGCGGTGTAACCTTTTACCTGCAGAAGGGAACAGAGCAGGGTGTGCAGACTGCTGAGTTGATCCATGTTATTGAACAGGCATTGACAAGGCGGACTGCAGAGCAGGCACTTCGGGAGAGCGAGAACAGGTACAGGACCATCATCGAGAATATCATCGATGTGTACTACCGGACAGATTCAGAAGGAACTCTCATCTATGCAAGCCCGTCTGTTCTTCAGATGCTCGGATATGACTCAATTGACAAGGTGATTGGAAAGAAAAACGGTGAGTTCTGGAAAGAACCTGCAGAACGAGAGATCTTCATGGCCCTCCTCAAAGAGAAGAAGGAGATCAGGGATTATGAGGTGACACTGCTCAAAAGCTCCGGAGAGGCTATCTATGTCGCAGTCAGTTCTAGGATCTGTACCGATGAGAACGGAGCATTCGACGGTGTTGAAGGAATCTTCAGAGATATCTCAGAACGAAAGAAAGCTGAAGCCGAGCTGAAGACAAAGAACCTTGAGCTTGCAGAGATGAACAGTGAACTCTCTGAGACGCTGAAGAAACTCACCGCAGTTCAGACCGAACTTGCAGAACGTAATCAGGATCTTATCGCCCGTGAGGAGTCGCAGAAGCGATCCGCTGCATCACTCAAGAGAGCAAACAAGCAACTCAACCTCCTCTCATCCATCACCAGGCATGATATCCTCAACCAGATCACAGCACTAAACGGGTACCTGACCCTGATCAGGGATGAACTCCCGGATGGGATTACGACAGGATATCTCGACATGCTCGAGTCGGTTGCCGGTACAATCGAGACCCAGATCGCGTTTACCAGGGTGTACCAGGATCTCGGGTCGCAGGAACCCCAGTGGCTACAGATCAGTTCACTCATCCCTCATATCATCATATCGGGCCTTACAATTGTCGAGTCGAATCTGAACGGGATCCGGATTTATGCAGACCCCATCGCGGGCAAAGTTTTTGAAAATCTCCTTGATAACACAATCAGGCATGGTGGAGAGGTTAGCAGGATCGAGGTTGCTACACACAAAGAGCCTGGCCACCTGATCATAACCTGGGATGATAACGGGGTAGGGATCCCGAAATCTGAGAAGGAACTGATATTTCAGCGTGGCTATGGAAAAAATACAGGCTTCGGACTTTTTCTTGTGCGGGAGATCCTCGCAATCACCGGGATCTCCATCAGGGAGATCGGGATAGAAGGCAACGGTGTCCGGTTTGAGATCTCAGTTCCTGAGGGCGGATACCAGATAGAGCAGACGAGCGTCAGCTCCTGAAGTGAAGGAGTCGACACTCCTATCACCCCCAAAATACCACTATTGTACTACTACAGGATATCAGCGCAGTGTAACCCATGGACAAAGAGGAGGAACATGTGGGTCACGAGGAGCAACTTCAGTTTCTCGTAGATAATTCGCCTGATGTAATAACGCTGCTCAACCGGGACAGAGAGCGGGTGTACGTCAGTGGGTCTGTGGCACAAGTGACCGGATACACACCAGAAGAACTGATAGGTGAGCCATTCGACGCCTTCGGGATTCATCCGGATGATCTTTCTGATGTGAAAAAGTCACTCGATCTCATGGATGCTTCTCCGGGAGCGGATGTGAGGGTTATGTACCGGCACCGGCACAAGGATGAGGGGTACCGGTACGTAGAGACGATCGGAAGAAACCTGTGTGACAACCCCGGAGTTGATGGGGTTCTCCTGACCATCCGTGACTGCACAAAGATGAGGCAGGAGATCGATCAGCTCAGGGAGAGTATTGATAGTCTCAGCAAGAAGAACCAGGCCCTCCATGAGACGAACACCGGGCTTACTAACCGGATCACTGATCTTGAATCACAGGTTCGTGATCATACCGATGATGTAGAAGACAAGAACGATGAGATAGAGCAGCTTCTCAGACAGAAGGATGAATTCATCTATCAACTGGCACACGACCTGCGGACACCCCTGACACCGGTTGTTGCCATGCTTCCTCTTCTCACCGTCGGAATCCAGGACCCTGATGCGAAAGCCCTGCTTGAAATTTTCAACACGAGCATTCAGTATCTGCAGAAGATGGTAGAGAACGTGATCTACTACTCACAACTCAACAGGCAGTACTCAATCACTGATTACGCAGACTATACGCTCCTCGAACTCATCGATGAGGCGCTTGAAGGGAACGGCTTCCTCTCATACCAGAAAGAACTCAGCATCGGGGTCGATATCCCTGAAACCATCAGGATCAGGCTCTCGCGGACTCATGCCAGGCAACTCTTCAGTAACCTCATCAACAACGCCGTGAAGTTCAACGTGTACAAAGGGGAAGTGCAGATCAAAGCAAGGAATGAGAAGAACGGAGTCACGATCACGATATTAGATACCGGTGTAGGTATTCCTGAAGACAAGATAGGTCAGATCTGGGACGAGTTTATGACCGGTGATGCTGCACGAAAGGACCCCGAGGCAAAAGGACTCGGTCTCCCGATTGTTCGGCAGATCGTCACCCTGCATCAGGGAACCATCAGGGCATCTAGTAAAGGGACTGGAAAAGGAACAACAATCACACTCTGGCTCCCTGATGAACCTGTGTAGTGCAGACCAGGGGTATCTTCCTTCACCGGTTTGGACATGTTCATATACTTCCTGCATGCAGGTACTGTAACCGATATCTTGTTGTAGGATTGTTTTAATGAACGACTACAACAGGGGGAGGTGATCTACATGCAGATAACATACGAGGTGATAATTCCGTTTCTCTTTCAACTGATGTTGATCTGCTCGGCATCTGCCATGATCTGCCTCGGGTTGTACTCAAGGAGATTTCCCCATAATCCTGCAGTCCTGCCGTATCAAATCCTTATGTTCGTTGCAGCATACTGGGCACTGAACTATGCTGTAGAACTCTCAACCGTCAATCTCACAACAAAGATCTTTCTCCAGGAGATCAGGTTTATTGTAACCCCCTTCATCGGGGTCATCGATCTATGGCTTATCCTAACCTTTCTTCATAAAGGGGACTGGATTAAAGGGTGGCGATGGAAAGCACTACTCATCATCCCGACCTGCATTATGCTTGCAGCCCTCACAAGCAGGTATCATACCCTCTTTCGGTACAATTACGGGGTTGATCTATCAGGTCCGCTCCCAACACTCTCATTTGTCAACGGCCCATTGTATTTTGTCCATATCGGATACACATATCTCCTTCTCATCACCGGACTTCTGATTCTTATTCTGGCAAAAGAGGAATCCCACAAAATTTATCTCAAACAGCGGGTTCTCCTATTCGGAGCCCTGATTCTCCCTACAATTCTCGACATCATCTTTCAGGTAGGTGGAACCCCGGTTCATGGAGTTAACCCTGCTCCGATATTCTTCTGGATTCCCGGTATTATCTACATTATAGCCCTTATTAGATTCGGATTCTTAGATATTGTCCCGATTGCACGGAGCAGAGTCATCGAAGAGATGGGTATGCCGATGATCGTGCTCAGCACCGATTCGAGGATTGCAGACCTGAACCCGGCCGCAGAAAGACTGTTAGGGGGTTCAGCCCGGATAGGGGTTGGGCAGAAGATTGCTGACGTTGCCGGATCATGGCCTGAATTTACCACATTCTGCTTCTCTTCAGATGGGAGAAAGGAGATCACGAAACAGGATACAGGGGAGAACAGAATCTTTGATGCCAGGATGGATCTGCTGTACTCATCCGAAGGAGTTCCCGAAGGCAGGCTGATCCTCCTGACCGATATCACAACTCAGAAGAGACTTGAACAGAAGATCCGGAGGAGTGAGGAGCGGTGGAGAAGTATCGTAAATGGTGCACCGTTTCCCATTGTGATCACCAGTGTTGCAGATAACAAGATCCTACTTGTAAACCAGCGGACTGTCAGGCAGTTCAACCTCTCGTATGCTGATCTCATCGGAAGAAACACAGAGGAGTTCTACGCAGATAAGAAGACGAGAGAGTTACTTATCACAACCCTGCAATCGCAGGATGAACTTGATGATATCGAGATGAAGATGCACACTGGAGACGGACGTGAGTTCTGGGTGTATGCCTCAGTCAGGAAGATACAGTACATGGGAAAGGAGGCTTTCTATATCTCATTTGCCGATTTTACCCTGCGAAAAAATCTCGAAGAGACACTTACCAGTAAGAATAGGGAACTTGAACTCGTTACCTTCTCACTCACCGAGACGAACAAGAAACTCAACCTCCTCTCATCTATCACCAGGCACGACATCCTGAACATGATCCAGGTGATCTCTGCAGTTTCGGACGTAATTCTTCATGAGACGAGAGAGCCGGATCTGGA
>CAZVAS010000154.1:0-5113 GCA_964625165.1 uncultured Methanospirillum sp. | reverse complement strand
TAGTATCTGCTTGTGCCAAGCATCTGACTCTCTCCTATGGCTTGCGGGTCAGCGGCATACAGAGAGATTGCATGCTGGCCTGCGAGCTCATTGTATGCCCACCCGTCTGCAGACCCGTTCTCAAGCATCTGAATAGCATCTTTTGCTGTAGGCACATTGATGATATTCTTCTCTTCTGCACCGGCTTTTAGTGCATACGATCCTCCGCAATCATCAGTAAGAACCACGATCTTCTTTGAATCAATCCCGCTATCAGAGCGGTTGCCGGTCCGGGTAAAGAGTGCCTCTGAACTCTCAACTACCGGTCCTGCCCAGAGAAAGAGATCTTCGCGTTCAGGGAGCCGGTCGGTTGAAAAGAGTATGGTATCGGGAGTGGTTCTGGCCTGGTTGTATGCCTCGCTCCAGGGAAGAACCCTGAACGAATCACGTGATATGTTGTACCCGAGATGATGTAGAGCAGCCTCTGTCAGATCAACAGAGATACCCTTCAGTGTCCCGTTGTCATGGTAGTTAAGAGGGGCATACTCTTCGGTGACAATCTGCAGATCTCCGGGCTGAATTGCAGGAGATCCAGCCGAGGCGCTCGCCGTGATAAGTATGAATATCAGGAGAACGCATGTCAATATTTTGACCATGTCGTATCATCATCACTCGATCTATATAATTTATAAGCCGAACTATCCCGGATATGTAAAGGCGACTTGGATTCTTCCTGTTGATTGATAACCATTTTGTTGACTATTGATGGCATTGGTGATCCCGGCCGCTCTCAACGGTAACAGCCAGAAAAAAAGACCATTATTTGACAGAATATCATCTCTCTTGCTCAACCCTCAAATACAAGAAGTTCGAATGTATCTAATTGGTTCTTATGAATCAGAATGTTTTAAAAATCTCGGTAATTTTAATTTCATGCCTCCTGCTTGCCGGATTTGCTGCGGCAAGTAACACCACCCAGTCGAAGGATGACGCAAAGGATGTAACTGCCCTTGCAAAGCCAAATATTACCGCAATCAACCCTACATCAGGCAAGATTGGTGATACTGTTGCCTTCACCATCACCGGAGCAAATTTCTCAAAGACCTCGAAGGTCTACTTAGAGAATGAATCTGACAGAGAGGCTAAGAACATCAATGCCAAGGATGTAACCTCAAACTCGACCTCAACTCTTACCGGTTCCTTTGACATTCCAACCAGCACCGAGGCAGGTACCTGGATTGTTAACGTCAAGGATAACGGCCAGACCAGTGCATCGAAGGTGAAGTTTACTATCTCAAAGTAAAAAGAAGTAATTATACTTCTTTTTCATAATACCTGGATGATAGGAGACCCGATACTCAATAGATGAATAAAACGTAATATCTGGTATGCAGATCTCCTCCGATCAAAGACTTATCCTCAACCTATCTATTGTCGGCTTTTTTGCCATCTTCTCAACAACGATCTCAAAAAATCCTGTTCTTCCCCTCTATGCCTCATCACTTGGTGCGAATGAGGCACTGATCGGCCTGATATCTGCAGTCTCCCCGTTTGCCGGGATTCTCCTGAGTTTCCCTGTTGGTGTTCTCTCCGATCATCTTGGAAAGAAGCGGCTCCTCCTGCTTGCCGGAGGTGTCTTCCTGGTTGCCCCACTCCTCTATCTCCTTGTTACCGATCCATTTCTCCTGATCCCGGTGAGGTTCTTTCATGGTATGGCTACAGCCATCCTCGGGCCAGTTGTCTCTGCTCTTATTGCCGAACGGTTCTCTGCTACAAAAGGGGAACGGATAGGTCAGTACTCGTCTGCTACCCTCTATGGCCGAACCCTTGCCCCCCTTGTGGGTGGAGCACTCATCTCATTCTTTGTGATGGTGCCTGGAACATTCAGATACCAGAGTGTGTATCTTACCGCGTTTGCAACCGGACTTCTCGTTTTTATCATGATACTTCGGATTCCCGGCGGAGAGAACAGGACTCTTGAGATGATCACACCGGCGATCTTCAAAAAGAGTCTCATAACATTCAGATCAGACCGCAGGCTTCTTGCAACAGCCATGGTTGATATGGGAACCTACTTTGTGTTCGGGGTATTTGAGACGTTCTTCCCGGTCTACCTAGCAAAAAATGGTGTTGAGGTATATCTCATCGGAGTTATCTTTGCAGTACAGGTGCTCTCGATCGCCCTTACGAAGCCTTTTTTTGGCAGGGTTGCCGACCGACAGGACCCCAGGTACCAGATCGGTGTCGGTGTTGCTCTGCTTGGGATATCTGTCTCCCTCATTCCGGTTTCTTCATCACTGTTTGTGCTGCTTTGTATCAGTCTCGTATCTGGTATCGCCATATCGCTCTCAACAGTTGCAACAACGAAGTATGTTGCTGACCTGGCAAAAAAAGAAGAGATTGGTGCATCGATGGGTGCCCTCTCGTCGGTTATGGATATCGGTCATTCAACCGGTCCTCTTGTGGCCGGAGTTCTGATCACACTCTCCGGATTTGTTGCCGGCTTTATCTCCTGTCTCCTGCTCAGCATGCTGATTGCAGGGTACTTCTGGATTGCAACCCGTCCGGTTTGCTGAATACTATCCTGATATCCTCTTTTCCCGGCTCCATCACGCTCCTGACTTCGCCTCCGGCATAGGCGATCTCTCTGATTGTTGAGCCCGGGAGTGGGAGTTCTGATGCAAGGACTGTCCCTGCCGGTGTGAGGATCATCTCTACTCCGTTCTCATTACTGCTCACCGATATCTCAACTGATTCAGCATGGATTCGCTCTCCATATTCGACAAGGGCGATGAAGGAATCATAGAGCCGGAGCCTGTCTGCCATGACACAGACCTCCTCATCATTTCTGGCAGATATTTGAATCGCCAGATGATGTTCGTACGGGTGATGAGCCAGTCTTTTCACCATCGCCTGTCGGTATACCAGTTCATCATCTGCTGCCTGGATGAGTTCTTCATCGGTCACTCCTGACCCTTCACCTGCAAAGACCTCCTGGATCAAGGGTATCAGGTCTATAGGTTCGTGCGTTCCTTCAGGAATTATGCCCTGGATAGTTGAGAGAAAATCGGACAGGCTCCTTGTTACCCGCCTTAATAATGAGTTATCGATGACGGTTTCGAGTGCCTCGGCAGGAAACACCTTCTGAATCCTCTCGAATATCTGCAGGACCTTGTGGACAACTTCAGGTTTTATCTTCGTACCTGCCTTGTACTCCTTGTAAAAGTTGTTAAAATCAAGAAGGAGTTGATCGATGGATTCATCCTCGAAGATGGTGCAGAGTTCTGCTGCCTCCTTTTCCATCTCGATGTTTTCAAGGCGAAAGCACAGTGACATCATCCGGCCGGCGATGATTGGAAAGAGCCGGTGAGCCTCGTCAATAAGGTCGAGCCCGTGCCATATTGAAAGATTCAGCCTCTTCACATTGTATTCGGAGATCTCGGGCATCTCCCGGATATCCTTCTCCATACGGGTGACCATCGCCATTGCACCTGCATAATCGAAGGTTCTTCCGTGACCAGGGCAACAGATCACCTCTTCTGTCAGGAGATGATCCCTGATGTTGTAGATTGAGGTGAGCAGATCATCTTTATGCCAGCCGGCCCTGCCTGCTATTCCCGGATTGGTGGCAAACGGGATGTCCCCGACATGGAGAAGACTGCCTATCCTGATTGAGAGACTGTCCTGGCTGTGCCCGGGTGTATGCCAGAACTCGATCAGATCGCCTTCTGCAAGTTGCAAAGACTGTCCATACAATACTCTGCTACCGGTGCTGATCTGGTGGGATATGAGGAGGATCTCTCCAAATCCTTCAATCATAACGCTCCTCTCTATCTCACCTGCCTTGTCTTCCGGCGTGAGCAGATGCAGGGCCACGGGAACTGGTGACTGTGGCAGACCGACGATATCTGCACCGGTCCAGTGTGGATCCCCTGCCTCGAGTTGTATTGCACCCCAGTCTTCGGCCGCGATGATAGTGCTGCCGATCCTGCGCAGCTGGCGATCCACAAGCCCGAAGTACATGTGATCCACGTGAATATGTCCAGCAATCAGGATGATCCGGTGGTCAGGACCTGTTACCTCTCCTGAAAGGATATCCCTGACTTTCTCCATCTGGGCCGGGTCTGCTCCCGGATCAATAACCAGCAGGTTCCTGCCACTCCTGATGATGTAGGTGTTTGAACCGGTTATCGAAGGTTTCCTGATAAATGGGTAAATCCAAGCACTCCGTGTATTTGGGATCTTCTGCCAGACCTCATTCTCGAGTTGCATCACGAGACTCCACTAGTTTTCTGATAGTAATTGCCTTAATCCACAATAAAACACGGTTGTCAGGGAGTTGGCGATAGTGTATGGGGGGCTTCCCTTCAACCTTCTGCCAAATAGTGAAATAGATATCACGCCTTCATTCTTATACGTATGAGTGAACTGCTCGATGTCACCACCCGAAGCATTGAGGGTGTTACCATTGTTGATGTATCCGGGAGAATGGATGCAGCCACATCACGGGATGTTGAGACTACACTGAACTCACTGATCGATGGGGGATCCCGGAAGATCGTTTTTAACGGGCAGCAACTCTCCTATATCAGCAGTTCCGGTCTGCGAGTCATTCTTGCTTCGCTGAAGCGGCTTCGCCAGGACGGTGGTGAGCTGGCTTTGGCATCACTCCAGGCTGCTCCTCTTGAGGTGATCAAGATGACCGGGTTTGACCGGATCTTCACCATCTGTGAGACTCCCGAACAGGCGGTCAGCCGGATATCCGGCTGATCCCGGGCGTGTCCTGTGGATCGTCTGGAGACAGCGATATCATGATCTGCGAATCTGGTGGGATTGTAGTTCCGGCAACGATCGATGCTATTGAAGAGGTAGCCCTGTATTTAGAGGAGTGTCTGGAACAGGCAGAAGTGCCCCTTATGGAGGCTACCAGGATTCAGCTCGCGGTTGAGGAGGCTGTCACCAATGTTGTCACCCATGGATACGAGACTGAGGGAGGAAAGGTCTCTATCAGGTGCGTTTCATCCCCTGAACTTGTGACGATCACGATAACAGATACCGGCCCGGCCTTTGATCCCACCAAGATTCCTCCGGCAGATGTGACCGCTGATCTCGATCATCGCAATATCGGTGGTCT
>CAZVAS010000153.1:1931-5124 GCA_964625165.1 uncultured Methanospirillum sp. | reverse complement strand
TCTTTCAGGATCTGCAGGTGCCTGATAAAATCCCGTGGCTGGTTCATAAGTGTGTGCCAGTTCGGGGTAATGACCGCGTCTCCGCTCTTCAGATCATCAGGATGATGGATATGAACCGGTACCGGCTGCTGTCCATCGGCAACAAAGAATTTCTCTACAAAATCAGGATTGTCAGAGGGGAACAGGGCATCCAGTCTCCGCTCTGAAAGTGCAGGAAACAGTGTCCTGACATCTCCTGCCCAGGGAAGGAGGTACTCGGTCTCATCAATGCGAAGACGTCCTGCCCTGCCGGTCCCGTCCCGTGTTGTAAACTCACAGGTCCTCAAGATCCACCTCCACACCTGGGGCAGTACTCTCAATTATATCCTTCCAGTACGACCGGCACCGGACAACTATTTTTGTATCTGGATTTGCTTTGGCAAGCCGATCTATCCCGATGCACCCGCTCCTTACCATCTCCCGATCCCAGTCCGGAATCTCGCTCTGACCGATCGGGAACGTCTCTGAGAGTTCTGGTGGGTATGGACCGAATGGAGGTTTGAAGAAGAAGACTGCGTCATATCCGGCATGCACTTTCTGATCGAAGGTGATAAGAGCCTTCTTCCCAACCTCGAACCTCTCAACCATGTCATGGTACCTGAGCACTTCAGTCCGAAGGCAGCTTTCAGTTCCTTTATAGAAGAACCGCCTCTTTGACACTCTGTCCTGACGCTTCAGTTCCTCTCCGAAGGTGAGGAGTTCACGATATCCGCGAAGCAGTTGCGGGTGACCACGGCACCGTTCATCCACGAGTTCCCAGAGCACACCGTCTTTGATGGCCTGGCGAATCCTGTTGATCTCGGCAAGAGTTACGTGCAGGTTATGAAGTGCCAGAAGCCTCTCCTTATCAGGAGACTTCTGAAGCGTTTCTGCGGTGTGAGTGCTGCAGACCTGGCAGGCACAGGGAAGATATGTGAGTTCATGCAGGTGGTAACTCCCGTGTGTGGTCATGTACCTTCCTGCTTTTGCGTATAGTGCGTATGCTGCCGAGTCAAAGAGATCGCATCCCATAGCGACTGCAAGAGCAAACATGGACGGATGACCGGCACCGAACAGGTGAACACAGATACCCGGTTTGAGTCCCCGTTTTGCTGCCATGACAACCCTGACGAGATCTTTGTACCGGTATGTCTCCATCAGGGGCACGACTGCACCGAGAGGGCAGAACCTGAGACCCATCTCTGATATCTCCCGCCCGGCTTTCTCCCTGAGATCCTCGAAAAGTCCTCCCTGGACCGGTCCGGCAAGCGTGTGGTGTGCATGGTCAGCAAAGCCGTTTGCTTCTCTCAGACGGTCGAGGGTTACTGCCAGTTCCTGTTCCACCTGTTCACGTTCTGTATCCGGGTGGGTCGGGATATCAAGAGGGACGATGATATCTGACCCTATTGCCTGCTGGAACTCGATGGTCTGCTGGTTGGAGATCTCCACTTCCCCGTATACTGAGAGCTGGAATGATCCCGAATCGGTCATGATCAGACCGTCAAAGTCTAGCATGGCGTGAAGACCCTCTGCAAGTGCACGCTCTCTGAACTCACTGCTGCGTGAGATGATGTATGCGTTTGTTATCAGGGCCTGCACTCCCATATCCTGCATCTCTCTTGGGGTGATGATCGGCAGGTGGGGGTTAATCACCGGTAGAAGAGCAGGTGTCTTCAACGTCTTTTTTCCGTCGGAGAGCCGGCCGATCCTGCCGGCGATATCCTTCTCAAGAATCTCAAATGAAAGCGCCATTAATCGTGTTTCTCGCTAAATATCTGTCCTTCAAAGGTAAATACCTGCACAGAAGGTTCAAGCCATGACTTTGCGGGAAGTCCGGCTTTATTGCAGGTATGGTCAAGGAACTCCCGGACATTCCATCCCCATTCAACAGGAACCTGCGGGAGGAGGAGCCCTGATCGCCCGTATCCTTTCACGATAAGTCCGTGCTTCCCCACCTCAACCACCTTGTCACGTTGCCCGGGTTCAACCTCCAGCAGCCTGGGTTCGGTGAGGATGGTGACCTCTACTGCAATTCGTGACAGTTCTTCGGGTTTCACCGGGGGAAAGCGTGGATCCCCTGTTGAAGCACTGCAGGCTGCATCATGAATTGCTTCCTTTAGCGGAAGGACCGGGTAAGGAAATCCGATACAACCCCGAAGGTCTCCATGGATCGTGAGTGTCACAAAGACTCCACGATGTTCAGAGAAGACTGCCGGCCAGGTTGGTTCTGTAAACGATGTCCCGGCGATATGCTCATGCAATACACTCCGTGCATATGAGAGGGCTATTCTGCCCTCATCAGCAGTGAGCAGTTCCATGCCGAGTAATGCGGTGCTTGTGAGGATATAAATACCGGCGTGGAAGTCAGGATTCTTTCATGATATGAATTCAGAGATCTTGAAGCAATGCGTGTGATTGTTTCCTTTGTTTATCGAGCAGAAGACGGATTTTTGTTGATCCTTTATAGGAAATGAAGCACTACACTCTAATCAGATCTGCCAGCAGTATTCTGGAGTGATGGACGATCATGCGGCTCTATTTAAACATACCGGGCATTCTTGCTCTTTTCTGCATATGTGCGATGATGCCTTTCATCGTATCTGCAGATGGCAACCAGTCAACGACTGCAACAGGCAGTCAGACTGAGATTTTCAGTGGTTCAATCCCCTCCGGGGATGGTGTGGTCTCGATAAAAGCGGTGTCAGGGAAACTTTACCAGATTCCAGCTATGACACCTCTTGGAGTTATCCAGGCCCTTGCCGGAACTGACATTATTGATACGTACAAGGTCGGGGATGAACTCATAACGAAAAGAGGCATCCTGACCCTTGACGGGATTAATAATTATGTCAATTCCGGAGAAGACAGCTGGTTTGTTCTGGTAAATGAGAAGCAGCTTCAGGATTATCTGCTCCCTTCAGAGGAGGGTCTCAATACATTTCCCTTAAAGACCGGAGACAAAGTCATCTTTGCGTTCGGGAATCCTACCAAGTCATCCCGTGATGCATCGGCTTCTATCAGAATTACCATCGGTGCCCAGTCTGATTCAGTGAGTCAGGTGAAGACCGGAAATGTGACAGCAACCCAGGTACCTGCAACACCGGTTTCTACACCTGTTGTCTCCAGTACTGCACAACCAACAGTAACTCCCACGGTTGAGATAACACCAACCAAA
>CAZVAS010000153.1:0-1831 GCA_964625165.1 uncultured Methanospirillum sp. | reverse complement strand
CTGCCTGTGTACGGAGACGTCGATGAGAAGACCAGTGTATCAACTGAATCCACGTCATCAGCCTCAGTAACGGATCCAAACCAGCCTGTGCATGAAGGTTCAGAAAAGGTAACCAATACAACATCAAAAGTGACTTCTGCTTCACATACAAAGGATCCAAATCAGCCGGTTTATGGTGATTCAGACGAATCATCAGAGGCAACGCCTGAACCAACCGAAACAATCGCTTCAGCAGATACTGTCACCCCCTCATCAACCAAAGAGCCAGAGGCGACCTCAACAGAAAAACCGGCAACCTCGGCGAACATCAGCAAGTCTGGACAGCATGTCCTCTACGACGGCTCTATAAAACTTCCGTCAGGTAATCTGAATGTCACCGCCAGTTCTGACGTCGATTATGATGTTAGTGCCGACACCCCGCTCGGGCTGCTCCAGGTCCTCAAGACCGATGGGAAGATCCCATCCATGAGCATCAACGATAAAGGGATGAGAAAAGGAAACATCCTTGCTATCGACAGTATTGGTGATTACCAGTATGGAGATGAAGGCTGGTTTGTACAGGTGAACGATGTCACGCTCCAGCATTATACAAATCCAGGAACTGACGGACTCAATGTCAGGAAGATCAAATCAGGCGACAAAGTCACGTACTTCTACGGGAAACCGGATCAGTCTGCAGCATCCGCAAAAGCTGCCATCTATCTCACCATAGAATAACCCTTCCTCTTCATCTTTTCTTGGTCAGCTTCTTCAGCAAGTACAGATAACCCATAAGGTGAGAGGGAGTGTGCGGCTGACGGTAGCCTGTCTGTTTCAGACAGGCAGCTGAGGAAAGTCCCCCCACCTATCGGGTACGCAGCCTCGTTCACTCGGGGATGGCGAGAGTCATGGCTATGGCACAGAAACGACACGGCCTGCTCTGAGCTATGATGCAGAACCAAACTGCAGAGCGTCGAAGAGCAGGAGTCGATGGAACGGTGAATCCCTGCGGGTGCAAGCCGGAACAGGGCATATAGACAGCCCGGTGTCTGCCCGGGTTCGGCGCTAAGCTGAATGCCGCAATGAACAGAAGGGGGCTTACTCCTCCCACTCAATACTTCTTCTGAGAACGATTCAAGTAGCTGGTGTTGCTATTGCTATATATGGAGACACCGGCCTGGTATACTGGATGCTCTTTTCTTGATCAGACCCGTCTGCAGGACTCTGTACCAACATCGGGGACCGCAGATGAGAGCCCGAAGGTCTGCGGTACATGTGAACCATCACAGAACCTGATAGTCCTTCCAAAGCCATCTGATATTCCGATGGACCCCGTGCTTTTATGCGATACCATGGAGATGCGTCGCACGGTACGCGACTATTCAGATGAACCCCTTATGAAATGGGAGCTCTCGCTGATGCTCCACTACACACAGGGAGTCAGCGAGGCCGGAGGAGCTCCCCATCTTCGTAATGCTCCCTCTGCAGGTGCATTACATCCATTCGAGTCATATATTGTTGTAAACCGGGTTGATGGAATAGAGCCTGGAATCTACCGGTACCTTCCACTTGATCATGCCCTTGTCAGGGAGACATGTCATGTCGGGGGAGGTGAAGCGATCGCTGCAGCCTGCAGAAGGCCTGAACTAGTGAAAAGATCTGCAGTTGCATTCCTCTGGATTGCAGTACCTGATCGGATCCTCTGGAAGTTTGGATCAAGGGGATGGCGGTACCTGTTTATTGAAGCAGGGCATGTATGCCAGAATCTCTATCTTATCGCAACCGCTCTCGGGTGTGGAACCTGTGCCATCGGCTCGTACCGGGACGATGAGATAAACTGTGCACTTGGCAT
>CAZVAS010000152.1:1545-5175 GCA_964625165.1 uncultured Methanospirillum sp. | reverse complement strand
AATGGACGGATGCCCTTTGCCATGCAGCGTCCCCGTGACCCGGTCACCGGTGAACGGGGCGCTATGGCTGTTGACTTTGACGGCCTGGTCTTCACCATCGGGGTTGTTGGTCTGAACGAGATGGTGCAACACTTCACCGGCTCGCAGCTCCATGAGAGTGATGATGCGTTCAGGCTTGCAGTCAGGGCAATGACTGAGATGGAACTCTATGCCCGCGAGATAACAGCCAAGCATGGGATGACTATCGCTCTCGCCCGGACTCCTGCTGAGACAACCGGCCAGCGTTTTGCGGTTGCGGATCTTCTCAGCAGAGAGTACGAGGAGCATGCAATGCGGGTGATCAAAGGGAACCTCGGGTATGCCCTGGATCATCTGGGTGAGACCCGTGATCTTCCGATCTACTACACCAACGGGACCCACGTAGCTCCCGGGGCAGATATCCCTCTGGCACGAAGGGCGGAGCTGGAGCATGTATTCTTCCCGATTGTGGATGGTGGAAACATCTTCCATATCTGGCTCGGGGAGGCACGGCCTGATCCCCGCGGGCTTATGGATATGGCAATGAAACTCTGCCGAAGTACTCAGATCGGATACTTTGCTTTCACCAGGGATCTCACCGTCAGTCTTCACCAGTTTACTGAGTACAAAGGAAAGAAAAGTCCGGTCTCATCATTTGAGGCCCCACATACACCAGCCGATCACCAGGCACTGGTCTCATGACCAGGCCGTGTGTTCGGTTTTCGATAAATGAATCTTAACCTTCTCTTCTTTCGGTTATCTTTTCGGCAAGGTACCTGCCTATCCACCCGGTACCGTCAGCAGATGGATGGACCTCGATAAATCGTTCCATCTGATCGATGGATACACCGGCATTGATCAGCAGGGCATGGTATGCCGCGATCACAGAGGCATACGGAGATGCCTCAGCCATACCAAGAATCTCACCAGATTCAGGATCTGCAGTCATCGATGCCTTGCCTGTTGCCCGGTCAGGGATAGCCCAGAAACTTCCCGGCCCGGCAGGTGAGGTGATAGTCACCTTCAGCCCTCCCTGGTCGTGGATACCACAGAAGGCAAGATCGTTCCTGAGTTTTATCGCCTGTGGGACAGTGATCAGGGGAGCAGAAGGCTCTCCTCCGAGTATGACATCAGCAGCAGTCCTCCCCTGCCATCGTGCAACAGGAGTCAGCGATGAAGTTCCGGTCACATCCCCTACTGCGTATACCCCCGGAACTCCGGTCTCCATCCTCTCATTCACTTTTATGAATCCGCCAGAAGTGAGAGGAATACCGCTGATGGCACTCACTTCTGCCTCAGTTCCTGCAGCGACAAGTACAGTGTCAGCCCCGATGACGATGCTGCCTTTAGGAGTTCTGATCTCAACCCCTGATACCCGGCTGTCGCCCAGGATCCTTACTACTGCTGCCTGCTCGTGGATAGTCACCCGGTGAAGTTCACGCTTTGCTTCTTTAACCAGGATCTCAGGGAACCCCTTCAGCAGATTTGTCCGGGCAAGGATGGTGACCTCCGAGCCGAGAAGGGAGTAGATGTATGCCACCTCTGCAGCGATGACCCCGCCACCGATGATGACCAGTTTTTTAGGAAGGGTGGGGAGTGTGAAGAGCGATTGAGAGGTCTCCACCCCGGGGAGTTCCGCTCCTGGAATGTTCAGTCTTCGAGGATGAGTCCCTGTCGCGATGATGACCGCTTCAGGCTCCAGACGTTCGCCATTGATGATGACCGTCCGTCCTTCTACCTGTGCTTCACCATTGACTATCGTAACTCCAGCAGTCCGGGTCTCTTCTGCGATCACCCGTGCTATTGTGCTGATGATCTCCCGCATCTCTTTGATGAGAGTAGAATATTCCGGCTCTGGTAAACTGGTGATGATGCCTGATTGATGGAGCATATTCATGTGCTCCATCGTCCTTGCCACGTCGTTGAGGGCACAGATGACCATGCAACCCTGATGAAGGCACTGGCCTCCAAGCCCGTCGCTGCGTCGATCTGCGAGTAGAACCTCTTTACCTACACCGGCAAGCCTCATGGCTGCATATCTTCCAGCCGGGCCTCCCCCGACCACCACAATCATGAAGAGTGGTATGCTCTCTCCGGTGATAACTGATGAGTTTCAGAAATGATGTAAAAAAAAGATTATTCTATGATATCAGCTGGAATTACTGCTTTTGTGAGGGTTATATCCACTACCCCGTTTGTGATGGTAAACGAGCATGATTCAGGGATGATCTGAAATAACAGTTCGACTGGTGCCCGGGCACCTCCTGCGGTAATAAACACTTTATCTGAATCGAACTCGATCTCTGGAAGTGTTGATAATGATGACGGAAGTGCAATGGTCAGGTATGCAACCTCTCCTGCATCAACTATCTCGTACCCGACTTCGAACGGTTTTTTGAGTGGGATCTCCTGATCAGTTGTTTCACTGGTGATGATGGCACAACCGATGATCCGGGGTGCTTCGTACTCATTGTCTCCTGGGTAGCGCATATTCTGGTCGAGACCTGTGACCTGCTCTATCAACCGGGCAAGGTTTTTCATCAGGTCATCATAAGGGTTGTTCGGCATAGTTTCCTCTCAGTCGATAACTCGATCCTGTTCTGCATGCGATTCCCTGTTCAACGAGCGCTTCTATGGCTTCTTCCACGGTAGAAGTATCAAGATCAGTCAGATGTGAGATCTCCTCAACGGTCCGTGCGCCATGGGCAAGTGCAACCGCGACCATCAGCCCGGTGTCCCCATTCCCGGCAAGACGACCCTGTCTGAGTGCCTCGCTGATCTGCTGATCGATCTCCCTCTCCAGTTCCTCAAGCCGCAGAGTGATCTGCTGACGTGCAGAGATCATCTGCCAGAGTTTGAGCAGGGAGATGATGAACTTCTGATCTTCACTCAGCACGAGGGGAATGAGACCCTGTTGCTGTCTGTCGAGATGTACCTGGATATTGATATCATGTGCCAGGTAGTAATACTTCCTCCGTTTCTCATCATGCCTGAATGAGAGAATACTGGCCTCTTCAAGCATCTGGAGATGATCTATTACTGCCTTTGGTGATATCATCAGTTTTTCTGATATCTCGGTGACAAAGCATGGCTTATCCCTTATTAATTCAATAATCCGCCTGCGATTCCGATTTCCCAGAATATCGAGCAGCAGGGAAAGTTCAGCCTCTTCGTCACTCACTAACGTATGGTTAGTGTCGCACTTATAAAAATAATTGGTTTGGTTGATCAGATGCGGTAGTTTGGAGCCTCATCAGTGATCGTAATATTGTGCGGATGGCTCTCGAGGTACCCCGCCTGTGTGATCCTGATAAACCTTGTTTTTGCGTGCATCTCCTGGATGTTGGCCGAGCCTGTGTATCCCATCGCTGATTTGAGCCCGCCGATCATCTGGTAGATCACATCCTGCACCGGACCTACGTATGGGGTGACTCCTTCGACTCCTTCTGGCACAAACTTTGTCCGCCCGATCTCCTTCTTCTGGAAGTACCGGTCACTGGAGACACCGCTGCTCATCACGCCAAGGGAACCCATGCCCCTGTACTGTTTGTATTTGCGCCCTTGAATCGTAACCAGGGATCCCGGTGCCTCGTCGGTGCCGGCAAACATGTT
>CAZVAS010000152.1:0-1445 GCA_964625165.1 uncultured Methanospirillum sp. | reverse complement strand
CGGGAGTACATCAGATCAAAGGCCTCGTCAAGGGTGATCTCTTCGGTTGCAACCAGGGGCTCGTGGGTCATAATGGATGAGACCCTATCTGAACCACGGCGGCTGGCGATCGCTCTGATGTCACGACGGCTGACGATCCCGATCACCTTTCCGTCGTCGACAACCGGTACTCCCCCGATCCCGTGGATCACCATGAGACGCTCCACCTCGGTAACGGTGACCTCGGGTCCGACAGTCAACACATCCCGCTCGATGATCTCGGCCTCACGCTTGACAGCCCTGACCTCTTCGACCTCCTGTTCGGCTGACATGTTCCGGTGAATGACGGATATACCGCCGGCGCGTGCCAGTGCAATTGCCATTGTCGATGTGCTGACCGTATCCATTGCTGCACTCACGAGAGGGATATTGAGTGAGATATTGCGGGAAAATTTTGTGTTGACCACGGTCTGGTCAGGTTCAACCTCTGAAGCTGCTGGTTCCAGCAGCACATCATCGAATGTCAGGCCCTTTGGTGCTTCCAATTTTTCAAGAAACATATTAGTGAACCATACTGATTGCTTTCATTACCAATTCCTCCCTGACCATGGCCCTGCGGTCTCCTCCACAGACCATCCCTCTGACTCCGATGATCTCAGGATTGATCCGTTTCAGGGTATCCAGGTCTTCGAACTTGAGTGAACCAGCTAATGCAGTCTGAAGACCATGTTTACGGTTCAAGTCTGTGAACCGGGTGAGGTCTGCCTCGTTCATGAACTCGAAAGTTGACTTCCCGTCTTTTATTCCGGTATCAACCATAGCAATATCTGCTCCTGCATCGGCAGCGATAGGAACCAGGTCAAACGGTGATATGGTCTCAAGACGTTTCCAGTCTGAGTAGGCAGCAATCACAACGGTCTTTTCAGGATAGGTATCTTTGACTGCCCTTACAACGGCTTTTATTAATTCACGGGCTTCTTCTTTCCCGTCAAACATCAGACCGATCTTGATATAATCTGCACCTGCTGCTGCAGCACCAAGGGCTGTGAGAGCAGCACCTCCGGGTTTGTAATCAAAATCGCCGATAGCTGCACTGACAGGTTTATGAGTGAGATCTTTGATCGCCCGAATTATCCAGGGAAAAGAAGCACCGAGCGATCCCTCCTCAGGGCGTTTTACGTCAACAATATCGGCAGCAAGCGCCATTTTGGCTTCTTCTATGCTGGCCGGGCTGACTAATAACTGCATACATTTTATGCAACTGGTATCTAAATAGTGATTACGTTTGATATGGACCTAATCCTCGCGGCAGACCTGAAAAGTGGCAGTATTGTTCATGGAAAGAGTGGGAGACGGGACGAGTACCGGCCTGTTCAGACCCCTCTCGCCTCAACTGCCGAACCGATCGGGTATCTAAAGGAGATCAGACCGCGGTATCTGTACATCGCTGACCTGGATCGGATCAC
>CAZVAS010000151.1:2824-5205 GCA_964625165.1 uncultured Methanospirillum sp. | reverse complement strand
GAGGAAGTTCTCCATGAGGCCAGGAGAAGGTCGAACAGGAAAGGACACCTGACCCTCCGACTTCGTGACATGGGAGGACTCATCAGGGTCGCCGGTGACCTCGCACGACAGGAGTCTTCTGATCTTACAACCCGTGCTCATGTCATCGAGGCCAAGAAGACTGCCCGCTCTATTGAGGATCAGATATCTGCCCAGGTTATCAGGAGAACCAGGGAGTATGATCTGGCAGTTGTTGAAGGAACGCAGATCGGGAGAGTAAACGGTCTTGCAGTCATGGGAAGCGATGCTGGATCAGTTCTGCCAATAATGGCTGCAATCACCCCAGCTCAAGGTGATGGCGGAGAGATCATCGCAACCGGTCTTCTAAAAGAGATCGCACAAGAATCTATCAAGAACGTCGGTGCACTTCTTAAACGCTTTACTGGAAAGGACATCAGGAACATCGATATCCACATTCAGTTCATCGGAACCTATCAGGGTGTAGAGGGAGATTCAGCCTCGGTGACGGTTGCAACCGCAGCAATCAGTGCTCTTGAGCAGATCCCGGTACGACAGGATATCGCGATGACCGGATCACTTTCAGTTCGGGGAGATGTTCTGCCAATCGGTGGTGTGACATACAAGATTGAGGCTGCAGCCAAAGCGGGAATCAAGAAGATCATCATTCCGAGGGCAAACCTAGAGGATGTTCTCATCGAGGAGGAGTACAAATCACAGGTTGAGATTATTCCTGTCACCTCCATAGAAGAGGTTCTCGACATTGCCCTCGTTCCAGAGGATCGGGCAGGGTTCCTGGACCGTATTAAATCAATAACCCATGCAACCACCAAGTCAATCCTAGGCTCTGACATCACAGTCCCACGGACGGTTGTCTGATGCCATCAGAGCCACGATATTATGATATCAGAAGGGTTCGCGGCGAAGTAACCCAGATTGATATCGACAACGGCAGGGTTGAACAGGCAGGTACCTCTTTTTACGATAAAGCCACCATCAGAGTGCTAGGTGATCTCGGTTGGGGCGTTCTCTCTGTTTCAGGAGATAAGATCGGATCAGATGACTGCAGCAGGTCATTGCTGAAAGAGGCGATGACCGCCTCGCTTATCACCAACGAACGGGTGGATATCGCAGAGGTCCCATCTAAAATCCATCAGATCCCGACGACAGGTGAAGATCCAAGAAATGTCGGGATCGAAGAGAAGGTTGCAATCCTTCAGGACCTTGAAAAGGCTGCCCAGGGCGAGAATATCGTAAGTCGCAGGGTCACATACATCGAGAAGGCAGAAGAGATTCACTTCACCGACTCATCAGGCAACGAGTACAGATATGAACTCTGCAGATGCGGGTTTTCTGTGCTTGCTGTCGCAAGTCGTGCCGGTGTTGTCCAGATGGGATATGAACGGGATCATACCATCAAGGGCCTGAACATCAGACACCGGCAGGATCTTGCACAGGAATCTGCCCATCGTGCCGCTGCTCTCCTGGATGCAAAACCTGCAAAAGGAGGAAAGATGCATGCAATCCTTGACCCTGAACTCGGCGGGGTGTTTGCCCATGAGGCGGTCGGCCATGCAGCAGAGGGAGACCTCGTGCGGGAAGGAAACTCTGTGCTCAGAGGAAAGATCGGTGAGACCATCGGCTCTCCTATTATTACAATAGTTGATGATCCCTCACTCGTTGAGTTCGGTTTCTGCCCGGTGGATGATGAAGGATCTGCAACCAGCAGAACCGAGATCATCAAAGACGGTGTCATGAAATCATATCTCCATTCAAAGGAGACACTTGCCAGAGTAGGTGACGGAATATCCGGACACTGCCGGGGTATGGCAGGAGACATCCCGATCGTCAGGATGAGCAATACCTTTGTCGAGAATGGTGATGCATCATTTGAAGAGATCCTGGAGTCATGCAAAGACGGCATTCTGCTCAAGGGTTCACGCGGCGGGCAGGTTGACCCGGGAAGAGGAATGTTCCAGTTCAATGCAGAGTACGGGTACCTCGTTGAAGGAGGAGAATGTACCTCAATGGTGCGGGATGTCTCGCTGTCAGGTGAGATCCTCTCAACCCTCCACGCGGTTGCCCTTGTCGGAAATGACCGGGCACTGCACCCGGGATACTGCGGGAAAGGTGGACAGACAGTTCCGGTAACAGACGGAGCACCACATCTACTGCTTAGGGATGCTATCGTTGGAGGGTGCGATGTCAGTTGAGAAGATCCTAAAAGCCGCAGAGAAACTGGTTGACGAGGTCGAGATCTGCATGGGAGGCGGTCATGCCCTGTCAGCTGATCTGAAACGGCGACAGATTGAGATCGGCACGATCTCTGAGGGGTCAGGACTTGTTATCAGAACAATAAAAGACGGAAAGATCGGGATATCCTC
>CAZVAS010000151.1:0-2724 GCA_964625165.1 uncultured Methanospirillum sp. | reverse complement strand
TGGTATGAGACCGAAGAGACTCACGTGAGTCTTTCACTCGAGATGATTGCAGAGCAGTCAACCGGGTTTGAATATGATTCAGCCTGGAACCTGAAGGCGGCAAAACCTGAATTTGTTGGTGAGCAGGCTGCATTCTTTGCTGCGACAGGAAAGGACGGAAAGGAGATAGAGACCGGAACCTATGATATCATCCTGTCACCGACCGCTCTCTCGCACCTGCTTGAGGCGACTTTCATCCCTGCCTTGTCAGGAAGAAATGTCCATACAGGCAGATCTTTTTTTGCAGACAAGATGGACCAGGAGGTCATGGACAAACGGTTCTCACTCATTGATGATCCCTTCGATCCCAGAGGGAACGCCAACTGCTACTGGGATGGAGAAGGAATGCCGGTTCACAAGACTGCATTCATCGACCATGGAGTCCTCTCGTCGTTCGCTTACGATCTCAAAACCGCATATCGGTATGGTGTAAAGCCGACCGGTCATGCAGTCAGAACCGGTATGAACGGTGCACCTGGAATCGGCAATCACAACCTGATCCTCTCTGGACCGACCATGAATGTCATGGATGATGACGCGGTGTACATCCACGATCTCATCGGGGCACACACGGCCAACCCGATGTCAGGAGACTTCTCAGTAGAACTGTCAGGGCCATACCATGCATCAGGGGGTTCTCTCGGCACTCCGATCAAGACCGGAATGCTATCAGGAAACGTGTTTGAGATGCTCAAAAACATTGAGGGTTGTTCTGTTGAGACAAGGACGCTTGAGCCTCTCATCCTCCCATCAACCCGTTTTTCAGGTGTGAGCATCGTTGGGAGAGCGTAATGGCTGGGATGGAGGTTGTTGAAAAGAACAACACCATCATCCAGACCGCTGTCTCACTCTCAAGTCCACGCCAGTTTGAATCTGATCAGATAAAAGAGGCAGATGCAATTGAGATCAGGCTTGACCTGATCACAGAACCCATAGAAGACCAGATGCAACGGCTGGCTGCCTCCTTCAAGGGTCCGATCATTCTCACATTGAGATCGAGTGGCGAGGGTGGAGCATTTGCCGGAGATCCTGCTCTCTGGATGGACCGGTTGATGCCTTTTCTCTCGCTTGTCACGATGGTTGATATTGAGATCAGGTTCAAAGAACATGCATCACGATTCAAAGAGATGGGAATCACAACCATCGCTTCATGTCATCGCAACGAGATGCTGACGCCTGACGAACTGATGGCCCTTTATCAGGAACTTAGGTCATTCGGAGATATTCCTAAGATCGCTGTTCAACCACAGGATACCGATGACCTGCTGACCCTTCTGCAGTTTACCAATGCTGCTCCAAAGCCTCTCATTGTGAGTGTTACAGGGACCGTATGCAGGTACGCACGACCACTCCTGCCCCTGTTCGGCTCACTCTACACCTATTGTTACATCGACAGCCCGACATCTCCCGGCCAGTACAGCCTGCGGGAGATGCGTATGCTTGCCCATCTCCTTTCTCCCGGAGTTATTGACACCTGGTTTGAAGGAAGACCGGTACGGTCCGGAGACCCGTCTCCGTTTTACCGGCTAGCCGGCGAGATAAGGCAGCACAGATCATAAAAACGAGATAAGAATGACCAGGAATCTGATGAATATTGAATATCTGTCGATCCGTTCAGGGTGGAACTGATGCGATTGGGAAGACTGACCATCGGCATTCTCCTGGTAGTGCTGGTGTTGATCGTCCTGATGCCGGCAACCTTTCTCCAGGCAACGGTCACGGTAATACCTGCCCAGTACCAGAACGTGATTCCCGAAGATCTCCTTCAGAATATGGGAACAGCACTTGCGGAGTTCTCAGTCATGACCGCACGACCTATGACTGCGGTCTCTGTGTATGACTTTTTCATCAACAAACATCCTGACAAGGCAGATTTCTACCGGCTCAAAAGCGAGGCACTGATCTCGGCTGGTGATGATGCTGGCGCCCTACAGGCTCTCGACCAGGCGATCTCACTCGATCCCTCCAATCCTCTCCTTCTCACAAAGAAAGCCCGGCTCCTGATAAAGATCGGGAAGAGTAGTGAAGCTGAGGCAGTCTTCTCACAGATCCTACAGATCCAGACTGACAAGCCACAGTATCTTTCGGTGATTGCAGACATCGCTCTTGAAAAGGCACGGTATCTTGATGCATATGACCGGTACTCAACCCTTGTAAATCTTACACCAAACGACGCCCGGAACTGGGAGAAGAGATCTGATGTGATCTTTGCTCTCCTCACGATACCAACGGCCGGTGCAAACGCATCAGTCTCGCTAAAGCAGACTGATCTCTACACACCCGGGATCAAGGGATATGAGCAGGCGGTCAGACTCGATCCAGGCAGAGGCGATGGTATCAGAACCAAGATTGAAAAGCGATCAGACGAGTATGTAGCCCGGACGATTCAGGAGCTTCAAGACCGGTACCGTGAGTTCAGGTACCTGCAGCCGGGCGAGAAGCCACTTGGCCCATAAGAGAGAGACGGTGAATTATGCAGATCAAACCTCTTCATCTCCTGTTTTTTGTGACCCTGATTCTGACATCAGGTATAGTATCAGGAGTCTCACTGACAGAACACACGACAGAAGAATGGCGATCGATTCTTGCAGTTCCAGATAACAGCACCATGCTGACCGGACTGCAGATAACCCTCGCAATCAGCCCAGACCAATATTATCTCCCACAGGGAAGTGAGGTGAACAT
>CAZVAS010000150.1:0-5279 GCA_964625165.1 uncultured Methanospirillum sp. | reverse complement strand
TCATCGATGAATATCACCAGATCCTTCCCGTCATGGATGATCCTCCCGCAGAGATCAAATGCCCCTGATCGCGATATCCTCTCGACAAATTGACTCATGCTCCTCCTCCCTCTGCTGTTCCCGAACCGGTGTTCTGCTTCTCACGTTCATAGCAAGCCGTGCATAGTCTTGTCCGGTCTCCTGGATCCGACCAGCTTGCAGGCCTGATCCCACAGAGATCACAGGTCCCACCATCCTCCCGGTGGAGAAAGGTATCAGGATCTATCACTCCAGGAAGTGCCGTGACAGATGCCACCTCTCTGGATACTGCATGGCGAAAACAGGAAACACAGAGCCATCTTCTTCCATGTTTACTCCGGCGTCGTTCTGCATACCTTCGCTCCTTATACTGCACCTGCCTCTTCCCACATACCGAGCACGTTCTCTGCTCGGGAAACCCGTCGATACGGATGAAGTTCTTTGGATCGATCGATGAGATCGAGCAACCAGGGTCACCTGATTCAGATGAATAATCCTCTGATGATGATTTTACTGATGAAAGCCTGTGAGTATCATCAGATACAAAACAATCCGTCTCATGCCCGTTCGAAGACTCTGGATCGCCGTCGGTTGTATCATGAGAGTCATTCCCGTGATCATCTTCTTCTGCAAGCCAGACGCTGCCACCTTTGAGCCAGGACTTGTATAAGTCCTGGTCCCACTGGTACGCCGTAGTCCGCCGCATCGTTGTCTTTCCTTCATCTCCTTTGGTGACCGTGCGGTCAAGGTACGAGATGGCAGGACACTTCTCAAGAAGACCTGAATAGGTCTTCTCATATGACCGGTACCCATGCAGCAGTTTTGCAATCGAACTGCTCGTCCAGCCTGAAATCCGTTGCATCTGTGCGATTGTAATCTCTGACTGCCCGTATGTTGAGAGGATATCAATAAGCCCTGCTTCACGCCGTGTCAGTTTTGTCCCCTGACCTCCGGTCTTTCCGTTGAGTGCAACAAAGAGTTCTGCTGCCTTCTCAAAGTCCCGGACTGTCGCCACCACACACGATATTCCGTTTATGAGGGTTTTGTCACGCTGAAACTGGTGTATCGCTGCATGTGTCCTGATCAGGTCAAGCAGCATGTCAGGGTTTCGCCTGTTCTCTGCTGACTGGAACCTGATACGGAGTGCAAACGGGATGACAACAAAGACCTGTTCTAGTTTTTCCCAGATCCTGCGGCAGGTACGGATATCATCACTTGTGTCCGTGATTGAGCCAGGAAGTTGCCCTGCCTGTTCAAGTGTCCGCATGAGGACCCGCTGATCCTGCTCGTTGCTATCATCGATCCAACAGGTGAGCATCCGGTTAAACACCTGGTCATCCCCGGCTCCTTCCACCTTGGCAAGCCACCATACACACCGTTCCGGAATGATGCAGGTCTGGGGTTTTCTGTCTTTGTTTACTGTCCGGTACGGAAACGGCTTCTGAAATGAGGTGGTCACTCCTTTGAGGATCTCCTGCATCTGGTCTGAAAGGCTCACATCATCGAGCGTGATCACGGTTCCTGGGGAGAGATCTTCCATGTAAAAGAGGGCCTTGTCACTCATGCGTCCCTCAATCCTGAACTCAGGCGGGATGAGGGATCGCATGGTATCCATCGCGTGTGACTTCCCTTTCCCTGAATCTCCTGATATCGAGACATGAAGTCCCTTGCTGTTCACAACGGTTCGAGAGATCAGCGAATGAATAAGACACTGTGCTACCTGCTGATCCCCTTCATGCCTCCTGCCGAAGGTTTCAAGCATGTATGCGAGTGGATCTCCGTTTGACAGGATCTCCATAGCCTCGTCTCTCTCACTCTCCGTGATACTCCCGGAGACCACATCCCCTGTATCATCGCCTTCTTTTCCATCCTGCCTGTTTTGAACTTCTGAAGCATCTTGAATGTCATCTTCATAGGTTCTTCCTTCGGCCTCGTTCCTGGCTCTGATCCGTTCTGATCTCACCCGGGCATACCACTTCTCAGCATCCCGGTGGGGAGGCTCAAATCGTTTTCTCAGTTCAGGCCATCGCTGCCTTCCACTTCCGCATGAGTCGTGGTGACATCCGGCAAAGATCGCACCGTTCTCGAATTGAATAGCAAATGCACCATCTGTATGTGCATCAGAGAATGGACATTTGTCAAGTACAAAGAGTGTACCTCCCTGGTATGGCTTGGCGGTGAATGTCAGGTTGTATCTGGTAAGCCATTTTGCAAGATCAAGGACCGGCTCTCTGACCGCTTCCACGGCTTCCTGTGTCCGTGTCTTATTCCGTTTTGTGGGTTCAGATGGCTGAACCGGGTACATGTTTATGAGCTGGGTTAGATCATCCTCAAATAGAGTCCTCTCTTTTGGTGGCATCGAGATGACCCGCGATCTCCGGTGAGGACGGGTGGGAAGGTTGTCCCCTTTGCGTGATATCGTCCCGTACACCTTCCAGATCCGTGCAGCATTGAAGTTGGCGGTATCAACTTTGCATCTGGCATTCGAAAACCTGATATCAAGGAGTTCAAGGATCTTTCTGATGAGATCCCGGCTCTCGTTGGTGTTGATCAGATCCAGCTGATAGAGGAGATGGGCACCATTTCCTGAATCTGCCATGAGTGGCTGTGGCCACCCGCATGAGGAGAGGAAGGCCCTGATTGTCTCAGCAAGAGAGATGGCTGCTTCGTGCTCTTCATCAGATGAGGAGACGCCAGATGGCCGTACCGGATCGATGTCTATCGGAAGCCATCGCCGTCTCACAATGTCTGCATCTGCGGTTGATGCATCCTTTCTCTCGAGCCTGTATTTGATCCTGTTCGCCCGTCTTGCAAGAAGTGCAGGGTTCACCTCGTTGAGTGTGACATATGTGCCTGATACACGGGTGTCCTTCTCCCGTTCAAGGAGGTCTGCTGCTGCTTTCTTGAGATCATCATAATATCCTGATGAGATCCCCTCGCCTGAGATGGTTCGTATCTCGATGACCTGGCCTGGATCAAAGAGATACTGCAGCCCGGCAAGTACCTCATCATAATGCGAATCAGCAGCCATTGCTGCACCAGGCTGCTGCTCTGTCAGTTGTGAATATTTCAGACAGGAATATGGATATCAGATGATCCCCCGCCTGTTGCCTGTTGAATCCTGGGTTCATCATAGCACCGGGAGTAAAAGGGCCCCACCTGGATTGATCTGATATCGGGTCCATTCGGATTTATCACGAATCCAGTACTGAACATTTCCAGGGAAACGGCAATAACCTGTGAGTTCTGAGAGAGTTTTGATATCATCACTGATGGAGCCTCTGCGGCTGGATCTGGCATGGATGAAGAAGACCTTTCCATCTTTGTCCCATGCCACCAGGTTGATACCTACAGATTCGTGAGTATGACTCTGCGCAACCCTGATGACCCTGTACCCTTTTTTGATGAGAAGATCCATGGCACTGTACTCTGCCGTCCTTCTGGTTCGGTAATCCGGGCTTTCAGGCCTCATTCATCCTCCAAAGGTGAGGTACTGAATGAGGTGTCTGCCGTATCACCCGGCTCACCCACCAGTATTTACAACCGTGATTGATGGATATCCTTAAAGTTTCAGACTGTGATACTTGATCACTCCCCTCGGTGATAAGCCGCCAAGCAAATCCATCTGACGGGGAGTACATTATGCTCCAACTCCTTCTGTCGTATAATCATCCTTCTACCTGAATTCTATGTGTTTAACCAGGTAGTGAAACACTGTAATCTCTACATCCACCTAAAGCTTTTGAATTTGATTTTTCTTAAATAAAAAGATTTAATTAATCATAAAGCATGGTGTGCTTTTTCAATTCATTATAATTAATATACATGGGTTTTTTCTTTGTTTATGGCCTATTATGGCTGATTAATTCCGGTGTACATAGGGGTGCTCTTATTGTACGAGATTTTGATGATTCACCCCATTTCCTTTCGACTTTTACTCTCTCTTTGGATCCTTTTATACTCCGGATACGTATGAGATAGTGTCGCAATACTGCGACGATGGGGGAATTGATGGGAGATTTTACTCAAAAGAGTGTTGTGAAGTCAGCTGTGAGAAAACTTACTTCACCGATTGCAGATTATACCGCGTTTAGTGCTCTTGTCCAGGATGTTCTGGATAACAACCCGTGGGGATGCACTGCCTATGAGTCTGCAGGGGTTGCAAAACCAGCGGTTGAGAAGACAAAGGAGGCATATTCAGCCACCATCGTGTACGAGAATGCACAGGCAAAGACGGTGGGGAGCATTCCGATCCGTGGACCTTCTATGGCAGCGGTGAATACCGCAGTCACTCAGATCACGGGCGCTGCAGCGATCACAACCGGTATGGGGGCCGGTGTAACCGCTTCACGTGATTCGTCAGAGGACTCGTTCAGCTGCACGCTCAAGGCTCATGCTAGTAACGGCGAGCTCTACTCGGTGACATTCAAGAGGGACGGTGTCACTATCTCGAGTTATGAGGCTGATTCAATTCGGACCGGTCTTGAGGCCTGGGCTGATACGGTTGCCATCCTGGCTTGATCCTCTCTTTTTGCATGAGAACATTTTAAAAAGTCCTGATGGGGCCCCCAATGGGCACCATTGGGGTTTTATATCCGGGGGGAGTATGAAGAGAGGGTACGTTCTTGGGGGGTTCATCTGCCTTATCCTTGCTGGTCTTGCTGGTGCTGATTACCTTTCCACATCGATTCAATCTGACGGGTCTGTGATGCTGGCATCATCAGGATCTGATCAGAACGGTTCGTTTGTATCACGGGCTCTGGGTGTGGATGCTGTCAGGCTGGTCAGAACGGTGTCAGGAGATGAGGGTGAGCATGATCTGGCAATATCAGGATCAGGGCCGGTTCTGGTATCTGATGCTCTTTCAGCGGTTCTGAAGAGGAATGAGGTACGGGACCGCTGTGTCTTTCTTGATGCCGGAGGAGAGAGGCCTGTTGGTGAGGCATCGGTGTACACGTCCGGGATTTTGCATGGGGGTGATTTTGAAGTTTCGAGAGTTATCACGCCTGATCTGTCGGGTGAGACCCTGGTGAACGGGTCCGGGATGATGGCGTTCGGCTCTCATGTATCCGGAAACAGGTCTCTGATGAGCAGGGGATTTGTGTCCGGGAACCTGACGATACAGGATCTCTTCAGGTTTGGAGAAAGGATATGATCGCTGAACTTGTTGCCTTTGTGTCATCTGTATTTGCGGTGATGAACGGTGTTGCAGCCTATCATCTCTACCGGCAGTACCGTATTCTTGCAGAGGAGTCAGGAGA
>CAZVAS010000149.1:1477-5362 GCA_964625165.1 uncultured Methanospirillum sp. | reverse complement strand
GGATTGTATATTCTGCCAATCAGTTTCATATCCCCGAACAGGGCAGTATCGCCGGCATGATACACAGTTACCCCGTCCATGGTGATCAGATACCCGGCAGCCGCCCCGCCATACACCCCGATACCGGCATCCTCTATCCATGATGAATGAAGGGCTGCGGTCATCGTGAATTCAATCCCGTCAACCGTAATCGTCCCCCCGAGATTCATCGGCTCAACCTCCAGACCTTTCTCTTTAAGGTAGTAGGCGAGGTCGTTCATGGCAATGGTCTTCACTCCGAGGTTAAGGGTACACCCGAGGTGGTCGGCATGGGCATGTGTTACTGCCACGATATCCGGAGTACAGGGAATATTCCCGTCAGGCACAAAAGGATCAATCAGAACTCTGCGGGACCCCTCCAGAAGTACACAGGAGTGTCCAAGCCAGGTAAGTTTCATAAAAAAATCAGGTGATGTCGATCAGTTCTGCCTCGGTGATATCGATCGATTCACCAAAGGCATCCTTGGTCGCACTGGCGGTCATCTGTTCCGTCAGATCACGGTCTTCCATCACATCCTTGATCCGCTCAATGTACCTGTCCATGTCCCGGTCTATCATTGCCTCAAGCACATGGCGGTACTCACGAAGGGTTGAAGGGCTGATCCCGAGTTGCTCGCTGATCTCCTTCATGGTCTTCCCTGATGTCATGAGTTCTTCCATCTTGAACCTGTCAAATGGCATCTTGAAATCGAGTTCACGGAAGAGTTTCATCCTGACACGGGCACGGGCGACAGTTTTTGACAGTTTTTCGTCTCCCAGATCCCTGGCAATCTCTGTGTCATTCTTTCCTGAATGATATGCACATATGAGCTTTGCAAGCTGGATGGGACGCAGTTTTGTCTTGAAGATCCCCTGGTCGAGCAGTTCACGCATAATGAGTGCAATCTCCCGCTCGACCGCGTCACTATCACGAAGAGTGCCGTGAATCTTCTTCATCGGCTCCACAATCTGTGTGTTGCCGGTCATATTGGTGAACAACTGTAAAAGTTGTTCTTTCTTCTGGATCTCTTCAGGCATAGGATATCACGCTGGTAGGGATACCGATATAGATGCCGTTTAAATTATTTAAGTTTGTTGGATTTTTCCGGAGATTAGACCGATAATCCTTATAACTAACCCGCTATGACGCTGAAAATTTTATGTCCGGCGGCTCTCAGTAGGTCTCCCTCAACGCCCTGCTAATATATACTCCCGGCATGGCAACGGGAGTTTGGTTATGAGAACTCCGGAATCTATATGCTCTGAATTTACCAATATGTTTAGATATTTCTGATATTGAGGTGTCATTCGCGGTGGTTTCAAAGGCAGATAAAAAATCGCAGGTTCAAGAGAACGATATCTATGATCAGGTCATTGATCTTGCCAGGAGGCGAGGTTTTGTCTGGCCATCTTCTGAATGCTATGGTTCGGTTGCCGGTTTTATCGACTATGGTCCGCTTGGAACACTTCTAAAGCGGAGGATCGAGAATCTGTGGCGTCAGTTCTATGTTGTATCTGAAGGGTACTACGAGATTGAGTGTCCAACAATCGGCCAGGAAGCCATCTATATTGCATCAGGTCATGTAGGCGGATTTGCTGACAAGATGTGTCAGTGCCCTGCCTGTCAAGAGTATCTGCGTGCAGACCATGTTGCCGAGGCCCACAATGTGCCTGATGCTTCGGTGTTGAATGCCGCAGAACTCCAGAAGGCTATCTGCGGTCTTCCCTGTCCGGCCTGTGGAGAAAAACTGGAAAAGATAGAGGTGTTTGCCTTCAACCTCATGTTCCAGACATCAATAGGTCCAGGCTCACAACGGAAAGGGTATCTCAGACCTGAGACTGCCCAGGGAATCTTTGTTGACTTTGGCCGTCTCCTCAGATTTTACCGTGATCGACTTCCTTTCGGGACAGTCCAGATCGGTAAGTCATACCGGAATGAGATCTCCCCACGTCAGGGTATGATAAGACTCCGTGAGTTCACCCAGGCCGAGGCCGAGATCTTTGTCCACCCTGAAGAGAAGAATCACCCGAACTTCTCAAGATATGCAGAATACTCATTTCCGCTCTTCTCTTACAAAGAGCAGCAGTCTGGGGGTGAAGCAAAGGTCTACTCCATGAAAGATGCTGTTGCACAGGGTATCATCGCCAACGAATATGTCGCGTACTACCTTGCCCTCACCCATGAGCTTCTCATTACCATCGGAGTAAATCCGGAGAAACTCAGGTTCAGACAGCACCTTCCCGATGAACGTGCTCACTACGCTGAAGACTGCTGGGATGCCGAGATTCGTTCTGAGCGGTTCGGGTGGGTTGAGACAGTTGGTATCGCTGACCGGACTGATTATGACCTAAAGGCACATGCTGAAGAGAGTGGGGATTCGTTCACGGTCTATATCCAATTTGCAGAGCCAAAGCGTGAACGTCGCAAGGTCATCTCTGCCAACATGGGGGTTCTCGGCCCCCAGTACCGGGGTAAGGCAAAAGCGATTGCAGATGCCCTTGCAACTGTCACCCCCGGTCCTGACGGTGCAACCGTTACGGTCGACGGAGAGGAGTATTTTGTCCCGTCAAACCTCTTTGAGATATCAGAACAGGATGTGGATGTCCGTGGTACTGATGTCAGACCACATGTGATTGAGCCGAGTTATGGGATCGACCGTATGATCTATGCCGTCCTCGAACATTCATTTGATGAAGAGGACGTTGATGGTGAGATCAGAAAGGTGATGCGGTTCCCATTCAGGATTGCTCCGGTTCAGGTTGCGGTCCTGCCACTCATGGCCCGTGACGGATTAGATACGATTGCCCGTGAAATTACCCACAATCTGCATACTTATGAGATCCTGGCAGAGTATGATGATTCAGGTGCCATCGGACGGCGATACCGCAGGCAGGATGAGGTTGGAACACCGTTTGCCATCACAGTTGACTATGATACAAAAGAGGATCAGACTGTGACCCTTCGTGAGCGTGACAGCATGAAACAGGTGCGGGTGAAGATTGTGGAACTTCCCCACCTGATTTCTCGGCTCATCAAGGGTCAGCAGGACTTCTCAACCCTCTAACCCTGATGGAATACATCAACCACCCTTTTATTCTCCCAGACAAACTCGAAAAGCGTACCTATCAGTTTTCAATTGCAATGCGTGCGCTTGATGGCAACACACTGGTTGTCATTCCAACGGGTCTTGGAAAAACTGCTGTTGCACTTATCGTTGCTGCTTCACGACTCTACAGCACAGGTGGAAAGGTCCTGATGCTTGCTCCGACAAAACCGCTGGTTGAGCAGCATCTCAGATATTTTCAGTCACATCTCAATCTGCCCGATGCCCCAGAGGGCAGTTGCGTGATCTTTACCGGCGAGGCTGCACCAGCGGTGAGGACTGCTGAGTGGGATGCTGCAACGGTGATCCTGGCAACTCCGCAGGTAGTGAAGAACGATCTGATAGCAGGGCGCTACTCACTACATGATGTCTCCCTGCTGGTGGTTGATGAAGCCCATCGTGCGGTTGGCAATTATGCGTATGTCTTCCTTGTTGAGCGGTACATGGAGACTGCCACGCAGCCGCTTGTCCTTGCCATGACCGCTTCACCGGGGGGAAACCAGGAGAAGGTGGCAGGGATTGTTGAGAACCTGCATATCGTCCACGTTGAGACACGATCAGAACTTGATCCTGATGTCAGGCCCTATGTTCACGAGAAGGAGGTTGAGATCATCAATGTCAACCTTCCTGATGAGCTGAAGCAGTGTCTTACCTTCCTCTACGATCTGATCGATGATCGCCTGTCCCAGCTTCGGGAGATGGGACTCCCTGCTCCGGATCGGAAAAATCTCTCAATGAAGACTCTGCAGGAACTTAATGCCCT
>CAZVAS010000149.1:0-1377 GCA_964625165.1 uncultured Methanospirillum sp. | reverse complement strand
CGGGAACTCGTTTCAAAGGTGACCGAACATTTATCTTCTGCTGATGCCAGGATCCGGGTCGAACGTCTCCCAATGGGTGACTACCGCATTGGTGAGCGTATTCTTGTCGAGCGTAAAACTGCCCGGGACTTTGTTGACACACTTATTGAACGTGATCTGCTCGGCCAGGTCAGGCAGATGTCAGCAAACTGTACCAAGCCGGTGCTGATCATTGAAGGGGGAGATCTTTACAGTCAGCGTGACATCCATCCGAATGCTATACGCGGCGCACTTGCAGCGATCGGGATCAACTTCGGGGTGACGATCTTCACCACCTCTGATCCCCTCGAGACCGCCGAGGTGCTTCTGGTTCTTGCGCGCAGGGAGTCAGAGGAGGGCACTATCGAGCGTGGCTCACCGTTGAAGCATGCGTATCAGGGAGATCGCGAAGCACAGGAAGCGATCATCTCGGCGTTTCCTGACATCGGACTTAAACATGCACGAGCACTTCTCACAGCCTTCGGTTCGGTTCAGGCTGTTATGCAGGCTGACCACGACCTACTATTGCAGGTTCCAGGAATTGGTGCGAAGAAAGCAGAGCGGATTTATGAGTTATCCCGGTTGTCATATCCCTGATCCACTATTACGTACGCCTTTGCAACCTCCTTTACAGCACGTGTGAGTTCTGTAAGCCTGCGTGAATCCGGTTCCTCCTCTATCCTGACAAGAAGGGCTCTGATGGTTCGTTCAAACTGGTCGTTGATGTTGAGGTTTGACCTGCTCTTGGCTCTACCTGATTTTTCTGATCCGGATATGGATTCCTGATCTCTGGTGTTCAGATCTCTCTTTTCTTCATCCTTGCTAGTAGACTCGTTTTCCCTACATACTACGCAGAATGTCTCCCCTTTGTATTCGAAAAGTGGAGAGCCACAGTTCTGACAAGTTTTTGCGAGCATCTTTCCTCCCTTCAGGAGATACTCTGCCATGATCTCATCTGGCTTTCTCATAAGTTCACTATAGTTTTATGAGGGTCAGTAAGTAATAATAAGAGAAGCTCTCTCACGGGTGATAGCATGCCAAATCCGGAACAGACCGTAGATTACTGTATACAGATGCTTTCCGCCATTATCGATGACGGAACGATTCCGCGCAATATCAGGCGGGTCGCTGACGAGACACGCACACTTTTACAAAATAAAGATAAACAGGTTGGCCTCAGGGCAGCCGAAGCGATATCAAAGATCGACGAGATCAGCAATGATTCCAATATGCCGATGCACGCAAGAACCCGTGTATGGGAACTGGTCTCCAACCTTGAGACCGTCCCTCTAGATTAATCGATACGCTTGTGGCTTTCTGCCTTCTGAATAATCAGTATCTTTACAACACGCATGCCGG
>CAZVAS010000148.1:0-5422 GCA_964625165.1 uncultured Methanospirillum sp. | reverse complement strand
TACACCGGATCGCCTCCGTGGATCTCGCCGCTGAGGAGTCTGAATACAACCTGTTCGATGACCGGAACTATCTCAGTCTCGTTTCCTCCGCCTGAAAGAGTTGAGGGATCGATAGCTCCCGGAGTAAGGGTGATTGCACCTTCCATTTCTGGCGGGATTGTAGCGGTTGGCTGGACTGTATATGAGGTATTCTTCGTAGTCTCCCCGCTCTCATCCTGACAGGAGGAGGGTTCAAACACAATGGTTGCAATTCCCCTGTTGTCTGATTTGTCATTTTGAGCCCATGTCTGTGGATTTGTGTCACTCACCAGGTATGTTCCGGGTTTTACAACCTCACGAGGGTTGTATGACCAGTACACATTCTCTTCTCCTTCTGTTCCGTTTATACCAAATGCTCTCCATGGACCATACACGGTTCCATCGGTATGGACCAGTGAGATCTTTCCAGGTGTATCACCTTTCCCAAAGTTCCAGTGGTTTGTGGTGATAGAGAGGATATTCATGCAGGATGTGAACGTGACCTGGGTTGGTTTATCCGGGCCACTATAGAAGGTATCATTATTTGTATTGGTCCACGTCTGCTGATCTCCAGCAACGGTTGTTGCCGTACTTGTTAGCAGCGTTATCAGGAGGAAAAACAGGATAAACCGGGTAACGACATCCATAGTCTCACTGAGATCTTAAAGTATTTAGCAGATCGATATCCTTCAGCCATCCCCCTGCTGAGTTAAACTTTTCTCCTGTACCGGGAAACTAATATGTAGATCTGCGATTTATGGCAGCCTTGCCTGATCACGATCGACCGTCAGGAGATACACCCGAAAACCAGTACTGGTCTGAAATCACTCCCTGGACAAGAGAATCGTATCAGATAGATATATGGATCTGTCTCTCCCGGCTATTTTTTGAAAATTATCAGATGTTTCTGATTGTTTTTTCTCTTCTGAAAAAAAGGAACGTTTCTGCGGTTCGCAGATTCGGTGTTTACCTGTTATGTTCTGGTTTTGTCGCCTGACTTGCGAACCAGCCAGGTTGCACCGATGACAACAATGAGTGTCAAAAATATCCCTGTCATGGTGGCTACTATACTGCCTGATGATCCCATGGCTTTCCCGAGTGAATAGTCCGGCATCGGTGCAGTGTATGAGAATGTACCGGTTCCTACTGCTTCCACGTTGCCGTTTTCAGGTGCTGCTCCGGTCAGGTCCTTCTGCCCTGATACCATGAGAGCTGTACTCTCAAGGCCATCCGGATCTCCTGAAGCAAAGAAGACAGCGAGTATGCCAATGACCAGTGCAATAATAATTCCACCAATCAGGAAGGTCTTGTTGTCCATCATGCAGCAACCGCTCCTATGGTTGAACTGACGAGGTCTGGTCTCGCTTTTGAGAGAAGGTAAATGATTCCGGCGGTGACGACACCTTCGATAAGACCGATGGCTGCATGATAAATCCCCATGGCCATGAGTCCGGGAACAAGTGGGAACGTTCCGGCAGCGAACATCTCAAGTGCACAGGCAAGAGAGGGGATCAGGCAGGCAAGCCACGCTGCAAATCCAGCAGAGATGAATGGGTTTTTAATGACTTTGTTTACTCCCTGGTATGAGTAGTACCCGACAAATCCTCCGATAACCCCCATGTTGATGATATTTGCTCCCATCGTGGTGATTCCTCCATCACCAAAGATGACTCCCTGGATGATGAGGACAAGTGTAAGGATGAATATTGCCGCGAATGGAGATCCAAGAACGATAGCAGCAAGTGCTCCACCGACCAGGTGGCCGCTGGTTCCCATGCTCACCGGGAGGTTGAACCCCTGCAGTGCAAAGATTCCTGCTGCAAGTACTGCCACAAGAGGAATCTTATCCTCATTCATCTCGGTCTTTGCCCATCTGATTGCAAGTGCCAGGAATATCAGGGCGATAATCCAGTAGACTGCAGCTTGCGGGATTGGAATAAAGGCATCTGGAATATGCATGGGGTGCAACTCTCTGTTGGTATTCAGTATGTTGGTACTAAATTCTATTTACGTGTGATCATTTCGTCTTCTGGTGGTATCACTCAACAGGTCAAGAGTGTACCACCTTGTCTGAAGGGGTCGAGACTGATCCGACATGTTCTGTCAGGAAAATTCTCTCTGATTTACTGGAATTACGATAAAATTAGTTGTGTTATTACTCGTCGTGTTTCTTCGACAGATTGGTGATTTCATTTTTTGAGATCATATATTTCGATTCTTGTATGAATGCAGTGATAATATCATCATTATTTCATACCTTCAGTGAATTGTTCACACCAACTATGTTGTATGATCCTGGTGATGTCGTATAAACCGGAAGAAAGATGGGAGGGAGGATGAATGATCAGTTTTGTAAGTATCTGGTAGAATGAAGGTCTATTTTGTATCTGGTGAGGTCCTCACTTCTGACAACCCGGAAAATTTATTCTATCAGGGTAATGGATTTAGTTTTCTGGTTTTGTAGATTGATTGAGATGAGAAAAAAGATAATGATTCTAATTTTATTCGTCAGGTATGTGCAGGTCCTCATTGGTTTTAGAAATCAAACATCGGTTTAATCCTCTAATTCGGTGTCATCATGATCACGAAACGATTCTGCTGCCATAATCTTTACTGCAGCCTGATCGACAGATATCTGAATTGGTGTTCTGGCGACCTTCTCTCCTCCCAGAATTACATACTTCCGGGGGACCGTCTCGATATATGCAGACTCAACCTGAAAGAGGCGTGATTCAGGAAATGTAAGGTGTCGTCCCAGTAAGAATCCGATCCAAAACTTCAATCCCTGCCATCTGCTCATTGAGTCCATTGCAAAGATCAGAAGAGAGTTGTTATCAATATGGGCCTCTGGCGATATCTTACGGGTTCCATAAAAACTACCATTTGCAATAATGAGTTGCCTTGTTTTGATCTTTCTTATTTCCTCACCGATAGTGATTGTGCATTCAAAAAGTTGCTGAGATAAGAGGTATTTGGTCTCATACAAGAGATATGAAAAAACACCAAGATACTTTTTGAAGATCCGCGGTGTTGCAGAGATCACGTCGCGGGAAAACCCGACTGTGGCAATATTGATGAAGTATTGATCATGTATCACCCCGAGGTCGATGTCAACGACCTTCCCCTTTGCGATTATATCAACAGCCTGTTCAAGTGTCATTGGTATTCCCATGGACCTGGCAAAATTGTTTGCAGTTCCCAGAGGAAGAATGCCAAGAACAACATCCCGGTGAACAAAAGACTCCATGATCGAATTCATTGTCCCGTCTCCTCCACCGATGATGATCAGATTATGACCTTCATCGATGACACTCTTGACGATCTGCTTTATTCGTTCAGGTTTTCGAACAGGATACGATTCGATAACATCAATACCTCTCTCATTCAGGAGGTCCATGGCCTTGAAAAAGAGTCTTTCACCTTTGCGTGAATGGGTATTTACTATGAGGACGGCTTTCTTTTCTCTCTTAATTATCTGTTCCAGTTCTCTTTTTGATTTCATATTGCCTGAACCGTCTGGATGAAGATTTAAAAAAAAAAGAATTTTTATTTACCAGATAGCGCTGATGTCGCTACTGAATGGATTATATCTGAAAGATAATCACTGGCCAGGTTCGTTACCACCGACTCGTTGATCTCAGAGAGGTTCTGAACCTGACTTACTATAGACTCCTGCTTCTTCAACGCAGTAACTGCTTTGTCACGTATCGGAACCACTTTTTCGGATACCTGCATCGAGTTCAGATGATTGATCTCGGTTTTTATTACTCCCTGGTATCCGGTTAACTCACTTTTTACTGAATTCCACTCTTTTAACTTTACATCCTCGTTAATATGACCTATTCTGGTGACAGACTCATTCTGAAACTCCTGCAATGAACTCAAGAATGTCAGGTCTTGTGAGTTCACTATGGAAGAACACCCAGATACTGCGATTGATCCGATAATCAGTACTCCAATTAGAAAAACGCTGTAAATTTCTTTCATACTACACCTCTGTTATGAATGAGAAACCATATCTCCCATCATGGTAATGGTATTACGATCGTGAATATGAAGTGTCCGGTTTGCAATGTAGATCTCCTGATGGGTGAAAGATTGTCCATTTCCATTGACTATTGCCCTCAGTGTAGAGGTATCTGGCTTGAAAAAGGGAAGTTGGATCTTTTATTGAATAACGGGATTCAGGGATCCCATCAGAATACAGGATATTCTGAACGAGTACACAATTCGTACCAGGAGAAGCACTCTGACCATGATCATGGCCATGATCACTCATATGAAGACCATCATTCTGATAAGAGCCATAAAAAGAAGTCATTCTTTGATGATCTCTTCTGATTTTTATTTTTTAGATATTCTCACATAGTGATGGTTTTTGTGCATTCTCTCCGGTATTAGGTTCAACATGAATCGTGATGTAGGCCCGGGGGAACTCAAGTTTCAGATCGTCCTCAAGGTGATCGGTCAGATCGTGTGATTGCTCCACTGACACGAGTTTGTCCACAACAAGGTGGAATTCGATAAAAATCTCCGGTCCTGCTCTTCTTGTCCGAAGCCCGTGATAACTGACATAATTTGAGTTATGTTCGCAGATAATTTTTGTAATCCTCTGGACTTCATCATCTGTGAGGCTGCAGTCGATCAGGTCTTTGTAAGACTTTTGTGTTAGCTCATATGCCGCTTTGATGATAACGAGAGCAACACCAATGGCCACAATTGAATCCAGGATAGTAATACCGGTCAGCCTGATCAAGACCAGCCCAACAAGAACACCAACTGAAGTATAGACATCTGTCCGGAGATGCCAGGCATCACTTTCAAGAGCAATTGACTCAGCCTTCTTCGCGATCTTCATGAGCCGGGATGATACAATCGCATTAGCAAGTGCTGATATTCCCATAACAGCCATACCGGCTAGCATGAGTGTAGAGTCAAGGGGTTCAGATGATGGTTCAAAAATTTTTCCGACCGCCTCATAGATGATCAGAGCTGCTGCAACGAAGATGAGAATAGCCTCAAACAACCCTGAAAATGATTCATATTTTCCATGACCAAAGGAATGATCATCATCCGGAGCCTGTGCAGACTTTTTTACTGAAAAATAAGCTACAACTGATGCGAGAAGGTCCATTCCGGAGTGGATCGCCTCAGATATGATACTGATTGATCCGAGGGCTAATCCAACGACCAGTTTCAGGATAACGAGGAGTGTATTGGAGACTACAGAAAGAAGAGCAGTCTTTTCTTTTTCCTGATGAATAGATTGCGTGTTATCTGCCATGTTTAATCGAGAGACTTAATCCATAGGGAGTTGGAGACGATAAGAATATGCAATATTGTATAACTCTAGGATTTTTAAATTAAATTTAAAAGTTTAATGATGGAGAGATTATTCATATTC
>CAZVAS010000147.1:4021-5668 GCA_964625165.1 uncultured Methanospirillum sp. | reverse complement strand
TTCCATCATGAGAAAGTTCTGTGAACCTGTCAGAATGAATTGGCCTGGAGTATTACGGTGATCCAAAATCCCCTGTAAATATGAGAACAACTCTGGAACATACTGTGCTTCATCAATAATAGCCCCGGTATCCTGAAACTGTGCCAGAAAACTCCGGGGATCCTCCTCTGCAAATCTCCGGGTGTCAGGGTCTTCAAGAAGGATGTATGGTTTTGTGGGGAACAGAGTTTTGACCAGTGTGGTTTTCCCGGATTGTCGCGGTCCGGTTATGATCACTGCAGGAAATCCTGCAACCAACTCCAGCAACTTTTTTCCGGCTGTTCTTGAGATCATTGAATATCACTATGGACAAATTGGGAATTTAATTCTCAATTTGTCCAGATTGGATAAGTAACTTTCGGCTAAGACCTAAACCCTGGAAAATGGCCGAATCAATTCGGTTGTGATAGAGATTCCGGGAGAGGTTGGCGGCCGGGTTGTGGCTGCTCTTATGCAGGTTTGAAACATGTTGGAATACTGGCCGAGAAAGAAGGCAGTGTTGTTTGAGGAAATTTGAAGTTGATATTTTCAAATAATTTATGCATATACAAAGAATCAGCCAGATTGTATGTATCAGATCAATAATCCCGCCCATTAATTTATGATCAGGTGTCCGATCCCTTCATGACCAATGAAAGGTAATGGTTGATTGAGTAACAATGGATTATCAGGTTGTTATTGATTGTATAAGATCAGACTCCTACCTGATAACAGATCATGCACGGAAACGCATGGCTGAACGATCCATTTCAACGAGTATGCTTGAGATGGCGATCTATGAGGGAGATGTTATTGAATTATACGAGGATGATGAACCATGCCCCTCTGCATTGGTATTATCGTTCGTACATGGTGTTCCCTTCCATATCGTGATTGGCTTATGTACCGATCATATCCGAATAATCACCTGTTATCATCCGAATGAAGAAGAATGGATAAATTATCGGGAGAGAAGAAAATGATTCCAAATGTATGCTCATTCTGTAAAGGAACTCTGGTTGAAGGAAAAACTGAGTTTATGGTCCGGAAAGGATCGGAAATTATTGTAATTAAGGATGTCCCTGCGTACATCTGTGAACAATGCAGTGAATCATATTTTACTCCTCAAGCCTCTCGTAAAATTGATTTAATCTTGGAAAAGGCCCGGTCTGGCCCGGTCTGTGGTAAGGCTCTTGCTGCAATAGAGATCAGTATGGAAGGGTAAGAAGGAGAATGGGTTTGTCAGGAGTTGTTTGATAGATTGTCGCATCCCGAGGATTGAAAAGTTCATTGTAGACTCTTTCGTAGATCAGGCTGAAATATTCCGGAGCCTCAAGGTCATTTGAAAAACTGTCAACCGATCATACCACTCATAACCCGGGATTCACAAACCCTCTGAGTTCTGTACCGGATTTCTGGACTCACACAGCACACCACACTGGCATAACCCACACCCATACTCATCGAACCCGAACTGTTCCCTCATATACTGCTTTCCCGGGCCGAAACTATACTCCATGCACTTCTTCTTGTCATGCCCAATAGACGTGATTGCATTGGCCGGACAGCGTGTTATGCACCCTTTGCATCTTCCCGTGGCATAGAACAGGCACCAGGCATGATGATCTG
>CAZVAS010000147.1:0-3921 GCA_964625165.1 uncultured Methanospirillum sp. | reverse complement strand
CCGTAATGCTTCGTCCGTGCCCCCCGTTCAGATGGAAAATTCTTCTCTTTCCTGGTAGTATCCTTCGTTGCCCTGGTAATCGGAGAGATCCAACTGATCACTGTAAGATCATCACTGTGTACCATGGCATCAGGGAATGATCCCTGAAAAACCTCTACCGGAGTCTGGTACAAAGAACCGATATCAGTTTTAAAGAACTCGTACAATGGGTCTGCTCCACTGGAAAAACCGATAGTGGGATCATCAAAAATTCTCTCCTGATGGTGAAACCGAAGGTTGTTTTCAGGAGAGTTTTGATGAAATCTCCCGATGATATCAATGATTCGTCCCTGAATATCATCCGGCCTGAGTTCATTTTCGTCAGTATGAGTCATGATTTTTCCTCCTTAAGTGGTATACTAAGAATACCACTTTAAGGAAGCAGACACAAAAACTATACTATGCCACGATCCTGTTCGGGTCTGCATGATAGCAGAGCCGTGGAACCGGCAGTAGCATACAATATATGCCCAATCCATGCTACGATGAACATCCTGGGAAAGAAATGGACCATACTGATACTCCGTGATATTGCACTTCGAAAGATCAACAGGTTCAACCAGATCAAGCGGTCATTACCTGGCATTACGCCCCGGATTCTCATTCTGCGACTTCAGGAACTCGAAGAGACCGGTTTTATCAGACCAGAACTGATCAAGGATAAACCCCGTGTGGTCGAATGGAAACTCACGGAGAAAGGAGAAGAGACCATTCCCATCCTTTTGAGTATCCTTGAGTTTGGTGCGAAATGGTTTGCTCATGAGGTCTTTGAGGATCAGAAACCCCGGACTATGAAAGAACTATACCCGAAACTCTATGAGAAGATGGAGTGTGCATGATCTCAGAACGAGGAAACATAGATGACTGATGAAGATGATATCGCCCTGACCATCGAGGTCTCCAAAAACCTCTCCCGTGCCGGAACAAAGGGAGAACTCGGCGATATTCTCGGCAGAGAAATCGCCAGGTATACGCTTCATGATCTCCAGGTCATCGGTGGAAGACTTCATACCGAACTGATCCGGCTCCCCCGATCATACCGGGAGCAGGTCGGCCCATACCTGAGCGACCAGATTCTTGGAGGATATCACCGGCTGATGATGTATCACCGGTCAGGCAGATTCAAAACCATGTCAGAATCCCTACCTGATCCTGAAACCTTCAAAGCATTCTGTGAGATCATCCCTACCGGATGCACACAGTGGGACGACACCGTCAGCAGAATGCCGATCCCGTACACCATCAGGCACCGGCTCTTCTACTATCTCATCGGGGCGTTCACGATGTTTATCCTTGAAGAACCAGGGCATCCTGTCGGAATGCCATTTCCCGGTGGATTCAAAGTTGAGGATAAGGACGGAATCTTCTACTGCCTGATCAGAGACAAAGAGAAAGAGGTTCCCTACTCCCTCTGCAACTTCTGCCCGGCTCTTCAGTCTGACTCCTGATGATATGGGATGTTACGAAGACTGAAGTTCACGAAGGATGATCTTTGCCGTCTCCTCCGCTACCTCGCCGGTAAAGTCAATACATTGTTGCATATGGCTTGGAGACCCGAGTTCCATATCTTTTGTTAATATTCTGCAGCAAATGACTGCATGTCTCTTTTTGAACGTATCATGCAGTTCATGTGCCAGGGCCATACATGTTTTGACCTGCTCATCTTTTGGAGCAGTACGGCCAAATACCATTCCTAATGCCATTATTCCTCCGGTAACAGCTCCACAACTGCAGCCAGATCCGCCGATCCCGATCGGAAAACCGGAAGCCAGTTTTATCACCTCTTCCGGGTATCCAAGTTCAAACTCATCATTGATTGTCTTTACAATGGCCTCTGAACAGTAATAGTCAAGATTCCGGTAATATGATTCAGCAATTGCTCTTATTCGGGATGGATCAACCGAAGATAGGTTTTGTTTCATGTTTTTAGTGTTTGATATCCAGTATACTGGATGGGAAATGTGCAAAGAGGACATTGTCGGATTTTATTAATGTAATAGCATTAGTAATTCAAGGAAGTAAATTTTCCGAAAACAAGTCAGAGAACTGACGGCTCATGTGACATATGGTTCATCTTCTCTTTTCACCTCTCAATATCAGGGTTGGTGATCTGATCACTGATCCCTCTCCTTTTGCAAAGACTAATACCCACACAGAAACCGGGTCATATCAACAAACCAGTGAAATCCACAGGCTGATGGCAACCCCTTATACAGTTGCAGCAGGCAGAGTGGTAGACCGAAGAGGAGTGAGGTCAGAACCCACATGCTCATCGCTGCAACCGGATCAGTGACGAACAGGTCAGGGAGATGGTTCAGACTGTGTGGAATTACCCCGATACAGACTGCTGCTCCGAGTGTAGTTCGCTCTGAACACTCATTCATGAGCAGTGTCATGACCAGGATCACGGGGAACAACCTGAAGATGATCTCTTCTGATATCGCAGGATTACAGGCAAGAATCCCTGCCTGGATTACCCCGGTAAAGGGTTGCAGCCCGGAGTTCAGGTAAAAAAACGCAAGGTTCAGTACGGCAAACGGAATCGAGATGATGATTCCAAGGAGAATGAGCCGGCCAATGGTCTGGAAAGACTCCTGAAAGGTGATGATCGACCTCCCTGCTTCTGATCGAATCAGGAGCAGAGCAGATGAGTAACAGATCACAACCAGTATCGTGGTGAGGACTCCGTCAGTCAGGCTCTGGTTCATGAGATAATGGCTTGTTCCGCTGATCACTCCAAGGATCATACCAGTGCAGAACTCATTTCTGGATACGTGCTCCCGGTTTATTACAAGAACGAACAATGCCAGCATTCCCAGAACAAGTTCAGTCCATGACCATATCCGGGATGTGAGGTTTGAGAACTGGAAGGGGAAGCAGAGATCCTGTGGCAGGAGAATATTGAGGATATAGAGGCCTGCATACCCAAGCACCATCAGGAGAAGAACGAACCGGCCCTTGTATTGATACAGGCTCGAAGGTTCCGGGTAAAAGACCATGTACCCGGTATATTCGTTATGATACAAAAAAACTCATATAAATCGGAGATGATTTGTTGATCTGCGACGGCCTGTATGCCTGTATCGAAACGGTGTTCAGAAATTCCGGGAAGGGCCAGAGAGTATCTGCAGAATGGTTTATTGGGTATCCCAGGTTTATGCTGGAGATTTGAGAACCATTTTCATCTCTGATTGATGCAGTCTCCTGATATGAGAGCCTTTTTTATGCAATCAGATCAATAAAATCTATTTATTGGTGTTGGTATGGGTATACGATGGTATGTTACCGGACTGCTTCTTTTAGGAATTCTCTTCTTCTCATCAGGAGCATCTGCGCAGCCGCAGAATGAAGCCATCTCGTTTAATTCATCGCAGGCTGCACAGGAGGTAGGGCTTTATGAAACACCGATGTTTCAGGAGACCCGGGCTATTCCAAAGACGCTTGCTATGAACAATCAGAAGGCCTCATTGATCAATGGGACCGGGAATCTGAGCAAACTGGTTGAGGTAAACACCTCTACAGGTGCGTATGCATTTGTTGAACTTGAGATTGTAGGAACAAACACTACAAACTGGAGTTATCAGCTTCAGAGCAGCAATACCTCGGATGGATGTGCTGCATCAGGAACGGTTCAGGTAAAGAATGCAGACAAGATACTCCTGCAGGGTCATGCAATCAGCACGGGTCAGCATGTTGCATATGCAGGAACCGGGCTTCCTGATGATTATTGGGCCGATGCCGGCCGGTATTCCGGAGATATTGCAATTGAGGTTGAAACAGACACATACGGGACAGTGGCTCTGGTCACCGGCGATCATGAATCCGGATCCATCGATCATCTGTGCAGGTCATACCACACGATCAGATCCAACTCTTCAGAGG
>CAZVAS010000146.1:2803-5756 GCA_964625165.1 uncultured Methanospirillum sp. | reverse complement strand
ATTACGATGCCTCCAGCTGTAATGGGTGCGATATCGAGATCCTTGCCTGTCTGACACCACGGTATGATGTTGAGCGGTTCGGGATCATCAACACAGGAAACCCAAAGCATGCAGATATCCTTGTCATCACCGGTGGAGTAAACGAGCAGAACAGGTCCGTGATCCAGAACCTCTACGACCAGATGCCTAACCCGAAGGTCGTTGTCGGTGTTGGAATTTGTGCCTGCACAGGCGGGGTCTTCAGGGAGTGCTACAACGTCGCAGGCGGAGTCGGAGAGATCCTGCCTGTTGATGTCTGGGTCCCGGGATGTGCTGCACGACCTGAACAGATCATCGATGGAATTGTCAAGGCTCTTGGAATTCTTGAACAGAAACGGGCTGATATGAGTCGGGCGGAGGCTGGAGCATGAGAAAGGAAGAGCAGGAGACGATTGAGGTAACGCTTCAGACACTTGCGTCAGAAGTTCAGAAACAGAAGGATCTGGGTTCCCGGCTTGTTCAGATCTGCTGCGCCCGGATCGGAGATGCATTCGAACTTCATTACTCGTTTGAGCATGAGGCGACCGGGAGCCCGTTCAAGTTTACAGACCTGAAACTTGTGACAGACGGAAGCTCACCAATCGGGAGTGTCACCGGGATCTACTTTGCAGCATTCGGGTATGAGAACGAGATTGCAGATCTCTACGGGCTGAAGGTTGAAGGAAATGTCCTCGACTTTAAAGGAACATTCATCACGACTTCGGTTCAGTATCCGTTCGGTAAACCAACTGTCACCAAAAAGGAGGGCACCTCATGAGCAGACAGGTTGTTGTCCCGTTCGGACCCCAGCATCCGGTTCTTCCTGAACCGGTCCACCTTGATCTGGTGCTTGAGGATGAGAAGGTCGTTGAGGCCATCCCCCGGATCGGGTATGTGCACCGGGGTCTTGAGAAACTCGTAGAAAAACGCGACTACAAGGACTACATCTTCATTGCAGAGCGTATCTGTGGTATCTGCAGTTTCATTCACAGTGTCGGGTACAGCCAGGGCATTGAGGCACTCATGGATATCGAGGTGCCAGCCCGTGCAGAGTACCTGCGGACCATCTGGTCAGAGTACTCACGTCTGCACAGCCACCTTCTCTGGCTCGGATGTTTTGCTGACAGTATGGGTTTTGAGAACCTCTTCATGCAGTCATGGCGGATCAGGGAGAGCGTGCTTGATGTGCTCGAGGAGACGACCGGTGGAAGGGTTATCCAGGGAAGCTGCAAGGTCGGGGGTGTGAGAAAAGATATCGCAGCACCACAGTTAGCACAGATGAAAGAAGGGCTCAAGACTCTCCAGACAGAGGTTGATGACCTTGTCGCTGTCTTTGCAGACGAGCCGACGATCAAGAGCAGGACGATCGGAGTTGGCAATCTCTCCAACGATGATGCATGGGAACTTGGAGCAGTCGGACCAATGCTTCGTGGATCAGGTGTCAGAAAAGATATGCGGATGCTCGGGTACGGAGCATACGAGCATCTTGACTTCAAGCCGGTTGTGCACGATGCAGGTGACTGCTATGCCAGATGCCTTGTCAGGGCTGAGGAGATGTCGGTTTCTATCGATCTTATCAAGCAGGCTATCGATGCCATTCCTGAAGGAGAGATCGAGGTCAAGGTGAAAGGCAACCCTGACGGTGAGTACTTCTCACGTGTCGAACAGCCGAGGGGAGAGGTTCTCCACTTTGTAAAAGGTGGCGGAAAGAAGAACCTGCTCAGGCACCGGGTCCGGACCCCGACGATGGCCAACATTCCGGCACTTGTAAAGACTCTCGCAGGTTGCCAGATGGCAGATGTTCCGGTGATAGTCCTCTCGATTGATCCCTGTATCGGATGTATGGAGCGGTAACATGGGTGTCTTCACAATTACCAAGATGATTGTAAAGTCCCTGGTAAAGGGGCCTGACACACGGCGGTACCCGGCAGTGCCTGCAAAGAAGACTCCGCTGACACGGGGACACCTGGTCATCGAGATCGAGAAGTGTATCTACTGTGGCCTATGCAGTATGCACTGTCCGGCTGATGCAATCGTGGTGACAAAAGCAGAACGGACCTGGCATATCGACCGGTTCAAGTGCATCGTCTGCGGAGGATGTGTTGAATACTGTCCGAAAGACTGTCTGCATCTTGTGCCCGAGTATCTAGCTCCCCAGGAGAAGCAGCAGGGCGATACCTATACCGGACCTGAGCCTGCTGTCGTGCAGGAGCCGGCACCGGCATCAGAATAGAACTTTTTTCTTTTAGCTCTGAAAAAGGAGGAGGTCGTTTAGACGATCCAGCCGGCATGATATGCAACCGCTCCTGCAAATAGGATCAAGGCCGGAACAACCAGATGGATTGTAAACGCAGTAATCTGAAGGCTCTGCAGGAATGCAGCGCCCATTGGTGCAGTGGTTTTTATCTGCATGTCTAGTATGTTTTACATCCCCTGTTAAGGGGCTTCTTCTGATCTTCTGATCAGTCGAAATCGCGTGATAAGAAACCTTTTCTTTACCCTGACCGGGCTGATGATAGATCAACGATGTGCGGGAAGGATCATCCTGTTGAAATAGTTCAGACAAAAAATGGTGTTGACAGCGATCACACTCACATATCGATATGACAGACTGCACACTTTACAACGAATCCTGTATTACCGGAGCCAGAAGCCATCTTCAGGATAATTCTGTGGATCTGATCATCACCGATCCTCCATATGGGATTAAAGGTGATACCCTTCACAAGCATTACAACCGGGATGAGAGTCATGTGGTCGACGGATATGTGGAGATCCCTGAAGAGGAATATGGTCAGTTCTCAATCGACTGGATTTGTGAGGCTGAACGGATCTTAAAGCCGGGAGGCTCGATGTACATCGTTTCCGGGTACTCGAACCTCTATCATATCCTCTATGCTCTCAGGCAGACCTCGCTTGTTGAGATCAATCATAT
>CAZVAS010000146.1:0-2703 GCA_964625165.1 uncultured Methanospirillum sp. | reverse complement strand
GGCACTAGTTGGCTTTCATGATCCCAACCATTATCGTGTCATAAAACAGAGCAGCAACGAAGGTGATGGATATGTCAACTACTGCGTTCATAGCAGATCCGGTTATCAACCAGTACCTCCATGTTCCTCTGGAGAACTCACTACTTCTCATCCTCGGTGGTCTGATAATCAACGGAATTATTCTCCTGTATATCTTCAGATCGATGAGCCAGATGCATACCCACAATCATACATCATAGAGACAATCCACCAGGTACGATCGGCTTGGTTCAATCATAGCTCAGAGATACCGGGACATTGGTATCCGGGCGCCAGATTAGCTGGAATGCTGGTAAATGGCATGAGCCGGAGATTCCAGTTGAAATATTATTTTATTAGGCATCTGAAATAATGAAAATTGCAGTTATTTCCTGATAGTTGCACCATACTGCATGGTATCATCGACACCGAAATTCTAAAATCGATACATATTAATGCATCCATTCCACAGGATTAGTATCCAGTTCTCTGGGTGATGAGTGTGGGAAAAAAACTCTATCTTTTTATCGGACTGCTCATTGTAGCATGTATAATTTCTGTCTCATTTGCTGAAACAACAGCAAACAAGACGAGCACCGTCAAGTCGGCTGTCGCAAGTTCAAAGAATGTGAGTGCGATCTCGGGAGTCGAGAAGAACAACCAGATGCAGATGGGATATGTCTGCAATCAGCCGTACGCTATCTGTGATACAGCGATCTGTGTTCCAGATAAGAATGACCCAACACTAATGAGGTGCTCCTGCTCTGTTGAGAACGGGAGTTCCATCGGAGGGGCTTGTGATACGTGGGAGCCGGTTGGCATCTACATGAACGATGACGGCGAATGGATGATCAAGGCCGGGTATTCAGTCGGCCAGGTTACTTCTACGTTCTCCTTTGCCCATGCAGCACCGGTTAAGGGCAACGAGATCGACCCGAACAACACGCCATCAGATTATCAGGGCGATGTGTACATGAAATCCTGCTCGAATGCAAGTGGAGACGGTATCTTTGCAGACTGCTGGAATGCACCGTGCACTGTTCTCCCGAAGGATATCAATGCAGACATCAACACCGACAGGCCGGCATCCCCGTATGCAGTCTGTGACTGTGGCCTCGAACTGAATAACTCTGATTGGTATGTCGGGGTTCATGGCGCTGACAAGTGCAACAACGAATCCTACTGCAAGGACTTTATCATCTCTGCAGGTCAGAAGCATTCTACCGACCTTGGGATTCAGAAACTCGGGAACTATCTTGCAGATAATCCGGGTGCTGACCCATCTCAGCCGTACAAGATAGAGTACTGCAAAAACTGTACAGACTGTACATAGAATGATACCAGTTCCTCATCCTGATTCCAGGGTGAGGGAACACTCTTTTTTTAACCAGATGTTGGAGACTCACAGGGAGTTGTTTTCAGATCTTTGTTCACCGGAGGGATTTGCAGGTCAGGTATTTCATATTCATGTCATGTGCAGCGGAGACTGGGATGAACTCTACTTCGGGGATTACCTGATTCGGTATCCGGAGGTCGAAACTCGGTATAGTGCCCTGAAACTTCGGGTGAAGGAGAGGGACGAGTCTGATCGGGAGGGATACACCCGGGGCAAGACTGAGTTTGTTACTCTAATAAACCGGATGGCAAGGAGGGAACTCCAAAAATTCTGAAAACAATTTGAGGGTTATACCTCAACCAACCGGTATTCCCTGCTCCCAAGCCCCATCTTCTCACCGTACCGGGTCTGATGATCACCGTCAACCTTTGCCCAGAGCCCGGAGAACTTATGCTCACCAGGAGCATGGTGCTCGTGTAAGCAACTCTCCTTTATCCCGGGTTGTTGGTTGATTAAATCGACGGCTGCAGCATCGATCGCAACCGGATCAGTTGAGGCAAGGAACCCTATATCAGGCACAATCGGTGCATCGCTCCAGGGAACGCAGTCACAGTCAGGAGTCACCGACATTACGAAACTCAGATAGATGACTTTCCCCTCCTTTCCTTTTACAGCTCCGGCTGCATACTCGACCATCCTCTCGATAAACTTCGGAACATCATCCTTCCAGTTGAAGTCGATGGCTTCCTGCGGGCAGACCTGCAGACATGCAGAGCAGCCATAGCAGATCGACTTCTCGACTCGGGCTAGTTTACCGTTGCACCTGATGGCATCGAACGGACACTGAGTTACACAAAACCCACACCCGACACAATTCTGTGGATCGATATTTGCCTGCATGCCCTGGTGCTGGTCTCTCTTGCCGAGCGGAGTTGCACACCCCATCGCAAGGTTCTTGATCGCTCCTCCAAACCCGGAGAGGGCATGACCCTTGACATGTGAGAGGACAATCATCGCATCAGCCTCGGCGATATCACCAGCAATCTTCACTGAGTTGAAATGTGTTCCACTGACCTCGACCATTCTGACATTATTTCCGGTCAGTCCGTCAGCAATCGTGACTGGTGCGTCAACAACAGCGTAACAGAACCCGTGCCTGATCGCAACCTGAAGATGATCAACCGCGTTGTGGCGTGCACCGATATACATCGTATTTGTATCAGTCAGGAACGGTTTTCCTTTTAGTCCTTTGATCTCATCAACAACCTGCCTGACAAAGACCGGTTTGATATAGGTATCATTCCCGAGCTCACCAAAGTGAAGTTTTACCGCAGTGAGATCACCCTCCT
>CAZVAS010000145.1:0-5816 GCA_964625165.1 uncultured Methanospirillum sp. | reverse complement strand
GAGGTTCACTGCTTTATATGGGTGTAATGAAACAGCGAGTTCACTTGTCTTCCCTTCCTGCACGGTTATCGAAGTTGTCACCGGTTCATAGCCGGGATATGTAAGTATAAGCGTATGGGAACCACCAGGAAGATTCTGAAGACTCATCGGTGTCTTCCCTTGTGGACGTGAATCCAAAATCACTGATGCTCCGGATGGCGATGAAGTGAGAGAGATGGAGCCTGTGTGAACTACAGGCCCCTTGGGCATGAGCGTTCCATAGATTGAAGTCTCTCTGCCCGGGGTAACATCCACGATGCCTATCCAGTCAAGATATCCTGGTATTGAAACCCTGACATTGTAACTATCTGGATTAAGTCCGTGGATACGTACCGGGGTGATGCCCCGGATGGTTCCATCAAGGGAGACTACCCCACCACTGGGAAATGATCGGATGGAAAGAGTTCCGGTTGTTGGGAACCATCTTGGTAGTGCAACCTGAACTTTGTTCTCTTTTCCTGAACTGATCTCAATGTTCTGTGTTACCTGTTGATATCCGAACTTCACCAGTTGCATGGTGTAAGTTCCTGTCGGGATGGCAGCGAATTGTGAAGGAGTAATGCCATAAACCACTCCATTCAACAGGATGGTTGCACCTGGAGGATATGTCTCGACCAATAGCGAACCAGTGGTGGTGACAGGGCTCAAAACAGCAGAAACGACTGATTCTGCACCAGATGCAACGGTCACTGATGTCGAGTATGGTGAATAGCCATCTTTACTTATGGTGATTGTGTGTGATCCGGCTGTTACCTCAGGATATGTGTGAGGAGTTGTCTGGATATTTGATCCATCTAGTGCCACGGTCGCTCCGGACGGGGCAGATGTGACTGATATAGATCCATTTTGTGGGCTGGCCTGTAGTGTTGCTGATATCGTTTCAGTTGTGCCAGCAGCAGGATTATGATCAATGGTTGAAGTCCAGTCCTGGTATCCGCTCTTCACCATTTTTACGGTGTGTGGAGTACTGCTGCTCTCATCGACAGCAACTGTAACCGGGGTTGTTCCCTTATCAGAACCATCAAAGGTTACCGTTGCTCCTGAAGGAGAAGAGATAAAACTGAAGTTCCCTGAAAGGGCGAGACCGGAAATCGAGGACTGCACCGGCGTTGACAGGCTGTCCATGGTCTTTTTGAGTGACATTACCGGTATTTTCGTTACTTCTGATGTCGGAGCAGAGGTAATCGTGGTATTCGGTGTTGGAGTAACCGAAGTGATAGGTTTGGGACCCGGAACAATAATGGGGGAAAGAGTTGTGACAGAGGTAACCTCTGCAGTTGGTGTTGTCGTCGGCTCTTTCGTACCGGGTATATGAGTGGCCGGTATAGTGGTGATTCCAGTGGAAACTGCGATAGTTGGTACAGCTGTTGGCGGACTTACAGTACTTTGTGTTGGTGTTTGCGTTATATTCGTAGATGTCTGGTTTGGTAATAGATCTTCAGGAGTTTTTATCTCCGCCAGACTTAACGTGCACATGAAACAGAAGAGAAGGAAAAGTATCCACAACCTCATAGATCCATACTACTCATGCTTTGTTGAAATGGTTATGGGTATACGAATCCGGGTTGCTTTTTCCATTCCTCTAACTTACGCGTTGAAAGATTGCACAAACGTGTTATCCTCCCGCCTCATATGATAGCCACATGGCATCTGATATTATCATAGTCAGCACTCCCTATGTTCCGGGATATAGAATTACGAGTCAGTTTGGATTTACCTGGGGTCTCATTGTCAGGAGCCGTGGAATCGGGGGAAATGTTGTAGCGGGTCTGCGGACTATCCTTGGTGGCGAGATTCATGAGTATACGCAACTGCTTAACGAATCGCGATCCCACGCACTTGAAAGGATGAAGTCTCATGCAAAGGAGATGGGTGCAAATGCTGTTATTGGGGTTGCTTTTGATTCATCAGAGATCGGGCAGTCGATGACTGAGGTACTTGCTTACGGGACAGCAGTGTTCGTTGAACCTGAACATGATGAATGTAAACCGGTCCGGTTGGTTTGAGTCTTGCAAACTTGAATTAATTTGAACCTATAATACTCATGATACCCTCAGATCTGTTTTCATATTACATCAGATCTGAATGAGTTTCCTTTTTTCCCTGGAATTCTTTGTAAAAAAATAATTTGATCAATAATCCGTGATCTCCCATAGGAGAGTAGTAATATTTCAAAATAGGAGATACTGTATAATGTCCAGAATACTAGCATCACCTTCGAAATATATCCAGGGTTCCGGGGAACTAACGAGAATCAGAGATCATATCTCCCGGCTGGGTGGGCCATATCTTTTTCTCATGGGGGGCTTTGCCTTTTCAAATCTGAAGGGGATCATTGAGGAGAGTTTCAGGGATTCTGAAGCCACATTGATCTTCGAAAAGTTTGGCGGAGAATGTACACATGGGGAGATTGACCGGATTAGGAAAATCTATCAAACTCACAAATGCCATGTAATTGTCGGGGTTGGAGGAGGAAAGGCCTTAGACACAGCAAAAGGGGTATCATACTACGAAGGATGTCCGGTCATTTCGGTTCCGACCATTGCGTCTACCGACTCCCCTACAAGTGCAATCTCCGTTGTCTACACAGAAGACCACAAGTTTGATGGTAACCTTCAGTTGCCAAGAAATCCGGAGATCGTGCTTGTTGATACTGATGTTATTGCCCATGCACCGGTACGAATGCTGGTTGCAGGTATGGGTGATGCGTTATCCACATATTTTGAAGCTATGGCAAATGTGGCTTCAGGAAAACAAAACTTTGCAGGTGGAACGTTTACCAACACCTCCGTGGCACTTGCAAGACTCTGTTATGATATTCTTATACGGGATGGTTTGGAAGCAAAAAAATCGGTAGAAAAACAGATCTGTTCGCCTCAACTCGAGAATATTATTGAAGCAAATATTTATCTTAGCGGGGTAGGTTTTGAGAGTAACGGGTTAGCCTGTGCTCATTCAATATACAACAGTCTTACTGTTCTGCCCCAATGCCATCATATGTATCATGGCGAACTGGTATCATTTGGAACGCTGGTTCAGATGGTTCTGGAAGACAGACCAAAAGTTGAGATCGATGAAGTTTTGCAGTTCTGCTCGTGTGTAGGATTGCCAGTCTGTTTTTCTGATATTAGTAGCAGCAACCTGAGTCCTGATGATATTCAGAAGGTTGCAGAGACTGCTTGTGGGCCAGGTTCATTCATGGGGGCTGAGCCTTTTGCGGTGACATCTGCGATGATCATTGATGCAATGAAAAGAGCAGATTCACTCGGAAGGGAGTATAAATTACAAATGACCTGATCGAATGATGTAAGACGATAAGACATGAGGATAGAAAAGATGAGCGTTGAATTTATCGTTCCAACGCCCCGGCTGGGACTTGAACCCAGGTCAAAAGCTCCGGAGGCTTCTAGGATATCCTCTACCCTACCGGGGCAGCCTTATTTTATTCGATCTTTGATTAGATAAAGGGAGAGGGTTATCCCTTACTTGTGGGTGGGATATGAATGCCAGATCTTGCAGGCCCCCTCATGGGAGACCATACAAGGTCCAACGGGTGTCCGGGGAGTACAGACCTTTCCGAACAGTTTGCAGTCTGACGGATCGGAAATACCTCTCAGGACCTTGTCACATATACATGCAGAATTTTTGCTAACTTTTTTATATACAATATTGAACTTCTTCTGCGCATCGTAGTGTGAGTATTCATCACGAAGTTTTAGTCCCGAATTTGGAATAATTGGGAATCCTCTCCACTCCACATCACAGGGTTCAAAGACCTGATACATGATCCCTTTTGCCTTGGGATTTCCATCCTCTTTTACTGCTCGTGGATATGCATTCTCCACCCGGCATGTACCATCCCTGACCTGTTGCGCAAGCATACAGAGTCCGAGGAGAATATCATCAGCTTCGAATCCGGCAACAACCTGAGGTACCTGGAACTCACGGTATTCATCGATGCCTGCAACTGTCAACACATGACCCGGGAGCATGAATCCATCCAGTCGTGCCTCGCCTTGTGAGAGGAGCCATTGCATTGCTGGTGGCACAATCCGGTGAAAGGAGAGTATTGAAAAGTTGGCAGGAGGGTTGGTAAGGAGCATTGCTGCCACCGTCGGTGCTGTTGTTTCAAATCCGACCGAGACGAAAACGACCTCTTTGTCAGTTTTTTGTGCAATCTCGATGGCTTTGTGAACTCCCTGCACAATCCGTACATCCCCTCCACAGCTTTCAAGTGTTCCTTCTGATCCGGGAACCCTGAGAAGATCCCCGTATGTTGCGATGATACATCCTTTTCCTGCGAGTTCGAGGGCTGCATCGATCTCACCTTGAGGGGTTATGCAAACCGGACATCCGGGGCCCATCACGATCTTCAGATTGCCCGGGAGCATGCTCCTGATCCCGTTTCTCGCAATAGCAGCTTCATGTGTTCCGCAGACATGCATGAATGTCATCGGACGATCGGTCAGCTCTGCAAGTTTCTGTGCAATCGGGTTATCGTGAGCCATAATCCTGTATATATAAGTCCGTTGAGCATAAACCTGATCGTATGCCCTTTGGAAACATCCCTGCTGCTCTGGTAATCGTTGCCGGGTGTATTCTAGCTTTGATTCTATACTTTGCAGGGTTGAAAATACGTGTACAACTGGAAGGATCAGAGAAGGGAATATACCGGGTTATTATATCTGCTTTGGGAATTCCTGCTGTAATTGCTATTCTTACTGTAACAGTTTTTCTTGCTCTTCGGTATGTTGCTGACCTTCCTGATCTCGTTCATCAGATAATGGAGAGCACCTACGCCCAGGTTTTATACATCATCCTCGGTGGGCTGATACTAGCATTCTTTGTTCGAAATTTCCTTGATCTCTATGCGAAGAAGATCGCAACACTGACTGATTCTAATTTTGATGATAAATTAGTTCATTTTTTGCAGAGTGTGTATGGGTATGTCATTGGAATAGGGGCTTTTTTTATGATCCTCTCGGTACTGAAGATAGATATCACCCCCTTGCTTGCAACCGGAGGTCTCGTGGGTATTGTGGTTGGTTTAGCTGCTCAGGATACATTTGGAAACTTTTTTTCCGGTGCAATGATTGCGGCTGATCAGCCCTTCAGGGAAGGTGACCGGATAGAAATTCAAGGAGTGATCGGCGATGTCATTTCAGTCGGCCCACGAAGTACAAGAATTAAAACCCTGGATAGTCAGCTCGTAACTGTCCCGAATAAGATTCTGACTGAGAATATGCTGACAAATTTTGCCCTTCCTGATATCACAATGAAGGTCAGGATCACTGTAGGTACCGGATACAATTCCGATATCGATCAGGTGAAGAAGATCCTGAAATCTGTGGCAGAAAAGGGAATTGCTTCAGGATTTGTTCTGTCAGATCCATCCCCTGAAATTTATTTTCTTGAGTTTGGTGACTCTGCTCTGATGTTTCAACTTCTAGTATGGACTGGGATGTATGACAAAACGTTTGAGGTCCGGGATTATCTGAACACAGAGATCTACACTTCGTTCAAGGTTGCGGGAATTGAGATCCCATATCCGCAGATGGATCTACATCTCAAATCCTCCTCAGTTCATATTTAAATGTACATTCCAGACCCATTCAGGGCAGCGTTAAATTTATATGCCGATCGGGAGTATATGTAAAGGCACAAGCCTCAGTGGCTCAGCCGGTAGAGCGCGTCCTTGGTAAGGACGAGGTCGCGAGTTCAAATCTCGCCTGAGGCTCTTTCTGTTTTTGAAATTTAATATTGTAACAACGCAGTAC
>CAZVAS010000144.1:0-5893 GCA_964625165.1 uncultured Methanospirillum sp. | reverse complement strand
GTTCCGTGGCATCCTCCTCCTCAACTCTTCGGTCCGAGGTCGCAGTACTGGTATCATCGTTCGGCTCGATCTTCTCCAGAATTTGATCATCTTCTGCTCTCACCTCTCCACCGGTTTGAGCATCTCCGCCCCCGTCACCAGGCTGAATCTGATCATGATCCTGTTCTTCTCGTGCAAGCCAGAGAAGCCCACCCTTCATCCAGGCTTCGTACAGGCCTGCATCCCAGAGATAAGCCTTTGACCTGCGATGCGTCGTGCAACCACCATCACCCCGTGACTCAGTCCGATCAAGAAACGATATGGCAGGACACTTCTCAAGCAGACCTGAGTATGACTTGCCATATGACCGGTATCCGTGAATCAGTTTGGTTATCGTGGAATTTGTCCAGCCGGTGGTTTTCTGAAGTTCAGTTACTGTAATCTCTGAACGATTCAGAGAAGCGATGATTGATAGGAGTGAGGACTCACGCTTTGTCAGTTTGTGTGCCTGCCCTCCATCTTCACCGTTCAGCCCGACATAGAGCCGTGCTGCCTCGTAAAAATCTCTCTCTGAAGCAATCACACAGCAGGTATCATTAAGGGTACATTTCTCACGTTGCTGTTGGCAGAGGGCAGCGTTGGTTCTGGTAAGATCAAGAAGCATATCTGGATTTCGACGGTTCTCTGATGACTGGAACCTGATTCGTTCGGCAAATGGAATCACAACCCAGACCTGCTGTATCTCCTCCCAGATCTTTCTGCAGACCAGCACATCATCAGACTCCTGCGTAGGGGACCCAGGGAACTGTCCGGCAGCGGCAAGTGTCCGGTCAAGCACCTTGTCGTCCTGCTCCTGTGTGTCATCAATCCAGCAGGTGAGCATCCTGTTAAAGACCTGGTCGTCTCCGGCACCCTCAACCTTGGCGATCCACCAGACACACCGTTCAGGGATTGTACATATCTGCAGTTTGCGATCCTTGCTTACCGTCCTGTATGGGAAGGGCTTTTGAAACGATGTTGTGACACCCTTGAGGATCTCCTGCATCTGATCAGAGAGGTTCACATCATCAAGAGTGATCACCGTGCCGGGAACGAGATCATCCATGTAAAAGAGGGCCTTGTCACTCATCCGCCCTTCAAGCCGATATGCGGCTGGAATCAGAGACTTCATCGTCTCGATGGCATGAGACTTTCCTTTTCCTGATTCACCGGTGATAGAGACATGCAGCCCTTTGCTGTTGATGACCAGTCTGGAAGCGAGTGAATGAACCAGGCATTCACCAACACTGTGGTCCCCCTCATGAGAATGAGCAAATGTCTCAAGAATGAAAGCAAGCGGGTCTCCGGTGGTAAGTATCTCCTGAGCACGGTGCCGAATCAGATCATTATCATCTTCATCAGCATCGATACCAGATTCCGAGGCTCTGGTAATCCTGGATGATCCTGATTTTTGGTTATCATCACTCTCATCATCCGGGTCTATTCTCCCTTCTGCAATGAGCCGTGCCCGTATTCGCGAACGTCGTGTTGATGCAATCCACTCCTCAACACAACGCCCATGATCTTCGAACTTTGCACGGAGCTCAGGCCATCTCTGTCGTCCACTCCCGCATGAATCATGATGGCAACCGGCATATATCGCACCGTTCTCAAATTGTATCGCATATGCCCCGTCCCGGTGAGCCTCAGAGAACGGGCATGAATCAAGCGAGAAGAGTATCCCTCCCTGGTACGGCTTTGACTCATATGAGAGACCATACCGGGTCAGCCATGCCCCGAGGTCAGGAATTGATCGCCCTCCTGAGCAGGCAGCTTCTGAAGACCGGAATGATGACTGCGATTTCACGCTGTGATCAGACCGGTCGTTCAGACTTCCCGACGGATTCTTCTGATAATGTGAAGAATCTGCGATGAGGGATACGAGATCGCTGACCATAATCTCTCTCCTCTCTCCGGCACCGGAGATGATTCCTGCACGCCGGTGTGGTCGGTCAGGCAGATTATCACCTTTCCGGGAGGTTGTTCCATATATCTTCCAGATTCTGGCTGCGTTGAAGTTTGCGGTATCAACCCTGCATTTCTCATCAGAAAACCGGTTGTCCAACACTTCGAGCACTGATCTGACCAGGTCTCTGCTTGCCTCATCATTCGGGAGATCGAGAGCATACAGGAGATGTGCCCCATTGCCTGAGTCGGCTACGATGGGGTCTTTCCATCCCCGTTCTGCCAGAAACTGTCTGATCACTTCTGCCCGATGCAGAGCCTCCTCATGTTCTGGCTCTGATGATGAAATTCCCGATCTTCGTACTGGATCGATATCTACGGGCAACCACCAGCGGTGGACGATATCAGCATCTGCGGTGGTCTGATCCTGTCTGCCGATCCGATACTTGATCCTGTTCGCTCTACGTGCAAGAAGATCCCTGCTTACCTCATTCAGGGTGACATACATGCCATGTCCCCTTGGATCGCGATCCTGTGCTCCGATTGCAGCAGCAGCCATCTCAAAATCGTTGAAGTACCCGGAAGAGACCCCGTCATCGCTGAGGATCCTGATCTCAATGACCTGACCCGGAGAAAAGAGGCATTTCAGCGTCTGGAGGATCTCATCATACTGGGAATCACCAGTCATACATTCCCCACCCCATGGATCTGTATGATCGCAATGCCCGGTTCCGTTGTTGAGAGAAACTGATGCAGTACACTGAAGCAGGCAAAAACAGGTATCATGATAGCACCTGAAGAGGGACTGCACCTCCGGGTCTGATCAGATATCGTTTCCATTCTGCCTTACATCTGATCCAGTATTCTACCGCTCCAGGATACCGATGAAGTACAACAAGTCTGGAGAGGATATGGATATCCTTTCTGAAAGAGACTCTCCGGCATGATCTGGCATAAATGAATAGAATATCGCCTTTTTTGTCCCAGGCTATCAGGTTAATCCCAGCAGACTCATGGGAGTGGCTCTGTGCCACCCTGATAACAGTGTATCCATATCTGTAAAGAAGATCCCTGGCGCTGTACTCAGCAGTCCGTTTGGTCCGATAATCCGGTCTTTCAGGCATCAATTCTCCTCCGGGGGGATCTGCATGGCTCGATACCGTAAGGTGTTACCCAAAAAACATGTCGTAACTCACAACCAGACCTGATAGATATGCTTAAAATTTCAGACTGTAATACCTGATTACTCCCCTCGGTGATAAGCCCCCAAGCGAATCCATCTGACGGGGAGTACATCATACTTTATCTCCTCTTGTCATCTTCTCATCCTCCTGCCTGAGATTTTCCTTCTCGTCCCAGGTAGTGAAAAACTGTAATCTCCGTATCTTTCTAAATCTTTTGGATTGATTTTGTCATAAAATAAAAAGATATAATAGAATGTACAGCCTACACCGGCTACTAAATCTAAAACTGATGTAATCTGCTCCATATCAAAAAATTCTGATGTATTACATGAGGTTGGAACATGTACATTGGGGTGCTCTTCTCCGGGCGTATTTTTTAAAATAAGATATTTATTTGTCGTTTTCGATCATCTCTTTCGACCCTTTTATACTCCTGCCACTTATGAGATAGTGTCGCAATACAGGCGACAAGGGGGAAAAATGGGAGATTTTACACAGAAGAGTGTCGTGAAGTCAGCGGTGAGAAAACTTGCAGCACCGATTGCTGACTATACCGCATTCAATGCACTTGTCCAGGATGTACTGGACAATAATCCATGGGGATGTACTACCTACGAGTCAGCAGGAGTCTCAAAACCTGCAGTTGAGAAGTCGAAGGAGTCATACTCTGCATCCATCGTGTATGAGAATGCAGAAGCGAAGACGGTCGGGAGCATTCCGGTTCGGGGTCCGACGATGGCAGCGGTAAACACCGCAGTGACCCAGATTACCGGGACTGCAGCGATCACTACCGGTATGGGGACCGGTGTGACCGCTTCCCGTGATTCGTCTGAAGACTCGTTCAGTTGCACCATCAAGGCCCATGCGAGTAATGGGGAACTCTACTCGGTGACATTCAAGAGGGACAGTGTCACTCTCTCCAGCTATGAGGCAGATTCTATCAGAACAGGACTTGAAGCCTGGGCTGATACGGTTGCCATCCTGGCATGATTCTCCTTTTTTCATATCCGGGGGGAGTATGAAAGGAGGATTTCTTGTTGCCGGGATAATCTGCCTGCTGTTTGCAGTGGTGTCAGGGGCCGGATATATTGCTACTACCATCAGTACCGATGGTTCTGCATTCCTCTCAACTTCAGGTTCAGACATAAATGGGTCGTTTGCTTCACGAGCATTGACAGTGGATGCAGCCCGTCTGGCCAGGACGGTGTCAGGGGATGAGACAGAGAGTGATCTGGTTGTATCAGGAACCGGACCGGTTCTCGTGTCAGATTTTGCATCAATCCTTATGAGAGAGCCCGACATCAGGGAACGCTGTATGTTTCTTACAGCCGGAGGAGACCGGCCTCTTGGAGAAGCATCGGTGTACACCTCCGGCATTCTGCATGGTGGTGAGTATGAATTCTCACGGGATATAGGAGCAGATCTTTCCGGTGAGACCCGGGTGAACGGGTCCGGAATGGTGGCACTCGGATTTCAGGGATTCGGAAACCGGTCTCTTGAATCAAGAGGGTTTGTGTCAGGGAACATGACCGTGCAGGATCTCTTCAGGAATGGAGGAAGAATATGATCACTGAAGCGGTTGCCGGGGTATCGCTTGGGGTAGCGATTATGAACGGTGTTGCAGCTTTTTTTCTGTACCGTCAGTATCGCCTGCTAGCTGAGGAGACGGTAGGTTTTGCAGGGAAGGTTCTGACCCTGATACGGGATGAGGATGGAGAGATCGTAACTGATCCGGTGGTCCTGGCAGGAGAGGCGATGGATCATCTGAGTCAGGTATCCGGGATTGTGAGCTGGATCAGGAGATGAATTATCATCTCCTTTTAAGGATAGGATACTCGTACACCAACATTAAGACAGATATGTCTCATATCCTACGGTACATTAATTCCAGAGCATTGCTTCGATTGTACAGAAGGATTTCGATCTCTGACTATTGAATGAGTTGTTTCAATAATCAGGGTATGGACATATGAAAGAAGATACTATTGAGTGCTTGCTCTGTGCCTTATTCTTCTTCCAAAGCAGTACCGAAATCCTGAATAGTTCGTTTTAAAAATTTTCTTACCTTTTCAGATTCAGTAAATCCCTGGTCCAGGCGGTCTACCAACGTGTTAATCATGTTTACCCCTTCAAGGATTTTGTTCTGCTGTGAATCTCCCTGCATTCCGGCACTCATGGAGATTAATGTGAGAGGATTGCGTATCTCATCATTTAAGGCTGCAAGTTGAGCCATGTTTTTGCCGATCTGCCGGAGTGCGATTTTTTGCTCCTCGATCAGTTCGGTTTCTCGGGTTATATCACGGCCAATACAAAACCGTAATACATTGCCTTCGATGGTCACGAACATGATCTGCATATCCAGAACAATTTTCTTATTTTCTGTGTTGGTAAATGACCATAAAAACCGTTTTTCTGTATCCTCAGGTTCTATCCAGTATTTTATGAAAAGAGTACAATCTTCTGGATGAGAATAACACACGGGTAGATGAGATATAGGGTATCCAAGGATCTGCTCTGATGTAAGTCCGGTCAATTTCTCAAAACATGGATTACAGACCAGAATTCCTTCTTCATCTCCGATTATGATCGGGTCTGCTGCTGCCCGAAAGAGAGTGTCCCACCGGATATCAGATGCCAGTACCTGTCTCTTTACCCGGTCCAACGAATGGTTCATATCCGGGTTCATTTTTTTGAGTTTATCTATATTTTCAGGATTATGATGTACCATTATGACATTAGGGAATTTTTGATATTATTACCTGATACTATTTATCACTGATGAATAC
>CAZVAS010000143.1:2301-5957 GCA_964625165.1 uncultured Methanospirillum sp. | reverse complement strand
GCAATCCTTGGCAGAACACCTGCATACGGCCTGCATCTTGTTGAGAACAGGTCTCCGGTCCTTTCAATCAATGTGGAAGATGCTCCCGGAGATGTCGATGAGTCCTGGTATGGTGCTCTGGGGTATCTGGCAGGAAAGATTGCAGGAAACCGGGTACCCATCTTCACCGGAATACGACCCTCACGGGACCAACTCAAGAACCTCGGGGCTGCGATGGCTGCCACCGGTGCTACTGCCCTCTACCATGTCAGGGATATCACTCCTGAGGCACGGGTATTCAAATATGATACAGCATCCCTTGAGACGATAACCATCACCGCTGCAGAGGTTTCAGATGTGTATGGATCAGCAGAGCCTGATGCAATCGCGATCGGTTGTCCACACTGCTCTGACGAGGAACTCACCAGAATAGCCGAAAAACTGCAGGGATGCAGAGTGAAAAAACCCCTCTATGTCTTTGCTGCCCGTGATGTCATCACCAGGTCAGCAGAAGCAGTGGGTATTATTGAGAAGAGTGGGGCATGGGTGTATGCCGACACCTGCATGGTGGTCTCACCTGCACTTGAGCGGTACAAAACCATCATGGTCTCCAGTGGAAAAGCACTTGCATATGTTCCGAACATGTGTGGTGCCACCTCGATCATCGGAACCCTTGATGACTGTCTTGCTGCAGCCTGCCGGTAGACCCGGCACCATGTCCACACGGGAATTAAGCTCTGATACCGGGGTCAGGTTCAGAGCAGTTTATTATTCCCTGGTCAGATATGGATATATCAAGCTCTGGAACGTGCGATGAACCAGGCAGGGGAGACCTATTACGATATCCTGAATCTCCGTCCAGATGCTTCTCTGCATGAAATAACAACCGCATACCGGAAACTAGCAAAGATCCTCCATCCTGATGTCTGTGAAAGTCCTGATGCTGATGAACTCTTCAAGGTTGTAAACGAGGCATATCAGGTCCTCAAAGATCCCAAAAAACGGGAGGAATATGATGCAACCCTTGTCATCGCAGATGATTCACGGTACGGCAGTTATCACCGGGGAAGCCAGCGGTACCGTGATCCCAGGACCTGGTACTATACGCATCATCACCAGACCTCCCATAAGCGATCGGTCCATGAGCAGCCGGTGCAGAAACCTGAAAGCACCATTCCGAGGATTGTGCAGGTCCTTCTCTTCTATCTCACCCTGTTCATGGCGATCATCATCGTTGCACAACTCTTTCTGATCCCCTGGATAAACGGCGCTAACAGCACTGATGCACGAAACTCCCTGTCTGAAGGGAACAAGTGGATGCAACAGGAGGAGTATCAGAAAGCGATAGACAGTTATCGTGATGCGACTGCAAAACTCCCTGCGTTCTCTGAAGCATGGCGTGCAAAAGGAATGGCCGAGCTGAAGAAAGGTGATTCCCTCTCCCGGCTTGGGCAGCCGGGCGCTGAAGGCTACTATCGGGATGCAATACGCTCGTTCTCAAAGATCTCAACTCAGAATCCTGAGGATCTTGCCATCACCAAGGCAATGGCTGATGCATACCTCAAGATAAATGACAAGGGTTCAGCCCTCACTGTTCTGAATGCTGCACAGCAGTCAGGACACTGGGATGAAGAGATGAGTGTTCTGATGCGACAGGCTAACTCCCAGTCCTGATTGAGAAATTTTTCCCGGGTGAACAGGCCAAAATAGAATCCGGTCTGATCTATACAGAGCGATCTGACATGGCTGACATCTCACCCCACATGCAAAAATACTACGATCGTCTGAATACTGGTTTAGCCAGGGCGATGGAGGTTGCGGGTGAGGCCAGAAAGGCAGGACTTGATCCCGAGACCGTGATAGAGATCCCGATTGCAAACGATCTTGCAGACCGGGTTGAGGCACAGGTGGGGATAAAGGGGGTTGCAGCCTGTATCCGTGATCTTGAGTCGCGGATGTCACGTGAAGAGGCATCGCTCAAGATCGGTGATGTGTTTGCTTCACGCAAGTTCGGGGAGACCGACAACGATCAGATCCTCGATCATACGATCAGGACCTCGATGGCACTGGTTACCGAGGGTGTAGTCTCGGCACCGATCGAAGGGATCGCAAAGGTTGCGGTCAGGAAGAACGATGACGGGACCGAATATCTCTCTATCTATTATGCCGGGCCCATCCGGAGTGCAGGAGGAACTGCCCAGGCACTCTCTGTTCTTGTGGGCGATTATGTCAGAAGACTGCTCGGGCTGAACCGGTATATTCCGCGACCCGAAGAGATCGAGCGGTATGTCGAGGAGATCAGGCAGTATAACTCGATCATGAGCCTGCAGTATCTCCCGTCGCCTGAAGAGATCAGGCTGATCATCCAGAACTGTCCGGTCTGTATCGACGGGGAGCCGACCGAACGGGAAGAGGTCTCCGGGTACCGGAACCTGGAACGGATTGAGACCAACACTGTCCGGGGTGGAATGGCACTGGTCATTGCAGAGGGGCTGATCCTGAAGGCTCCCAAAGTGATGCGCAATGTCAGGAAGATGAAGATGGACGGGTGGGACTGGCTTGAGGAACTGATGCACTCAACCACTCCTTCAAGTTCAGACCACGAGGAGAAGGAGGTTGGGATTCACCCCAAGGACAAGTATCTCCGTGATCTCATCGGTGGCAGGCCGGTCTTTGCATATCCTATGCGTAAAGGCGGGTTCAGGCTGGTGTACGGGCGGTCACGGAACACCGGACTTGCAGCTGGCGGTCTTCATCCGGCAACACTTCATATTCTCGGTGACTTCCTCGCGGTTGGGACCCAGATGAAGACCGAACGGCCGGGCAAGGCGGCAGGGATCTCACCGGTTGACTCGATCCAGGGACCTACAGTCAGGCTGATCAACGGGGATGTGCTCAGGATAGATGATGCGAAACAGGCACGTGAACTCTCGCCACAGGTTGCATCCATCATCGATGTCGGGGAGATCCTGATAAGTTACGGCGAGTTCATGGAGAACAACCATGTGCTTGCTCCATGTGCCTACTGTGAGGCATGGTGGCACCTTGAAGGTGGCGTCGGTCATCCGACGAGCGAGGAGGAGGCTCTCGCCTGCTGCGAAGCCGGGGCATTTCTTCATCCTGATTTCACCCTCCTCTGGGATGATGTCAGACCTGAAGATATCCGTAAACTGGCGGAGTACATCAGCCAGCACGGTTCCCTGTCTGAAAATACCCTGAAGATCCCCCAGGATTCTGCAATCAAGGAGATCCTGGAGAGCATCCTCTGCCCTCATCTGGTTCGTGACGAGATGTTCCTGATATCACCTGCACACCTCTTCTGCAGGTGCCTCGGTCTTGATGAGAACCTCTCCATGATATCTGCCTGGGATGATGAGAAGACCGACAGCCTTGATCGTATCATGCACCTGTCAGGCCTCAAGCTCAGATCAAAGGCAGGCACACGGATCGGGGGCCGGATGGGGAGGCCCGGCAAGGCCAAACCACGTGAGATGAAGCCTGCTCCCCATGTGCTCTTCCCGGTCGGTGAGGGAGGTGGTTCACGTCGATCTCTCCAGGAGGCAGGACGGCACACCTACAAGGCGAATACTGACGGGGGAATTCTCCAGCTCGAGATGGGAGTCCGCCGGTGTCCTGCATGTAAGACCGAGACATATCTGAACCGGTGCAGTTGCGGG
>CAZVAS010000143.1:0-2201 GCA_964625165.1 uncultured Methanospirillum sp. | reverse complement strand
AAGGAACTGACAGACCGGGAACAGATCCTCGAACTTCCTCCCCAGGATATTCTGGTCCCTGATGTATGTGCAGACTACCTGCTGGCCTGCACGAAGTTCATCGATCAACTACTCGTGAAGGTGTACGGGCTTGAACCGTTTTACAACTGCGAGAAACGAACAGACCTGATCGGTCATCTCATCATCGGGCTTGCTCCTCACACGAGTGCAGGAGTGCTTGTCCGTCTGGTCGGGTTCTCAAAGGCAAACGTCGGGTACGGGCATCCCTTCTTCCATGCAGCCAAGCGGAGAAACTGTTTCTATGGCGATACCCTGATCGAGATCGGCGATGAGACCGGGATTCACGCGGTTCCAATCCGCCAGTTCGTTCTTGAGCGGCTCGATCTCTCTCAGGCCGGAGTGGACAGCATCGGAACGTTTTATGCAGATCCAACCCGGCCTGCCTATGCCAGAACCGTGGATACCGGAGGAATTCCGCACATACGTAAAGTGACCTCGATATCAGTTCACCGATCCCCACAGAATCTGATCCGGTTTGTCACAGCCAGGGGAAAGGAACTCATGGTGACCCCGGATCACGCGATGCTTGTCTGGGATGTCGATTATTTGCGTAAGATCCGTGCCCTCGAGGTGAAGGTCGGTGATGCAGTCCCGGTCTGGGAAGGGAGTGTGGTCATATCAGACCGCATTGTGACAATCGATTACGTGCAGTCTCCTGATGAGAGGGTCTACTGCCTGACCGTGGACCGGGATCATTCTGTTGTTGCAAATGGAATCTTCACCGGACAGTGCGACGGGGATGAGGACTGTGTCATGCTTCTGCTTGACGGGCTGATCAACTTCTCCAGGGCGTTCCTCCCCGAGACGAGGGGTGGTTCAATGGATGCCCCGCTGGTGCTCAGCAGCAGGATTGACCCGACCGAGATCGACAAGGAGAGTCACAACCTGGATGTCTGTGCAGGCTACCCGCTTGAGCTCTATCTCAAGGCACTCGAGTATGCTCACCCGAAAGATGTTGAAGGGCTCATCGACCGGGTAGAGAAACGGCTAGGTAAAGAGAACCAGATCGAGGGGTTCTTCTTCACCCATGACACCTCTGACATCTCGGCCGGGCCTCTTGATACCATGTACACCCAGCTTCAGTCGATGGTGGACAAACTCAACTGCGAGCTCGATCTTGCAAAGAAGATCAAGGCTGTCGACGAGCATGATGTGGCCGAACGGGTGCTCCAGACCCATTTCATCCGTGACCTCCAGGGCAACCTCGGTGCGTTTGCAAAGCAGAAGTTCAGGTGCACGAAGTGCAACACCAGTTACCGCAGGATGCCCTTATCAGGAAAGTGCCGGTGCGGTGGAACGGTGATCCCGACCGTGCATGAAGGCTCGGTGAAGAAGTACCTCAAGATGTCACAGGAGATCTGTGAAGAGTTTCACATCTCCGAGTACACAAGGCAGCGTGTTGAGGTTATCAACATGAACATCGAGTCAACCTTCGGCGAAGAGAAGATCGAGCAGCTCGGTCTTGCTGATTTCATGTAGGTTTGGGTTCTTTTCATTGATTACCCAAGACTCCTTTATAGTACCGGGTTGATTCTCGTACATCAGATGTACGATCTCACGGCTCTCAGAGAGGAGTTCCCGGTCCTTGAAGAGGTCATCTACCTTGACAACGCTGCAACAACCCAGACACCGGTCAGATCTGTCGAGGCTATCTGCGACTTTTTTTATGAGTACGCCGGGAATTACGGGAGAGGAACCCATCGGCTTGCCAGGGAGACGACTGCCAGGTGTGAGGAGAGCAGGGAGGATCTTGCAGAGTTTCTCGGTGCTTATCCAGAGCAGATCATCTGGACCGGCAACACAACCGGTGCAATAAATCTCATATCACAGGGTCTCACCTGGAAGAAGGGTGATGAGGTACTCTGTACTGCCCTTGAGCACCATTCTAATCTTCTCCCGTGGATGGCGCTGAAGAAGCGGGGTGTGAAGGTTTCAATTATTCCCCACCAGGACGGGTACGTTGATCCCGATACGGTGAGTGACATGATCACCGGTAAGACCCGTGTAGTTGCTGTCACCCAGATGTCAAATGTAACTGGGACTATCCAGCCGGTTGATGAGATTGCAGACATCGCCCATGATAAGGGTGCCCTCATCGTTGTAGACGGGGCCCAGTCGGTCGGTCACATCCCGGTTGACAT
>CAZVAS010000142.1:0-5963 GCA_964625165.1 uncultured Methanospirillum sp. | reverse complement strand
TATATATGGCCGGATGGATCTTATCCTTCTCCTCCGGTTTTGAAATCGGATGCTTTTTCTGACCCTGCCGATGATCACAGTGTTTTAATGCCAGAACTATTATGATACTGCTGTCCGGTGATCTCATCCTTGCAGGAATCGGCTCTGTATTTGTTGGTATCTTCTCTGCACTTGTGGGTCTTGGTGGGGGATTTATTCTTGTTCCGATGTATACGCTGTTGTTTGGGCTTGCCCCGGAGATTGCAATCGGTACCAGTATTACAGCGACCATATGTACCACCCTCTCTGCTACTTTGTTTCAACTAGAGTCAGCGAAGGCACATCTCCCGGTTATCCTGCGAATTGTTCTCTTCTCCCTTCCTTCAGCAGTGGTTGGTTCATATTGCACTCAGTATCTCTCTGGCGGATCACTCATCGGAATATTTGGAATATTTCTTCTGATCATGGCAGGAAGACTCACTATCTGGCCTGTTCTTCAAGCGAACCTATCTCCTCAATCAAGCTCAGTATCATCAGATTCTGTAAAAAATGTCAGGACCAGGAGACTGAGCAGTCTTTTCCTGTCTGGAACCGGTTGTCTTGGAGGTCTTGTCAGCGGTCTGACCGGCATTTCAGGCGGGATTATCTTTGTGCCTGCCCTCATCAGCAGGAAGGTTCAGATTCATGAAGCGGTCGTCATCTCGCTGGCATCTATTATCTTTACCTCATCAGGTGCAGCGGCAACAAGTCTTCTGATGGGCCATGTAAGTATTCCGTTTCTTATCAGTACTGCCACAGGGGTGCTGATTGGGGGAGCAATTGGTGTCCGGCTCTCCCCATATCTCACCGCTGATCTCATCAGATGGATGCTGGGCATATCTATTGGTACTATTGCCCTGGTTATGATAATCAAGGCGTTAACACTCGCATGATTCTTTCCTCCCGTTTCTGACGTCAGATGTATGATTGAGGGTCATAATGTCTCAAAAATTACCATTTATTCCATATGTTTGGTTTAATTTGGACAATTCAAAGAATTAATTTTGCTTAAAGTATTAATTTTATGTTGCCTGTTTCTTTCTTTTTAAATAGCCTGACATAGACGGTACTTCATGGAATCCCTCCAGAGTTTTATCATCACGATCCTGCCAGGCCGGAGTAAGGATGGTCAGCAGGAACTCTTTACGCAGATCGATATACAACCGGGCGATACCGTCTCCATTGTCGGTTCGACCGGATCAGGCAAATCTGCCTTCATTAACGATATAGAAGTTCTAGCACAGGGAGATACGATCACGCAAAGGACAATCAGGATCAATGGAGCCGAGCCACCTGAAGAGATGGTGCGAAATCCGGCAAAGAAACCGATTGTTATGATCACTCAGAATAACCGCTGTATTGCAGACCTCAAGGTCGTTGATTTTCTCTCGCTTCATATGAAGGCACGGGGAATTTCCAACGAGTCTCTTGTTTTGGACACGATTGATCTCGCCAACGAGTTTACCGGTGAGAAGATTCATCCACATTACCGGATGACTGCCCTTTCAGGCGGACAGACGCGTTCGCTCTTCATCGCAGATGCTATCAGAATTGGTGATGCTCCGATTCTGCTTCTTGACGAGGTGGAGAATGCAGGGATTGCAAAAGAGCGGGTTATCACCAGGATCAAAGAACATCGTCGTGCCGTTATTCTGGTGACGCATGATCCTCTGCTTGCCCTGAGCACTGATCGAAGGATTGTGATGAAGAACGGTGCTGTACGTGAGGTCATTAATCCATCAGGATCTGAACAGAATCTGGTCAGAAAGCTCTCTGATATCGAAGAATTTGTATCAGAAATCAGGGAAAAAGTGCGAAATGGTGAGCAATTTTCAGATGCGCCTGTTATTGCTACCGGGACAAAGGTGGCAGCATGAAGCTCCTCATCGTAGCCGGACCTCCAAGCGTTGGAAAGACTGCAGTCATCAGACAGGTGATCAAGGAACTCTCTTCGAAATTCAAACCATCGTACCTGAAGATCGATGTGGTTCGAGCGTTTGAGGATGAAGAACTCAGAGAAGAGTTTGGCATTCCGACCCGCAAGACCTACTCCGGTGATGTCTGCCCGGACCATATGGGAATTCTGGTCCTTGCCGATGCCCTTGCCTGGGCGGTAGCGGTTGATTCTGATCTCCTGATTGTGGAGAGTGCAGGGCTCTGTCTGCGTTGTACTCCGTACACAACCCAGTCTCTCGGGGTAGTTGTTCTTTCTGCTGTATCGGGAAGCAAGGCTCCTCTTAAGATGGCTCCAATGATTGCCCTTGCCGATGTTGCTGTGGTTACCAAGGTCGATCTTGTATCGCAGGCAGAGAAAGAGGTATATCGCGAGGGAATTCTCTCTGCATCACCAGATATTGAGATAATCGAGACCAATGCACTCCAGGGTTCAGGCCTGCGGTTCCTGATCAACAAGATCAGAGACTTCCCTGATGTGGAGGATGCCGGAACAGTAACGCTCCGTGGAACTCCTCCACTTGGGGTCTGCACGGTCTGTATCGGCAAGAAGGAGATCGGATGGAAGAACCACTTTGGTGTCATCAGAACCCTTGACAATGCAGATCCGATCTACCGGGGTGACTGAAGAGATGGTCTGGCATCCGCCAGGGAGAGATTGTGGTGCATGTGGCTATTCCACATGCGATGATTTCTCAAAGGCACTCTCAACAGGTGACCGTTCAAAGGAGGACTGCCCGTATTCGGTGGCTCCATCAGAGCATACTGCCAGAACGGTCTCCTATTCCGGTGTTGATGTCGCAGGAAAGGAGTATGACTTTGTCCTGAAAGCCTTTCCCGGAGAGCCATCTGCCCGGAAGTTTGTGGTTCCATTCAGAGCTGATCTCGTGGAGAAATGGGATATCAAGGCTGGTGATCTGATAACCGGACGGCCTGCCGGTCCTGGTTGTCCGCTCTATCATGCACTTCGGGTCCTCTCCGCAAACCCGGTTACCGGAGTACTTGAGTGCCATACTGTCGGCCCTCTGGCAGCCCGGTCAGAAGAGGCACATGACGTACAAGCCTATCATGTCCATGCATTTGAAGGGATTGCAGAGCCGATAAAACGGCCACCAATCCTCGGAATCAGACAGTATTTCCTTCCCGGGTACTGTATGATCGATCTTGCACACACAGCACTTGTGAACATGATACTTCAGAAGAAGGACGGAATTCACGTCCGTGTGGAGGATATCAGAATTCTCTGATAGAAAATTATGACCATGCATCAAATCCGTATCGGTCACCTCTCAACGGTGTATCATACGGCTTTTATTCTGATGGGAACCGATCTTCTGGAACGTAACCGGATCAGTGCCCAATGGAATCTGTATCCTTCAGGTCCTGATATCATCAGAGCCATGGAGAATGGATCACTCGATCTGGCATATATCGGGCTTCCACCTTTTATTATTGGTCTTGATCGGGGTCTGCATGCCCGGTGTGTTGCCGGAGGCCATGTTGAAGGGACAGTTATCATCGCAAACCCTTCTGTATCACCCCTGGAATCATTCCAAGATATGGGCAGTTTTCTCGATCAGTTTGAATGGGAAAGCATCGGAACACCACCGAAAGGCTCTATCCATGACATCATCATCAGGGATCTGCTCTCCCGACACGGGAAAGATTCGGTGCATGTAAAGAATTATGCCTGGGCCGATTTTCTCCACGATGCTCTTACTGATGGTGAGATCATGGCTGCTGCAGGAACCCCTGCTCTTGCAGTCGCGGCCCGGCGATATGGATCGGCCCGGGTTGTAATCCCTGCAGAGAAGATATGGCCATTTAATCCGAGTTATGGTATTGTTGCCACTGATGACCTGATCAGTGAGGATGACGTTATATCGTCATTTATTCAGGCTCATGAAGAGGCGTCTCAGATGATCTGCCAGAAACCCCGGGTATGTGCAACAATCGTTGCTGATACCTGTGGGTTTGTTGATGAAGCCTTTGTCGAGGAGGCATATCGCCTCTCTCCTCATTACTGTGCCTCATTACCTCCAGAGTATATCCAGTCCACAGCCGGGTTTGCACAGACTCTGTACAAGCTTGGTTCAACTGAGCGGCTGATATCATCAGATGAGATATTTGACCTGGCAGCAGTGGAGAGGATTCACCCTGTAGGGCATCATTACCGGGATGGAATTGTATGAATAACAGAGGATCGTGATGTCAATATTTGCCCGGATCACCGGGGTTTTATGGATCATCACTGAACTCATAGTACTGACTTCAAAGTATGACATTAACATCGTATGATCAGAAACGATACAACCGCCAGATCCTGATTCGTGGGTTTGGTGAGACAGGGCAGGAGCGTCTCAAGAACGCAACAGTATTTGTAGCAGGATGTGGAGGGCTTGGTAGTCCTGTTGCAACATATCTTGCAGTAGCAGGTATAGGTCATATCGTCATCGTTGATATGGACGTTGTTGACGCCTCAAATCTGAATCGTCAGATCCTGCATTGGGATGAGAATGTTGATCAGTACAAAGTCAAGAGTGCCAGTGCCAAACTTACTGCCATCAATCCGTCGATCAAGGTGACTGCTCTTCAGGAGAAGATCGATGAGGCAAACTACCTGGACCTGACCAAAGGTTCTGATATCATCATTGATGCGATGGATAACTACCCGACCCGTTATCTCCTGAATAAGGCCGCTATTTATCATAATATTCCGTTTATCCACGCATCTGTTTGGGGTCTTGAGGGCCGCCTTACAACCATCATCCCCGGGAAGACGCCCTGTCTTGAGTGTCTTGTCCCGGAAGCTCCACCCAAAGAGGTCTTCCCTGTCCTTGGAGCAACACCGGGTGTGCTGGGAACTCTGCAGGTGACTGAGGCGATAAAGGCTATCACCGGAGTCGGTCAACTGGCATTAAACCGTATGGTGATATATGATGGAGAGTATCTTGAATTCCATGAGATCCCGCTCTCCCGTAATCCTCAGTGCCCTGCATGTTCACATCTGAAATAAAAATTCCACCGGTGGCCCGTTGGGGCCCCGGCAGAACCGATGAAAAGGACTTTTTCATGTAAAAGAAGAAGATACATAGGCGATTATTATGAGTCTGAAAGTAATTCTGTTTGCAAATTACCGGGAAATTGCCGGTGTAAAAGATGTTGAAATCAGTAATGTTGCGACTGTACAGGATATCATCACTGAACTGACGAGCAGATATCCTGGCCTCAATGCACTTCTGTTCCAGGATGGAGAACTGAAGAGGTATGTGAACATTCTGGTGAATGGAACCGGGTATCGTGATCTCGATGGTCTCTTGACACCAGTTCACGATGGCGATGAGATCAAGTTATTCCCCCCTGTATCGGGAGGATAAAAAAAATCTGCTTTTTCAGCAGAGTTCTGCAAGGATAGATTTCAGTTTTGATTCAGGGAATGCCCCGTCTCCCACATAGGTAACTTTTTTGTTGCAGATGATCAGGGTCTGTGGAAGTGACTGAACGACCCGTGGCCCGACTGTCTGGATTAATCCCCTCGTGAGATCTTCAGGTGCTGCGATATACATCCCGACAAACTGGTTCTTCTCAACATGGCTCTTGATCATCTCTGTATTCTCCCGTGAATCCAGATCAATTCCGAGGACTGTGTATGCACCAGGATTCTCTTTGAGAAGTTTTGCAGTTTCACGAAGTTGTATTGAACAGGCAGGGCACCATACCGCAAAGGAGTGAATGATCACCGGCTTTCCTTCATCGGCAAGTTCAATAATAGATGTCTGCTTTCCGGTCATGACATCGGTGATCGGCACTGTCATCCAGGATGACTCATTGCCCATCTCTTTAGCAGAAGAAAGTGAGGTATTGGATTTGGTGATTGTCTGGTTCCTGGTATCAGATGTTGTGCAGCCTGCAGCAAGCAGGACCGCTATGAGACATAATGCCAGGAGCAGTATCCGAGGATCTATACGTTGCATATACAGAGTTCGTAATCT
>CAZVAS010000141.1:0-5987 GCA_964625165.1 uncultured Methanospirillum sp. | reverse complement strand
AACAGATCCAGAGATACGTATCTGATAGAATCTTTTTTACATGAGCTTGGTAGTGGTTCATATTTCTCCTCCGCTGATTGATGAGCAGGTGATCGATGTGAGTATCTTCTTTGACGACATAATCATATATACGATAGAGTCCTGTTTTTCATAGGAATATCGGAAGGAGAGTTGTGAAGAGTGATTTCACTCCGTTTTTACCGAATATACGATATTGGAAGAGAGATTAATCTCGATCAACTCGAACGTGAACTTGCACGGAGTTACTTTACTGCAAGGGCAAGTTTCCTCCGGGTTAATCCGAAGTCTATTATGATGGAGGATCCGCCACTCATGCTCAAGATGCATGAGGTGAGCGTTGAACGCCAGGGAATAACTTACAATATGAGCGTCATCGCCCGCCTGTATGACATCGGTGCGATCAGTCTCTGTTTTTTATATGAGGATCATGAGGCTCATTCATCAGTTCTTGAAGATACCGCACTACTTTTTTCAGGGCATGAAGGATTATCTGATCTCTTTGGAATTTACCTGAAGAACCTGGGTGAGATCCTCGGCCCTCACATCCAGAATCTCTCTATCGAACCGGATTTCTTTGAAGATTACTCGATTTATGTCACTGACAGGATCGATAAGAGCATTGACCCTGCTGTACTGTTGAGTGGTGAGAGAACACAGTTCTCATCCCAGATGCGGGAAGAGATCGTCAAGAACACGCTCAGTTATACAACTGAAGATATTGCGATCCTCTCGTACGATTCAGCCCTGCTCTGCAACCCTGAGAACCCCACCGACCTCATTGATCTGATCGAGTTTGCCAGTGTCCAGGTTCTTGAACTCAGGTATTATGACCGGATGCTTAACCGCCAGATGGAGAAGATGTACGATGACATCGAGCAGGCGGACCGGATGTGGCGTATCCGCAGGATGCGCCAGTATCACGTGATCATGGCCCAGTTGATGGAGACATATGCTGAAATATCTGAGATCACTGAGAAGGTCAACAACCTGATCAAAGTTACTGAAGATGTGTATTATGCCAGAGTGTATGCGACAGCTCTGAAGGTGATGCGGAGCAGTCAATGGAGTGGGAGTGTAGACAGGAAGATTGAGGTGATTCATGAGAACTACTCTATGCTTTCGGAAGAAGTCAGGATACAACACTCCAATTTTCTAGAATGGGTTGTGATCATCCTTATCGCAATTGAGTGTATCCTCGGCCTTTTAAGGGCTGGACATTAGACCTAAAACCGGATACTTGTTTTCAAAGCGCCCGAAAACCGGTATACTGGTACCGTGTAGGAATAAAATGTCAGGAATAATTGAAGCAGTCGATCTCAGGAAAGAATATGGCTCCCTGACTGCAGTAGACGGGATCAGTTTTTCAGTTAAAAAAGGGGAGTTGTTTGGGTTTCTTGGGCCCAACGGGGCAGGGAAGACCACAACCATGAAGATCTGTGAGTGTGTCTCCCCCAGGACCTCAGGCTCACTCCATATCTTTTCCCTGGATCCCGATCTGGCAGGAAAGGAGATTCGCGGCAGGCTCGGTGTGGTTCCCCAGGAGACCAACCTTGACAGTGAACTGACTGTTGCTGAAAACCTGTTGATCTATGCAACATTCTTTGACATGGCATCTGGTGACGCCCGAACCAGAACTGAAGAACTACTGGACTTCTTCGAGCTGACTGCAAAGCGTGATACACTTATCGAGCAGTTATCCGGTGGAATGAAGAGGAGACTGCTCCTGGCACGGGCGATGATCAATCATCCTGAGATCCTGATCCTTGACGAACCAACGATCGGGCTGGATCCTCAGGCACGTCATCACATCTGGGAACGACTCCAGCATATTCGTGCCCAGGGGAATACAATTGTACTGACCACTCATTACCTTGACGAGGCTGCAAGGCTCTGTGATCGGCTGGTTATCATGGACCATGGAAAGATCCTGGTGGAAGGATCTCCAAGGCAACTGATCGAGACCCATATTGGAATGGATATTGTAGAGGTTGATCATTTACCTGAAGTTGCAGACTGTCTCAACTCTCTTGGGATCGCATTTGAGTCGGTCAGCGAGACAATTCAGATCAAGACTCGAACACCACGTCAGGTTGCAGATCAGATCCTCTCAGTTTGTCCAGGTATCAGAGTCGTGACCCGGCCGGCGAGTCTTGAAGATGTGTTTCTGATGCTCACTGGCAGGAGGCTTCGGGAATGAGTGTTTCATACTGGGATACCACAAGGCAATTGCTTCGCAGTTCATACCATGTGTGGTACCGGAACCTTCTGGTCTTTCGCAAAAATATCAGGGTAAACTTCCTCCCTCCCTTTGTTGAGCCTCTGCTCTACCTGGGCGCTATCGGATTTGGGATAGGAACATACGTCGGAGAAGTGGATGGTCTTTCGTTTGTCCGTTTCATTGCCCCTGCAATTCTTGCTGCCTCGGTTATGAACGCCTCATTTTTCGAATGTGCGTATGGCACGTATGTCAGAATGTACTACGGAAAGTCGTTCGAGGCAATGATGGCCACCCCGATAAGCCTGCGGGAGATCATACTTGGTGAGATCCTTTGGGGAGCAACCCGTGGGCTGATCTCTGCCGGGGCAATCCTTCTAATCCTATCCCTGCTTGGTCTTGCAGATCTACCACAGAGCCTGTTTATTCTCCCACTCGCATTCCTTGCAGGGTTCCTCTTCTCTGCGATTGCTGCATGTTTTTCAGCGGTCACCCCATCCATTGATGCTCTGAGTTATCCTTCGCTTCTGTACATCGCCCCGATGTTTCTCTTTAGCGGAACCTTCTTCCCACTCAGCCTGCTTCCTGAACCCCTGCAGATCTTTGCACTTGTAGCACTTCCCCTCACCCACGTGGTTGCCCTGACCCGGGGGATTATGGTCGGCGGTGCCATGCCATTATGGCCTTTGAATTTGGCCTGGATTATAATTGGTATGATAATTGCTGCCTATATTGCGATCAGGCTCTTTGAACGCAGGCTGATCGTATAAAAATATGATTGAGTAGTAGTGTTAGATCTTAAGTCCTGACTGGTATGAGAATGCCTTCTGGAAGTTCTTCAGATCACCTGCAACACCAGTCAGATCTTTCCACTGGTTTGTGGCAGAAACATTGGTCTGATTGTCCCTGGCTTCCATAATAGATCCCCTGAATGTGGTTCTGACAATTCCGTTAGCTACTGATACTCCTGAACTCGAATCCGGGGTGATTGCGACCTGATAGTTGAGCCCGGCGGGAACCAGGTCTTCACCAACCATCCTGAGGCTACCTGTCTCTGATATCTGTGCATGGTTGATGTTCATGAGTGAGACTTTTGCCTGTACCGTGTTGCAGAACGCAGGCAGCCAGGTGAGGTCGCTTGCAGCGTATACACAACGGAGGTATTCGTCATCATCGGGTTTGTATGATCCTGCAATGTTTAGAAGATAACTTTCCTCGCCGAGCAGGTGGGATCCGTTGGATGTGTCATATGTGAGTATCTTCTGGGTCTTGATATTGTATGTGTTCACGACCTGGTTCTGTGAATCAAAATCAAAATTCTTGTTTACTGCCAGTTTCCCGCCGTTGGTCATGAGATTGTCTGACCACGAGGTCTCACCGATGACATCACCGGGGTTTACAATATGCTTTGTGATCGAATATCCCTGGCTGTCAGCTGATACTGTTGTGAAGGTGACAAGAGCAAGAAGAATGATGAAGGTTACTGTTTTCATTGATGATCTCAAGTTTGTTCCGTGTTTCAAGTGACTATTACGATGTGAGGCTGTTATTCAATAGGTGATATGACGTACATGTCTTACTTGTATATTGAAGGCTTTTCTCTTCAAGAATGAAAAAAAGGTTAAAACTATTTCCTTGCTTGTGTGGAAACGGGTTTCTTCACTACTGATTCATTCGGGTTACCATATAACCGGACGCTGTTCTGGTGTTCGGTAAAGGGCATTTTCTGGGCCGACCGATGGGAATGCCTGATAAAACTCAGGGATATTGAATGGTGGACCATTAGATCTGAACTTGACCCATGGATGCGGATCGGTATACGAATTACTTCTGAGAAACTCATCCCTTGCTACTCCGCTCCAGACCCGCACAAATGATAAGAATACTTTTTGAGCCGGGGTGATATTATCTGAGCCCGATATTTCATCTACATCCTTTCCGTTCTCTTCCCATGCATGGTATGCCAGGGTCAGACCTCCAAAATCAGCAATATTTTCTCCAAGAGTCAGATTGCCGTTCACAAAAATACCTGGAAGAATCTCAAAATGATTGTACTGATCAACGATACGATCAGCCTGCTCCTGGAATCTGGCTGAATCATTTGCATTCCACCAGTCACGAATGTTGCCGTCTTTATCGAACTGCCGCCCCTGATCGTCAAATCCATGGGTCATCTCATGACCTATGACTGTGCCTATTCCTCCATAATTTACAGAATCACTGGCATTTGGATCAAAAAATGGTGGCTGTAATATGGCTGCCGGAAATACAATCTCGTTGAGGGTTGGGTTATAATATGCATTCACCGTCTGTGGAGACATCAGCCATGTTTTTCTATCAACTGGTTTTCCGATCTTTTCAAGCCCGTTAGGGCCGTATATCATAGAGAATCGTCCTGCTTCAAGAACATTGTGGGCATAACTGTTTGTGAGATTCAAGCCAGAGTAATCAAGCCAGACATCAGGATATCCTATCTTCTCTACGATTGCATCCATCTTTTCTATTGCAGCCTGCTTTGTCGTGTCACTCATCCAGGTCAGGTTTGCAATTCTCTCCCTCAGTGTTGCTCTGATTGCATGGGAGATCGATCTGGCCTTTTCACGTTCATCTGCGTTGAAATATGCCTGTACATATTTTTTTCCGACTTCATCGGGTATTGCAAAGTTCACAACGGTAAGAACACGTTTCCACCGTGGTTCTGGTGATTCCACGCCGTTAAGAATGTGCTTATAAAACTCAAAATTTTCAGATTCGAATGGATCTGAGAGGCAGGGGGAGATTGAATCCACGAGTTTGTAGATTAAGAATACCTTCCAATCCTCGAGTGAAACCGATCCGAACATCTGATCTAATTTTTCTACTGCGGTCAATTGGTGCAGGTTTATCCTGTCTGCATGGCCTGAACCATTAATGGCAGCAAGAGTCTCCCAATCAATATTCGGGTACTGCGATGAAAGGTCAGACCATTTAGTAATATGGGTTGTATTGACAGGGTCCCGGTTCTCAACAGTTGTATATTGCGAAGATGCCATCTCTTTTTCAAGATTGTATACTATTCCGGCGTACTCTTCAGCGTCTGTTTCTGTATAATTGAGGAGTTTAAAGACATTCTTTATGTGCTGCCTGTATGCTTCCTGGATAGCAATCGTTTCAGTATCGTTTCTGAAGTAGTAATCCCGTTCTGGAAGACCTAATCCACCTTGTTCCACCTGTGGAATTACCCATGTCGAGTTGGTGGGATCCTGGTCAGCATAGTACAAAAAGAACGGTGCAACACCGTTCTCGATCAGACGTGACGAGACATTGAACAGGTCCTGTCGTGTGGAGATGGAATTAATTCTGTCTATTTCCTCAGAAAGAGGAGAGATCGAGAGGTTGTCGATAGTTTCATTATCCATCCCGCTTGCATAGAATTTACCGATGAGGCTCTCTTTTCCAGAAGCATAATCTGCTGCTTCCTTGTCAAAGAGAGTGTGGAGTTGATCCTCTGTCCTTTCGTTTACTGCAGTAAATGTAGTGTACGAACTTTTGTTTGCCGGGAGTGGATGATCAGCAATCCAGCCATCATTCACATAATTGAAGAGATCATTACCAGGATCAATACTAGTATTAAATGTGAATTGGTCTTGAGACGATGTTGATTTCGCATTACCTGTCTGGAATAAAACGAATATCAGAATAATAACCAGAAGCACCCGGGTTTTTCTCATAACAACCTTCCATAATCTAATACTCTGATGATACAGATACA
>CAZVAS010000140.1:1810-5996 GCA_964625165.1 uncultured Methanospirillum sp. | reverse complement strand
TGTGACAGATGCTATCTTTAAATAAAAATACCTTGTATCCATAGTATCGCAACCGGGAGTCAATGGAACCTATATCCCATACTCTTGCCTCTGCAATATCCAGGAGGGAGTTTCTTTGAGGCTCCCTGTCTTCTCACCTGGCTTCAGACTCAGGGATCCGTATCTGTGGCTTCTGGTCTGCTCAGTCATCCTAACCTGCCTGATGAGTTATGTATCACTGTCGATGGGTTGGACAGAGATCGTGGAGAACTTCTGGTATATACCCATCATCATCGCCTGTGCAGGATATATCAGAAAGGGCTTTTTCGCATCTCTCATCATCATTGTAGTGTATCTGGGATTTATCCTGTACTTTACTCCTGATCCGGTTTCAGTAACAGATGCACTCTTCAGAGTTGTCTTCTTCCTGTTTGTCGCAGCAACCGTGACATATATTTCAGAACTTCGTGCCCGTTCGCTAACGAGGGTTCGTGAGAGCGAAGACCGGTATTACACCCTCTTTAGTAATGCTATTCTCGGTATCTTCAGGACAAGCCGGGCTGGAAAATACCTGGAGATGAATCCGGCATTTGCGCATATCGCCGGATATGATACGCCGAAAGAGATGATGGCAGCAATCAATGACATCGGGCACCAACTCTATGTTCACCCGGAGGACAGAGAGAGAATTGTTGAGTTGCTGAACTCTCAAGGAGAGATTCGCGGGTACGAAGCAGAGTGCTGGCATCGCAGTGGCAATTCCATCTGGATATCCATGAATGCCAAAGCAGTCAGAAATGATACCAATGACCTGCTTTGGATAGAGGGGACTATCGAGGATATCACTGCCAGAAAGAAGGCAGAGGCAGAACTGGCAATTAAAAATGAGGATCTTCAGGCAACACTAGAGGAACTGTCAGGATCAGAAGAAGAACTGAAGCAGCAACTTGAGGAGATCCTCTCATCACAGATCGAGATAGAAGAGAGGGAGAAGAAATACCAGCAACTCTTCGAGTCAAACATCGCAGGTATAGCCCTCCACGAGATCCTCTGCGATCCATCAGGCAGACCATATGACTACCGGTTCCTTGAGGTCAACAGGGCATTTGAAGATTTCACCGGCCTGCATGCAGAAGATATCATAGGAAAGACAGCATGTGAGGTTCTGCCAGGTATCGAATCATACTGGATTGATACGTATGGAAAGGTGGCTCTCACAGGGGAGACAATCCATTTTGAGAACTACAGCGGCGACCTAGGGAAATATTTTGATGTAACCGCTTACTCGACAGAACTTGGGAGATTTGCAACACTGGTGCTGGATGTCACTCCGCAGAAACTTAGTGATATCAAGATAAAAGAGAATAACGCGTTTCTTGAGAGTTTAATCGACAATGCCTTCGGTCCGATAATCGTCTGGAGCCCTGACTTTAAAATCACCAGGATCAACCGTGCAGGTGAATTCCTTGTCGGAAGACCGGCTGAAGAACTGGTTGGCAAGTCGCTTGATACACTCTTTCCCCCCGGGGAGGCAGAGCGATCATTGAGACTTATCCGCACCACCCTTGAAGGAGTCAGGTGGGAGACTGTTGAACTCGGCATCCAGCATCAGGACGGATCTGTGAAGACGGTTCTCTGGAACTCTTCAACTATTTACAGCACTGAAGGGAATAATCCGATAGCAACCATCGCACAGGGTCGTGATGTCACCCTCGAACGCAGACTGGAGAGGGAGAAAGAGGAGACCACAGTACAGATCCAGGAAAATATCGCTAAACTCGCCATACTCAACGACGGGATCAGAAATCCACTCTCGATAATAGCACTTATCGCTGATATGACCGGAGATCCCAGACTGAATGATTCCATACAGGCAGAGATCACCAGAATTGACGAGATGGTCTCCAGCCTTGACCGGGAATGGGCACATTCAGAAAAGATCCTGGAGTACCTGAAGAAGCATAATCAGATCGGGAGGAGTTATGCATCAGGCTCGAAGGCATTTTCATATTCTCAGCAGTCAGATACCGGAACCACTAGAATCGACGGAAATGTAGAGGAAGGCCTGCTTCCTCAGGAGATACAGGCCCAACTCTACAGTATCCTTGACAGTATCGATGCCCTGGTGTATGTTGCTGACATGAAGAGATACGATATCCTGTACATCAATAAAAAGGTCAGATCACTGTACGGGGACTCGAGTGGAAAGAAATGTTATTCATTTTTCCAGACAGATCCGGATCACCCGTGCCCGTTCTGCACAAATGACCGGCTTATTGAAGACGGGACTCCGACCGGTGTGTACAGGTGGGAGTATTACAACCCACACCTGAACCGATGGTATGACTGCCGGGACCGGGCAATAACGTGGACTGATGGAAGACTTGTGCGACTTGAGATCGCCACAGATATCACCGACCGCAAGGCTGCTGAGAAAGCAATTCAGGCGAGCGAAGAGAAATTCCGCCGGATCGTTGACACTGCACAGGAAGGAATCTGGCAGATGGATGGGCAGATGAACACCGTGTACGTAAACCATCGGTTGACAGAGATTCTCGGGTACAGTGCTGCTGATATGTTCATGAAAAATGTCACCTATTTCATGCTTCCCGAAGATTATGCAGACCATAAGGCCAGGATGGAACAGAGAAAGAACGGTTCTAATGACAACTACGAGCAGAGGTTTGTGAAAAAAGACGGATCAATTTGTTGGTTGCATGTTTCGGTTACAGCCCTCACGGACCCTGACGGAACGTTCAGGGGATCATTTGCGATGTTCTCAGACGTTACCCAGCGGGTAGAGATGGAATCTGCACTCAAAGAGAGCGAAGAGAAGTTCAGAACCATCATAGAAACCTCTCATTATGGTATCGGTATCCACCAGGATGGAGTCATTGAGTATGTTAATCCATTTGGATCAGAACTACTTGGATATGAGAATCCCGACGATCTCATTGGAAAGGCGGCCATTGATGTGGTAGATCCGAAATTCAGGGAGATGGCATATGAGAGGATGGTATATGTGCATACAAGCACCGTCTCAACAATTCATGAACAGTTCATCAGGGCAGACGGAAGCAGAATTGAGGTTGAAGTCCGGACAGCCCCGTTTATTCTTCACAACCGACCAGCAGTCATGGTTCTTTTCTCAAAGGTATAGGGGACATGCTCCCAACGTGACGGGGTCGTCCATATGGGATCATCAACCTTGTCATCAAAAGATTCAACTTCGTACAAACCATGATCACTCTTACTGTTATGGATCCAACTGCACCACTATGGTCACCATATCTTGCCGGAGCAGGTATCGGGATACTGCTCTGTTTGGCGATGCTTCTTTCTAACCGTCCGTTCGGATGCGGAGCAGCATTCACCGGAGTTGCCGGTATGATAGAGAGTATCTTCAAAGGCAGAAAGCAGGTTGAAAAGAAGGAGTACTTCAAAGAGTTCCCACTCCACATCGACTGGCAGTGGATGTTTGTCCTTGGCATCATCATCGGGGCATGTATCAGTACCCTTCTTTCAGGAACATTCCAGATCACTTGGATCCCTCACACATTTGCCACCGCATTCGGTGATAATCCCCTTCTCAGGCTGGTTACAGCCATCATCGGAGGAGCACTCATAGGAGTTGGGGCACGATGGTGCTGGGGATGCCCGAGTAGCCATGGAATCAGCGGGATACCCCAGTTATCACTGGCAAGTTTTGTTGCTGTTGCCTGTATGTTTGCAGTCGGAATTGGGGCAGGGCTCTTTATCTTCAGAGTGCTGGTGTGATCATGTTTGAGAACCTGCACAAAAACAAGCAGATGCAGCTCGTGCTCGGGCTTCTGCTCGGCATCGGGTTCGGATTCCTGCTGCAAAAAGGAGGAGTCACATCATATGACGTGATCGTCGGGCAGTTACTGCTCACCGACTTCACAGTTCTGAAACTGATGCTCTCTGCGGTTATTATTGGCATGATCGGGCTGCATATCATGAAACACCTCGGATGGATTAAGTTTCATGTATTCAGGGGATCTATCGGGGCAACAGTCATCGGAGGATGTATCTTCGGCCTTGGATTTGCAATTCTCGGATTCTGTCCTGGAACACTCGCAGGAGCCATCGGTACCGGACAGATGGATGCCCTCTTTGGAGGTGCTGTCGGGATGATCATCGGAACCGGATTATTTGCCCATTATTACCCGGCAATAAACAGAAAGTT
>CAZVAS010000140.1:0-1710 GCA_964625165.1 uncultured Methanospirillum sp. | reverse complement strand
CCGTGACCGATGGCAGCAGACAGAATATTGACGACAAAGATGATCAGGGAACCAAGGAGCGGGCCGGCAAGAATGCCGATGAGTGGTGTCAGGTTCAGGTGTACACCACCAAATATCGGGACCTGAACCTGGAAGATTGCAAACGCTGCGGTTGTCACGAATGCAGCGATTGTGATCTTTTTTGGATCTGGTTTCTTACTGGATCGAAGCAGGTATAACGCAATACCGATGAGAAGGACTGCAATACCCCACCATACCAGAACCCAGAATACCGTGAATGATCCGTCCTCCAGATGAATATGTGCCACAATGAACCTCAGGTTTCTTACAAATACAGTATCACAAAAAAACAGTAAAAATATTTCCAAAATTTTGGCGTGATACCAAATTATGATACTGAGGTGAGAAGGTTCACCAGGTCATCCCGGGTGATCGGCCGACCGGACGGAGTTATCCCCTTCTTCTTACAGAATTCAAGATAGGTCATGACCACATCAGGCAGATACAGCCCGGCTTCTTCAATCAGACCGGGATCATAGAATACCTCTTCAGGCCTTCCTTCCGCAAAGATAAGCCCGTCTTTCACAAGGCAGACCCGGTCAGACAGCCGGGCTGCAAGATCGAGATCATGGGTTGCAATTACGACACTGATCCCAAACCTGCTCTTGAGATCCCGGATCAGCTGCTCAACCATGGCACCATGGATAGGGTCAAGATCTGAGGTCGGCTCATCCATTGCAATAATCCGGGGTTTCATTGCCAGAATACCGGCGATGGCTACAAGCCGCCTCTGTCCACCACTCAGATAATTTGGGAGTTTGTCACAGAGATCTTCAGCCCCGACAGCGTTTAGAGCCGCACGAGCGGCTGCCTGTGCTTCTTCATGTTCCTTCCCGAGGTTTATCAGGCCGAACATGACATCGTCAAGAACGGTGGGCGCAAAGAGCTGATCTTCTGACCGCTGAAAGACAATGCCCACCTCTTTCCAGAGATCACTCCGCTCTCCGCTGGTGATCGAACGGCCTTCGACCCAGATATCGCCCTGCGATGGGAGAAGAAGGCCGTTGAGGTGTTCGATAAGGGTAGACTTTCCAGCACCGTTCTGACCGCAGAGTGAGACGATCTCCTGTTTTTTAACAGAGAAGCACATGTTGTGAATGCCCACACTTCCGTCAGGGTAGACATGGCTGGCACAGTCGATGTGAATGAGTTCCTGATCAGGATCAACAGGAGTGCAATGGATAAATTCGGTATTTTTTCTGATAATTACCATGAATATGCACCGTTCAGAGAGGGAATAATCCATATGCCTGCAATAGTCAGGCCATAGGCAGCAACCAGAAGGAGGTATTCAGGAGCGGTTGGAGAAGGGACAACGGTCAGTGTTCGGTATGTTCCGCTCGCATACCCACGTGCGATCATCGCCTTTTCAACGCGTTCAGCCTGTTCAAACGAACGGATGAAGACCAGGCCTGCTACTTCTGCAAAGAGTTTTCCCTGCATCCTTACCGAATGGATGAGCCCTCCTCCCCTGGACCTGACCGCCTTTAGAACAGACCCAGTCATAGCGAGTGTGAGGAACAGGAACCGATACGCCATCAGAAAGATCTGGTCCAGGGGCGTTGGAAATATCTGGTAGATGAGAGCAGAGAAGTGCTCATACCGGGTGGTCATGAGGAAGAAGATCGAGGCCATAAACGAGATGAGAGC
>CAZVAS010000139.1:0-6012 GCA_964625165.1 uncultured Methanospirillum sp. | reverse complement strand
ATCCTGCACTGCTTGCCAGACGGGCAAATCGGATACAATCCCGGATGGGAAAGGCTGATGCATCGACGGCAGATTCTGATATTATCAGACGACGATGGCTGCCCATAGATATTGACCCGGTACGGCCGTCAGGTGTATCCTCATCTGACGATGAGCATGCAGCAGCCCTCACACGTGCTGAAACAATCAGGGGATTTCTTGCCACATGCGGGTGGCCTGATCCCCTCCTTGCTGACTCAGGCAATGGTGCCCATCTGCTCTATCCGCTCGATCTTCCAAACAACGACGATGCAAAAGGGCTCGTAAGACAGGTACTCGAGATCCTTGATGTCCGGTTCTCCACTGCAGGGTGTAAGGTAGACACAGCAAACTTCAATGCTGCACGGATATGGAAGATATATGGCACGATCTCACGCAAAGGGGATAATCTTCCTGACCGTCCCCACCGGAGATCTAAAGTCCTCTCAATGCCGCCCCAAGAGAAGGTTCTCTCGGCAGAAGAGATGAGGCTGTTTATCAAGGAATATCATGTCAATGCTCCTGATACCGGAACAAAACAGGAAGACAGGGGCCGAACCTCAGAAGCCATGTCGGCAGTTAGGGAGCCGACGCTTGATCTCGCGAAATGGCTGAATAGGCATAATCTCGCCTATCTCTCCAAGCCGTATCAGGGTGGCACCCTGTTTGTGCTTGACTCATGCCCGTTCTCAGACAATCACAAAGACGGAGCGTTTGCAATTCAGTTTGCAAACGGTGCAATCTTCGCAGGTTGTCATCATGACTCATGTGGAGGAGGTCGTCAGCGATGGTCTGAACTTCGTACACGGTTCGAACCGTCAAGGCCTGACGTCGAGACACGTCTTGCACGGATGCGTTCGGAGAGGATCAGGGCGAAGTATGCGGCAGAACATGAAGATGATGATGACTATGAGGAACTCTCTCACGGGGCTTCTATTCATCAGGATTCATGTTCTGATGGAGATGCAGAATCTCCGGAGTCCTTCCATGTATGCCCCGATGAAGGCCATGAGGACGGTCATGGTGCTTTGAGTGCTGGAGAGAGTGAAGTCAACGATAAGGATGGGTGTGATGATGGATGTGTTGATCGGTGTGAATGTCATAGACCATCATCTGATGACTCAATCCAGCGTCGTGCCAGCGAGATTCTTGCTCATGGCAGTCCGCTGAATATGATGCTTGAGACATTTTCACGGTATCATGAAGGCGATCAGACAGTTGCCGAATGCCTTGTTCACTCGCTTGCATCCCGCTCGGTCATTAACAGCAAGGGTCTGCACGTGTCTATCACCGGTGAATCAGGGAAAGGAAAGTCCCATGCAATTGAGACGATGAAGTCACTCATTCCACATGAGTATCGCCTTGACGGAAGGATGAGTGATAAAGCACTCTTTTACATGGATGATCTCGTTCCCGGGACTGTAATTACACTTGATGATGTCAGTCTGTCAGACCAGATGCAGGAGATCCTCAAGGGTGTTACAACCTCATTCCAGAACCCGTTTCAGTACCGAACGGTGAATACCGATAGAAAACCACAGGTCTGCACGATTCCCGAGCGGTGTATCTGGTGGATTGCAAAGGTTGAGGGTTCAGGTGATGATCAGGTCTTTAACCGGATGCTGACCTGTTGGATCGATGATTCAGAGGAGCAGGATCAGAAAGTGCTTGACCGGACTCTTGCCAGTGCAGAGGAGATGCCTGAAGCAGCGGTAAGGACTGATGAGGATATCAGGGTCTGCAGACAGATATGGGACTTTCTCTCCCAGGTCTTTGTGGTGATTCCGTATGCCCGGAAGATACGGTTCCAGTCGGCAGAGAATCGGCGTAATCCTGATATGCTCCTTGACCTAATCCGCACAAATGCCTCTCTCTGTCAGCAGCAGCGTGAAATAACTGAATCAGGTGGAACTGCCTGTGTCATCGCAACCGTTGAAGATTTCAAAGAGGCATCGCGGCTTTTTGTCATACTCAACGGTGAGACTGGTGGTCAGGCAACCAAACTCACGCGGAGAGAGTCTGTACTTATTGATACGATAGCAGCCGCTGACGTTCCTGAACTTACGATTCGGGATCTCCAGCAGGCTACGGGCTGGACAAACAGTTCGATAACAAAACTGCTGCATGGGTACCGGTCACATGGAAAGATATATTCAGGTGTGTTAGAGAAATGCCCGGCGGTCTCATATCTAGATCGGACGGTCTCGGTTGGAGACGATGGGTATACGACTCAGAGGCGAAGCCGGGTGTATCTCTGGGATGCGGGTCTCTATAAAGACTGGATGAAAGGGGGTTCGGTCTGGCTTACAGGGGGAGATTGTGATGATACCAGTGAGGGTCCTGGTGATGATGACGGACCATCAGGCCTGCCCGATGCCGGTGATGAAGTATCGTCGTTTATTCAATCAGAATGTGAGCATTCAGATACTCCAGAAAAGAGTGATCAAAGTCAGATTAAGGCACCCTCTGGTGTGTCTCTCTCCAGTATTACTCCATCCGGTTTTGTCCGGATGACTGAAGGTCCTGACCGGAGGAGTTGTTCTGTCTGCGGGAGGAAGAGAGCCCGGTATCAGCAACGGGTTAAACGTGATGGATGCTCTGACAGTGAGAAGAGCCCCCTGGTGCTTTGCGATTCCTGTTATAGAAAAGCGGTCTCAAAGGAGGTTTCATCCCATGTTCTGCTTCCCGGTATTCTAGATACGGCTGTGATGGTGAAACGGTCTGTTCCTACAGGAAGATGTCAGCTTTGCAGTCTCCATCCGGCAGTCTGGTCTGATGCAGACTCCAGAATTGATCTGTGTGACTCCTGTTATCACAGGTGCAGCAAGGGTGACATACCAGGTCATCTAGAGGAGCCAGAAAAAGGGAGAATATTATGACGGCGTTTGTAGAGACAGTAAAGCCACGTGCAGGTTTAGAAGTCTGTGGAAGGATGATCAGGGATGGTGATTCCCTGGTAGTGCATATCGATGATATCAGGATGTTCTCAATTCCTGGGGGTGTGCTGAAAGCGGTGCTCCTCGGGCTCGGGAATGGAAATATTTCAGGCCCTGTCCCGGGAGTGGTCAGACTCTCTGAGAGTGGGAAGGGATTATACCTGGATATTGGGGGGATATCATATGCTATCCCTGTGGCCAGGGTCAGGGCTGTTATGGCAGGTGTTCAGAGGAAAGGGCCGGTGAGCAGAGTGGTGTGATGGTTCAGGGAAACCTATAGGAGATATGATCTCCAGATCTTTTTTTGTTAATCTGTATACATTACAATAATTGTTCTTTTATCTCTGCAGTTGTGATGGTGTGGAGGATCAGATCCTGGGTCGGCACGGAGGAATAACGCGGATATCGGGCGGAGGTCTCCCTCATTAGTTACGCTCTCTGATTGATAATCCTGATAGTTTGTGCGTTTGGTTTTGTGTCCGGGCGGCAGATCGAAAAACACAGGAACACAGGACTGGAGACAAGGTGATGAGAGAGGTTACTGTGCATCCGGATTTTGCTGCCCTGAATTTGTACAGAGAATAGAATAATTATATTTTTTATATTTATGAGAGATATGGGGTTGGAATGTGGGCGGGAGGTTTCGGTTCGAAGGAAGAATCAGGGAGATCTCTCCCGCCCTGCCGACCGGGTGAATGGGGCATCTCACCATTTTTCATCATATTTCTGAGTCCGAAGAGACAAATCTCCTTTTAGCCTGATAATAAGGCACAATATTTGATTAATCATCTTCAGACATTTTATTCATGGGTAACATGTAAAAGTTGTTATGAATGTAAATTCTGACGCAATTATCCGGACAGCCACACAAGAAGATACAATTGTTCTGGCAATACATCATCGGAAAATGTTTGAAGAGATATGGAATAATCAGAACATTCCATTTATTCCGGAGAAAATGAAGACCATGGAGACAAATTATCTTCAGAAACTGCATGATGATATCCAGTCAGGGTCTTGTCATGGCTGGATCATATGTCAAAACGAAAAGATACTCTCAAGTGGGGCAGTAAGCATTTTTTCATATGTCCCGGTTCCTCATGATCCATCACCGTGTATCGCATTTCTCCATAGTATATACACCGAACCAGAAGAGCGGGGAAAAGGCTATGCCGGAATGATCACCAAGAAAGCGATTGATTATTGCAAAAAGAATAAAATTGGAAGGTTATATCTATTTGCCAGTGAATCGGGGAGATCTGTGTATGAGAAAGAAGGATTTGTATCTGTTGATAATACGATGGTGAAGTATATTACATGAAAAAGTATCCAACCAATAATTCTCATTTGAAATAGGGGTTAATTGTTATTATTTTTGAATATTTATCTCATCAGATCTCTAATATACGAATGTCTTCCCCGATTTTGTCGTCTCTGTCTTTTGAGATACTGTACCTATCTCGTTTGATTTCTGCTCCGGCTGGGTCGTTTCATCATTTACTGGATATATTCCAGATTTTCCAAAATAAGCTTCATTCATCTTCTGTTCAGTCTTCACTGCATCATTGTACTCAGCAATGGCTCCCTTATAATCTTGGATCGCAATTTTTGCATCAATACTCTCTTTTGTTCTTCTCCAGAGTTCTGCCTCATACCCGGTATACTGGGGTGTGTTTGTAATCAGTGATGCAGCATCCTCAAACAGTCCGGTACCCTGGTTCTGTCTGAATAACTCCCTTGTACTCTCGTCAAATTGACGTGCTTCTTCCTGTAACTTGGCAGGAGTATCTTTGGGATCTTTCATTTTTGCTTCAGATCCGGCATAACGCTCTGCATTTCCCGTTACATAATCAAAAAATGCACCGCTCCACTGATTGTACAACTCGTCAGCCTGGGCCTGATAATGTGCTGCAAGATCTTTGTCAGAGGCAGTATCATCAGACTGTTTCCCGGAGAGCCTTGAATATACGAGTGATGCAAGTCTCTCAGCTTCAGTTCTCGAAAGATTTCGCATTTTTGTCTTCCTTTCCTGTACTGATGGCAGGCATCCATTTGTATCATAGAGCGGATTTGTATGGGCTGATGCTGATACTCTGATCTCACAATAACTATGAGGGTCATACCAGAATGCTATCCAGTTATCACTATCATGATAATACTCTGTATCCCGCTCCTCTTCATGGATTACGCCACCAGGAAGGCCATGATAGTCTGTATAGGGTTCAACCCTTCCTTTAATCCAGTCCCGAAAAACCTCTGCTGATGTGAGAGTTAATGCTGAAGCCGCATTATCAATGTAAAAGAGAGTAATATCTGTAGAAAAGAAGTCTTTTGGATTCTTATCTACTCGTCCGTCTTTAATATTTGCCGGACAGGTAAATTTACTGTATCCTTTCCAGGAATACGTGACATAATAGTAGTTGTCCTGGGAGTCCTCATGCGAAATTTTTGGATCCTGTGAATACTCTAATCCTGACGTAGCCTCTGCTGTAGTTGGAAATGCTGATTTTAATCGGCTCTGAATGTCATCCGGGATGAAATACCCTGAAACCGGGGTACCGGTTATCAGAAGTACCAGGATAATAACTCCAAATGTCCGGCAGATGTCACAAGAATAGAGAAAATTGCAGAATTGAGAGCATGGGTGTACCATCATGATTTCTCTCCTGGCTGGCTTGCCACTGCCAATGATGAGGTTCTATACACTCATACAGAATGATAAACATTTGCTAGTCGTATCAAATGAGTTGCCGTATTCAGAAGGATATGATTGTAATTTGAATGATTCGGAATTTCCGAATAGTTGCCGCCCGGTATCACCCGATCTTAGATGCTGGTTATCAGCCCTTCTCTCTATCTTATCAGGCAGGTTAACAAAAAAGGGATAATATTTTTCATTATGCCATTCGAATGGAAATGCAGAGCATTACCATTCTCTATTACACAGTCCCGGGTGCCTGATACTTCTTGGCAAATATCCTGCCATCAGTAACGGTGATTGAACCCGGAAGCACCCCGAGTGCTCCGGATGTTGCATTCATGATCTTGAGTGTTACCG
>CAZVAS010000138.1:2663-6090 GCA_964625165.1 uncultured Methanospirillum sp. | reverse complement strand
ATCGGGTTCAGGTAGGAGAACTCCTGGATCACCGGAGGAAGTCCGTTTATCGGGTACAGTGCGTTTGATGCAAAGAAGAACGGCATCGAGAGCAAGGTAGTGATACCCTGGTATCCTTCAGGAGAACTTGTTGCAAATGCCACATACAGCGAGACACAGATGATGGCTGTTGAGAAGATTCCGATAAACAATACGATACCGATAATGGAGACAAGGATCTGGACCGGGTTCTGCCCTGAAAAGGCAGTGACTCCGAGCACCATTCCAAGGATGACTATGATTGTGGTCTGAATCAATGATTTCACGATAGCAGATAAAGAGATCCCGATAACGAGATCCCTCCTTGGCATCGGGCTTGCAAGAATCTCCCGTAAGATCCCCCAGTCCTTGTCAAAGAAGACCGAGAACCCGCCGTAGAGATTTGCAAACAGAATCGTCACCGCGATCATACCGGGAGTCATATAGGTCAGGTAATTGACCACCATCATGCCGGTCGGGGGAACAACAGACTGGAGAATTCTCTCAAACGTCCCAGCCATGGCAAACCCGAACAACGCCAGCCATAAGACCGGGTGAAGCATCGAGGTGAAGAGCTGATCCTTGAACCTGAAGTACCGGTTGATATCCCGCATAAATACCGGGACAAATCCTGGAGTCTCCATCAGTCCCTCATCTCCGTGCCGGTATAATGCAAAAACACATCATCCATACTTGGTTTTTTGAGATTGACTGCACACACATCGATACCCAGCCCGTTAATCTCCCTGATTATCTCAGGAAGCAGACGTGTTCCATCCTGCTCTGACGTGATGACTACCTTCCCTTCATACCCGGTTACTTTCTTGATTCCTGAAAGATCTCGTATGATTTCTGTTGCTTTGGGGTTGTCGGAAGTTTCAAGATAAATAATATCATTTCCAAGGCTCTGCTTGAGTTCTGTCGGAGTACCCTCGATAATTATCTGTCCGTGATCGATAAGGGCAATCCTGTCTGACAGAAGATCGGCCTCATCCATGTAATGGGTGGTCATAAAGATCGTCGTTCCCTCCTCATTGACTGATCGGAGATACTCCCAGGTCTTGCGCCGGGTCTGCGGATCAAGCCCGATTGTGGGTTCATCCAGAAAGAGGACCTTTGGTCTGGTCATAAGACCCCGTGCTATCTCAAGACGACGTTTCATTCCACCGGAGAGGGTGCTGACGAGAGCATCTGCCTTTTCAGAGAGTTCAACAAGGTTCAGGAGTTCATCAATCCGGTTCTTCTTCTCGGCACCTCCCATCTGGTAGATACTTCCATGAAACTCCAGGGTTTCCCCAACCTTCATGTCCTTGTCAAGGGTTATCTTCTGAAATACAATCCCGATGGACTGGCGAACCTTCTCCTGATCTGATCCAAGGTCATATCCTGCAATCTGCACGGTTCCTTTCTGAAGGGGAAGCAGGGTTATGAGTGAGTTTATGACAGTGCTCTTTCCTGCTCCATTCGGACCAAGAAATGAAAAGATCTCTCCCTTCTTCACCTGAAAGGAGATGTCACGGACGGCCTGTAGTTCACCATATGAGTATGAAAAATTTGAAACATCAACGATATTATCATTCATTCATAATTCCTTCTCCAATCCCTGGAGAAAATGCACTATTCTGATTCTTCTGAACTGACATGGATTTCAGGTATGCACCGGTTACAGAGTCGGGATTATGTATCAGATCTTCCACTGTTCCGGCTGCAATAATTTCGCCTCCCTTAGTACCTCCCTGTGGACCCATATCAATGATCCAGTCGGCTTGTCTGATCACGTCGGGGTTATGTTCGATCACAATGACAGAATTCCCCCTATCAACCAGATGATGGATAATGGAGAGCAGTCTGCTGGTATCAGCCATATGCAGCCCCGTTGTGGGTTCATCCATCACGTAGACATTTCCTTTCTTATGGAGTTCAGTCGCCAGTTTCAGCCGCTGTGCTTCACCGCCTGATAATGTGCTCAGTGCCTGTCCGACCTGGAGGTAATCAAGGCCCACATCGGCAAGAACACGAAGTTTCCGCTTCACCTCCGGTGTCTCAAAGAATTCTGCAGCATCTGCCACTGTCAGTTTCAAAATATCAGAGATTGTCTTCTCTTTGTATGAGAGAGAAAGGACCTCGGGATTGTACCGTTCTCCGTTGCATGCGTCGCAGATTGTGGTGACATCGTCGAGGAAGTGCATCTCCATCTTGAGAACACCGGTCCCTTTGCATTTCGGACAGGCACCTTTGGAGTTGAAACTGAAGAATGAAGGATCAGTACCGGTTGCCTGCCCAAGTTCTTTCCTGACTGCATCAAAGATGCCAAGATATGTCAGGGGATTTGACCGGGATGATCGTCCGATTGATGTCTGATCGATCACAACGGCATCAGGATGCTGCGTACAGAAGACTCCGTGAATCAGAGAACTCTTCCCGGATCCAGCAACTCCGGTGATACATACCAGAACTCCTTTCGGGATATCTACCGAGATATTCTTCAGGTTGTGAAGCGATGCACCTTCGACCCTGAAAAATCCTTTCGGATCTCTGCGGGATAGGGTAGATTCCCCAATCCGGTTCAGGTATTGCGACGTGAGCGAGTCTGATGAGAAGAGCCCGTTCACGGGTCCTGCATACATGACCTCGCCACCATGAGACCCTGCACCCGGGCCGATATCAATGACATAGTCACTGGCCAGGATGATCTCGGGATCGTGTTCAACAACAAGGACAGTGTTCTCTTTATCCCTGATATCTCTCATGATCTGAATCAGATTCCCGATATCCCGGGGATGCAGACCGATACTCGGTTCATCAAGGACATACACCAGGTTCGTGAGTGTACAGTCCAGTTGTTTTGCGATCTTCACCCTCTGTGATTCACCACCGGAGAGGGTTGCCACCGGTCTGTGGAACGAGAGGTATCCTACGCCGATATCGATGAGATACTGGATGATGATTTTCATCCTGGCGATGATCGGTCCTGCATACGGATGATTCACCTGATCGAGGAATACCAGCAGTTCTGGAAGTTCAAGAAAGACGAGATCAGGGATCGTTCTTCCCTGGACCTGGACTGTTCGGGCACGCTCGTTCAGTCGTGAGCCGTTGCAGTGCGGACAGGTCTCATACCTGAAGAATCGTGTGTATGCGTCTGAATTTTCTTCTTTGTTCAGATAACTCTTCTTCAGTCGTGAGATGACACCTTCATGCCTGGAGGTGTACTCTTCACCAAACCGTTCTGCTTTTACCGCGGTCTGTGGTTTGTACAGAAGATTATATCGTTCATCCTCAGTCAGTTCGCATACCGGTTTATACGGATCAAACAACCGGGAGTTCATCAGTGAATTCCAGTAATATCCGCCCTTTTTGTATTGAGAGTGTAGAATGGCACCGTCTGCAACAGACTTCGTCTCATCGA
>CAZVAS010000138.1:0-2563 GCA_964625165.1 uncultured Methanospirillum sp. | reverse complement strand
GTCTCGATCAGCTGCCGTCGTGCTTCAGCACTTATTGTATCAAAGACAAGTGAACTCTTCCCGCTGCCTGATACACCGGTCACAACAACGATCTTGTTCTTTGGCACCGATACAGAGATATTTTTAAGATTGTGCTCTCGTGCTCCCACAATCCTGACCGAACTGCTCATCTCTTCTTCCCAGATGATTTGGTCTGCTTGCCTTCAGATTCAGGAACAAATTCGTGTGCAACATTGTACTCATCAATGAACCGGAGAGCCCATTCCCGTTCGGCCTGGATGAGATGCTGTCTTCTTCGGGCAAGGTGTATATTTCCGATTTTGCATCCGTTATCGATGAGATAGGTCTCAAGTTCACCATAACATGTCAGCCTGGTATCTATCGAGGCAATATAGTCTTTCATAACCGAATTAACTTCAGCAGGAGTGAGAATGTGAAGATTTGCCAGAGCGAGATCGATCTGATAGATCGAGATCTCAAGTTCTGACATGATCCCGACGATATGATTTTTAAGTTCGACTGAACCTTTTTCAGTGATTGAATAGGTTTTCTTTACTTTATTCGACTCGGTGACCGAGAGATCCACATCGACGAGAAATTTCTTCTCGAGTTTTTCAAGGACCTTGTAGATAGATGAGATAGAGATCTCTGTCCAGTATCGCATATCCTGTTCCACAACGTTCTTCTCAATCTCGTATGGATACATTGGTTTTATGGAAAGCAGCCCAAGCAGGGCAGCCTCCATATTTGAGATTCCACTCATCCAGTATTGTACTAGTACAATACTATATTAATGCTATACTTTACTTTTACAATTACCACTGATCTCTTTGAATTCGTGGCCGTACGATGCACCGAGAGGAACCCGGGCCCTGGACGGTCTTATAAACCGGGGCATACCAATATACCTGAAGGATCTCATCGAACATCCCGGTCATATATTCACAATCACTATCGATCATGTCACCAATCATCCAGACAGAGAGCCTGACAAAAACATTTGGCTCAAATACGGCTGTCAACGGTGTGTCGTTTGAGGTTCAGAAGGGCGAGGTCTTTGGCCTGCTCGGCCCCAACGGTGCCGGGAAGACGACTCTCCTCTCCATGCTCTGCACGATTCTAAAACCCACATCAGGCACTGCGTTGATCAACGGGTATGATATCATCAGGGAAAGTGCAAAAGTGAGGCAATCAATAGGGATCGTTTTCCAGGATCCCAGTGTCGATGCCGACATGACCTCACGGGAGAACCTGCAGATGCATGCCGATCTCTATGGTGTCCCGGTATCAGAGCAGGCATCCCGGATACAGGAGGTACTGACACTCGTTCAGCTCGAGGACCGGGCAGATCAGTTTCTCAACACGTACTCCGGTGGGATGAGAAGACGCCTTGAGATTGCCCGGGGGCTGCTCCACTATCCCAGGGTTCTCTTCCTTGACGAGCCGACCATCGGGCTTGATCCCCAGAGCAGGGAGCACATCTGGTCTTATATCAGGCAACTTCGTGAACGCGAGGATATGACACTCATCCTCACAACCCATTACATGGAAGAGGCAGACGAACTCTGTGACCGGATTGCCATCATCGATCATGGATCAGTCGTAGCCCTTGATGAACCGTCAGCTCTGAAACAGGCTGTGGGATGTGAGGTTATTCATCTCGAGACAGATGAACCTGAAAAACTTCAGGATCTGCTGATGAAGATCCCGGAGATCGAGAAGGTCAGGGTGACCGGCGGTGAAGTGAGGGCATCTGTTGCACATGCAGATGATGAACTTCCACGGGTTATGGAGATTGCATTCAAGGCAGGAATCCGTATGAAGTCTGTTCATCTCACCCGTCCTGACATGAATGATGTCTTCATGCACTACACAGGAAGAGAGATCAGGGAGGAGGGGCATGAATCGATGGGAAGGATGGCGATGATGAAGAGGCGGAGTTCACGATGAGCGAACTTCGCGGAATATATACCCTCTGGCTGCGTGAGGTCAAGAAGTTCGTCAGGGAGAGATCACGGCTTGTTAATGCATTTGTCCAGCCATTGCTCTGGCTCTTCATCTTCGGAACCGGAATGAGATTCTCTGCAACAGTCCCGGGAGTTAACTACCAGCAGTTTATCTTTCCCGGACTCGTCTGCCAGGCGATGCTCTTTACCGCCATGTTCCTTGGTATATCAGTCATCTGGGACCGGGAGTTCGGTTTTTTAAAAGAGATCCTGGTCTCCCCGATATCAAGATCATCGATATTCTGTGGGAAGATGCTTGGTGTCAGTACCGATGTCATGATCCAGGGAGTCGTTATTTTTCCATTCGCCTTCCTTATCGGGGCACAGATGAATGTTGCTATCTTTCTGTTGTCCCTGCCGGTTATGCTCCTCATCACCCTTGGTCTCGTCTGTATTGGTCTTACCTTTGCAAGTCTGATGAAAAGTTTTGAGGGGTTCGGCCTCATCCAGACGTTCATCAACATGCCGATGTTCTTTTTGAGCGGAGCACTGTTCCCACTCAATAATGTTCCCCAATGGCTTCAGGTTGTGAGTCTGGTAAACCCGCTGACCTATGG
>CAZVAS010000137.1:2348-6150 GCA_964625165.1 uncultured Methanospirillum sp. | reverse complement strand
TGTTGCCTGGCCGGGTGAGAATCCCCCATATACCTTTTCGTTCAATAACACCGATATCTCCTCAAATATCGGGCGTAATCTTCTCCCTTCTTTCGTTAGAGAGATGTAGGTAACACGGCTGTCGTCCTGGCTCTTCTCCCGCTCGACATACCCGAGCTCAACCAGTTTTTTCACCAGGATGGTTACTGTTGGCTTGGTCCGGTGGATTTTGCTGGCAATCTCCTGCATTGGCAGCCTGTCATGATGAAACAGAAGGAAAAAAATATCGCCATGAGAAGGAGCAATACCAGAGATACCCCGATTCTCAAGTTCACTAATGATGAACCGGTTAGCACCTTCAAGTGCCCTGGACATCAGAGCAACTGCATTTCCCTTCATCTTCTGCCCTTCTCCTGTTCCCGTATTTTTTGATCTGCGTAAACATAGAACCGATGCATAAAAAACCACACCGGGCCCCGTTGAGGGCCTCTGAGGGGATTGATGAATAGGTCATAACCATGTAAAAATTAGAGTAAATCCCGGTATCTCACCTAAAAAGTGAATCTCTTATCAGGATCACCGGTAAGATATGAGATTCTCACATCACCGTGCTCCATGTAAAATACCGAGAATACCGGATTTGAAGCCTCTTTGTAAATTGACCGGACCAGTTCGTTCTCTGCAATGATCTTCTCTTTTATCTGGGCATTCTCACTGATAACAACTGATCCATTAACACGCATCGTAACATACTCGGGAGAGAGAAAAGTGAACTCAATCGCCGGGTTTTTGGAGATCTGTGCAAAAATCTCCTTGGTATTGGCAGTGCAGAACCAGAGTTTTCCATCCTGTTCAAACTGGAACTGAAATGGCCGAACGTGCGGGATGGTTCCGTCAACAGTTGCAACATACACCGTTGATCCAGGTTTTATGAAATCAACGACAGCATCAATGCTCTCTTTGGTAGTCATACCAGTCTCTCCATGATTCAGGACAACAAATTCTCTTAAGAAGAATTGTCTTTCATTAAGTTAGATATCTAACTATTAAAGATCTCTCTACCACCGAGTGTAAAAGCAGAAGGATGAAAATTTGAGGAGGGTGGTCTTCGTTTGACCATTGCCCTCCTCTTTAAAAAATCTGGTGAATTATCTCACTCTGCTCACCGGACCTTTACGCTGATCTCCTCTCATCACAGCCCTGACCCTGGCAACCGGGCTGGCGTATGATACCCCGCCGATATCCATGTAAAATCCCTTTCCACTCTCTGATAATCTGACAACTCCTTCAATTGGGCCGGAGATAGATCCATCTCCAAGACCCAGAAGTACAGAAGTCAGCACTGCTCCGGGGATTGAGAACGTACCAACCCCATCGATAAACACTACCAGAGAATCTTCATCACGGATCATTCTCCCACAGAGTTCAAACCCGGTAACAGTCTTCATCCTCTCAACAAACGGTGCCATCAGCCATATCTCCTGATTCACCCGGTCTCGTTTTCAATCGGACAACAGCCCATATTTCCGGGTTGTTTTCCAATAATCGCACAGATGGAGCGCCTGCGGTCCTTGACATCAGGGCCAGCAGTGTAATACCGTTCCCATATGAGATGTGGGCACCCCTTTGAGTCGCACCATCTCTTGTTCGGTCTATGCATGATAATCCAGCAATCCCCTCCAATACCACCGACCTCCTCCCACATGACAGATCAAGGAGGGCTGTTATTATCAGAAGACCGAAGGTGCCCGGATTTGGCACACCTGTTGTAACACGACTCACACAGTCCGGTCCGTGAATGAGGGTCTGTCCAGACTGCGGGTTGAAGATTGCAGAGATTGCATCGCCCTGAGGGAGTTGTACGCTTCACCATCTGTGTTGTATCCACAGTGCCGGGCAGGACAACGTGAGATGCAACAGTCCGTGATACCGCCCGTGCATAACATGACCCACAGAGTGTCAGAGCAGGATGATTCCCGGGTTTGTCTTTTCGTTTCGACTCCTTCTCCTGAAATCTGGTTTTCCGCTTCCCGCAGACTGAGCACCGACGCCTATCAGGACCTCCGGTAACCCGTGTAAAATCCTGTGGTCGTATCGATGAGAGTAATACTCCGGATTTATTCTCTAATTGTTCTCCTTCACCTGCATCCTCACCAGGAGAAGACCCGGCAGATATGACAGAACTTCCATGCATTTCTGAACCAGATTCTATGCCTGATGGAGGTTCGGTTGGAGAATCATCACTGCTACCAGGGTCGTGTTCGTCATCCGAAGATGAATCATCAGCAAGCCAGACTGAACCACCTTTCACCCATGCTCTGAACAGATCCGAATCCCACCGATAGACCCGGGTTCTCCTCATGGTGGTGCATCCCTCATCACCGACCGAGACGGACCGGTCAAGGAATGAGATGGCAGGGCACTTCTCAAGAATTCCTGAATATGTCTTCCCACGAGACCGATACCCGTGAATCAGTTTCGTGATTGAACTGTTTGTCCAGCCGGTCGCCTGCTGGAGTTCTTCTGTCGTTATCTCTGGAACATCTGCTGCTGCAATCGTTTCGATGAGTTCTGATTCACGACGAGTCAGTTTGGTTGCCTGTCCCCCGGTCTCTGTGTTCAGGGCAACAAAAAGGCGTGCAGCCTGATTGAAATCCTCTTCTGTTGCAGTTACACAGCAGACACCACCAGATTCAATCATAGTCCTCTGCTTCTGACAGAATGCAGCATTCGTTCTGATGAGATCAAGAAGCATATCGGGATTACGCCGGTTCTCTGCAGACTGAAATCTGATCCTCCGGGCATAGGGAATTACGACAAAGACTGGCTGGAGTTCATTCCAGATCTGCCTGCAGACTCCGACATCCTCACTCACCTGGGCCTGTGCTTCAGGCAGCTGTTCGGCACCGGCAAGTGTCCGGTCAAGCACCTTCTGATCCTGCTCGTCAGAATCGTCGATCCAGCAGGTGAGCATCCGGTTAAAGACCTGATCGTCTCCGGCCCCTTCAACCTTTGCAATCCACCAGACACACCGTTCAGGGATCGTGCATATCTGTGGCTTTCTCTCGGTATTGACGGTCCGGTATAGAAACGGCTTCTGAAACGAGGTGGTAACCCCTTTCAATATCTCCTGCATCTGGTCAGAGAGGTTGACATCATCGAGCGTGATCACGGTTCCGGGAAGGAGATCATCCATGTAAAAGAGGGCTTTATCACTCATTCTCCCATCGAGCCGGTAGGCTGAAGGAATCAGGGATTTCATCGTCTCTATTGCATGAGATTTCCCTTTCCCTGATTCACCGGTGATAGAGACATGAAGCCCTCTGCTGTTGATCACTGTTCTTGATACAAGAGAATGAATGAGGCATTCGGCAACGGTCTGGTCCCCCTCATGATATCTCCCAAACGTCTCAAGCATGGCTTTAAGCGGATTTCCACATGCAAGGATCTCACGGGCCTGAATCAGGAGAGGATCATGTTCATTCTCAATCTCCCGTTCTTCTTCATTCGTGCCATCACCGTGATTCTTCTCATCGTTCGCTTTCTGTTTCTGCTTCTCCTGGCCTCCGTTCTTCTGATTCCTTATCTCACCCTTCGTTACGGTCTTCGTTCCACCGGGTTTTGATGAGATGGTATCTCCTTCTGCAGAAGAAGCCATAGAACCCGGAGAAGCAGAATGTACTGATGAGGCAGAGACTCTGGTATTCGTGACACCATGTAGTTCACCAGAGCTACCAGAGTTACCAGATCGTTCTCCGGGATGGGTTCTGGAAGCAGGAGAAGACCTCTCGAACATTGCCCGAAGTTCAGGCCACCGCTGCCT
>CAZVAS010000137.1:0-2248 GCA_964625165.1 uncultured Methanospirillum sp. | reverse complement strand
ATCCCCGACCGTCGATGCGGCCGGTCAGAGACATTGTCACCTTTCCGGGCATATGTTCCGTATACTTTCCAGATCCGTGATGCGTTGAAGTTCGCAGTATCTACCTTGCAGACAGATGTTGAGAACCGATAGTCCAGGAGCTCAAGGAGAGACCTGACAAGATCCCGGCTGGTATCATCGTTTGGGAGATCAACTGCATATAGAAGGTGCGCCCCATTCCCTGAATCTGCAAGGATTGGTTCTGGCCACCCGTTATCAGAGAGCCATGATCTGATGGTTTTGGCAAGAGAGATGGCACTCTCATGTTCTGCATCAGAGGACGAGACTCCGGATATTCGGACCGGATCGATGTCGATCGGCAGCCATCGCCTTTTGATGATATCACAATCAGCAGTGGTTGCTTCAGATCGCGTAAGCCTCGTTTTGGTACGGTTGGATCTTCGTGCAAGAAGGACCGGATTTACTTCATTCAGGGTGAGATATATCCCTGAAATTCTCAGGTCCTGTTCAAGCAGGAGAATATCATCTGCTGCCTTCTCATGGGAGTTGTAATATCCTGAACCGATCCCATCTTGACCGAGAGTCCTGATCTCAAACACATGGCTATCTGGAACAAGGAGCCTGAGACCCGCGAGAACTCCTGCTATGCCGATCTCACCAGACATACCAGCCCCGGGGATCGGATGAATTTCGGAAGCAGGTTAGCAGAAGATTCAATGCTACCTGTTTAATCACAGGGATCATCACAACCTCCCAGTCTGATAGCTCCACCTATGCAGATCCGGTATCTGACCCAGCAGGTTTTTTGGCGCACCCAGTACTGGATATCACCCGGATATGCGCCTGTACGGTGAAGGAGGGAGAGGGCATCAATATCCTCCTGCAGGTGAAATCTGCCGCGGTAGGATCTGATGCAGATAAAGAGCGTCTCATCCCGCGTCCAGGCAATGAGCCCGATCGTGCCTGGCTTGTTATTTGAACGCAGAAGCACTCGTGCTACTTCATAGCCCTGATCCTGCAGTATTTCCCTGGCATCATACCCTGCAGTACGGCTTGTCTGAAACTCAGCGCTGCGAACCATCTACGCCATCCGTTTCTGACTTCCAGCGCCTGTATCAGAGAAAAATCCGGATACCCTGGCTACAGGTATAGAGATCTTCTCCCAGGAATAGAATAAGGATACGATTAAACGGCCAGACGAGAAACTCTTATCACTCCCCTCGGTGATAAGCCGCCAAGCAAATCCATCTGACGGGGAGTACTGTATGTTCATTTACAACCTCTTCTGTTCATACAATCACCATTTCTGCTTGAATTCACAGGATTTTTTCAAGTTTGTGTTTGTGATCATCCAGCAGTGAAAAGAAAATATTCCCAATATCTTTTAAAAGGTTCCGCTTTACAAATCAAAATAAAATAACAACTTTTATCGTTGAATAGATCACTGTTCGACAAAATTGAAAAATTCAGCAAAACCAGGATACGCATATCGTTCTGCCATTGATGGACTATTTGCAGTATAATGTTTCGATCAGACTGGGTGTGGCTAATTGCACAGATTATCAAAAAAGAGGAGAGAATTTCATCAGGTTTATACTCCCCCCATGAAGGTATTATAACCAGACTTCATATGAGTAATTGTCGCAGCATTGCGACGATGGGGGAAGATATGGGAGATTTTACTCAGAAGAGTGTTGTGAAGTCAGCGGTGCGAAAACTCGCATCACCAATTACTGACTATACTGCATTCAATGCACTTGTCCAGGATGTCCTGGACAACAATCCGTGGGGATGTACGGCCTACGAGTCTGCAGGAGTCTCAAAACCTGCTGTTGAAAAGTCAAAAGAAGCGTATGCAGCTACGATCGTGTATGAGAATGCACAGGCCAAGACTGTCGGGAGCATCCCGGTTCGTGGGCCGACGATGGCAGCGGTGAACACTGCCGTTACCCAGATCACCGGCACTGCAGCGATCACTACCGGAATGGGGACTGGTGTGAGTGCATCACGTGACTCATCTGAAGACTCGTTCAGTTGCACACTCAAGGCTCATGCAAGCAACGGGGAACTCTATTCGGTGACATTCAAGAGGGACAGTGTCACCATCTCCAGTTATGAGGCTGATTCAATTCGGACCGGTCTTGAGGCCTGGGCTGATACGGTTGCCATCCTGGCCTGAACCTCCCTTTTGGCATGAAATCATTTTGAATAGTCCTGATGGGGCCCCCAATGGGCACCATTGGGGTTT
>CAZVAS010000136.1:0-6182 GCA_964625165.1 uncultured Methanospirillum sp. | reverse complement strand
TCACTGACAGTGATTCCAGCCTTGCGGATCACTCCAGGAGGAGTGTTTGACTGTAACACTTTTGCGCATGTTCCCCTGTTCATTGATGAAAGCGGATCATAACAGAGAGTGGACTGGCTAACCCGGCACCCTTATCCTCATTCAGTTCAACTTTTTACAGATAATTATGCGAAGAATAATCCTGCTGCTTTTGATCAGCATATCAATCCTGTTCGTGTTCGGCCAGGTGTGGGCAGATTCCAATACCACTCCGAAAACTGCCAAAGATCACTTTGAGATGGGGAACGCATTCTACAGTTTTGGCATTATAGATAATGCAACCCGTGAATACCAGATAGCAGTCAGTATGGATCCAAACATGTCTGATGCATGGAACAATCTGGGTTTGACTCTTACAACACAGAAGAGATACACAGAAGCAAAGGCCGCATTAGAGAATGCAACCCGTCTAAACTCAACAGACTCTGAAGGATGGTACAACCTGGGCTATACACTTGGAATGCTCGGAAATAAGACAGAGGAGGTAGCAGCGTATGAGAAGGCAATCAGTTTAAATCCAAAAATGACAATTGCCTGGCGCAATATAGGGGTCGTCAGATATGAACAGCAGAATTATACCGGGGCCGCTGATGCACTAGAGAGGGCAACAAGGTCTGACCCAAAGAGTGCAATCGGATGGTATTATCTTGGAACTGTTTATGAAAAGACAGGAAATCTCACAGGTGCTGCTGATGTTCTGAAGCATGCAGTTGATCTGGACAAAAATCTCACAATGGCAAAAGACAGGCTAAAGTCAGTGGAGAAGAACCTCTCAAACATAACTTCATCTGCTCCGGTTCAATCACCAGGTAAAAAAACTCCTCTACCTGCAGCAATTGTCATACTGTCACTGATCGGTGCAGTTGCAGCGATATCATTCAGAAGGTAACCCTCTAGATCTATTTCCGGGATTTTATATCCCTAGTATTTTTCCGTATAATCCAGACAGGATGAGCAACAGCACTGGCTGGTGAACCAGGTATATAATGAGTGAATGTCTTCCCGGAATGGATGGGATGTGAAGCATCTTTTCAATCCACACCGGCAACCTGAACGAACGCTGACCATTGGGATACAACCATGCCCCAATTGCCATACCAATGAGGAACACGCCAAACCAGGGAATTAGTGGTGTATAATCCACGGAGATGTAGTCAACCGGATGAATGCCAGCCCATAATAACCAGACCGGGCCATTCGGCAGGGTGATCATCCATCCGGCAAGGAGGATTATGATGCCAGGAATTATAGTTTTCTTTCCAAGTCTGAAGAAGAAGGGGGCGAGGATCGTCGAGGTCCCGATGAGCTGCAGGATTCCAAAGAGCACGTACCCCTCTCCATGCAGAAATATATAGGTCCCAACGGTGACCAGAAGGCCCACGCCGATGAGAAAGAATCCTCTTTTAAAAAACGGGATGGCACGAGTTAATCCTTCTTCAGGAAGGGAAGTTCTTCCTGCACGAAGTGCAACAGCAACTCCGGCAATGAGCACAAACAAGGCAGCGGTCATGTACCCAAAAAACCGCCAGAAACCATGTGATGTCTCAACCTGATAGATCGAGAAGAAGGAGAGATCAAAGACGAGATGGAATATCACCATCATGCAGATGGCAACTCCCCGGACGGCATCCAGTTCAATATACCTGGTACGCACCGGGGAGGTCTTTGTCATCAATCAGGTCTGTTGAGTTCCGCAGGACTGGCAGAACCGTGACTGCGAAGGAATTCGTGAGCCGCACTGGATACAATATTTCCAGGATATATTTCCCTTCTGCTGTTTTTCTCCTGTAGGTTCTGCACGGAACCGAACAGGGGAGATATCCGGCTTTTCCATGATGATGCGAACAGAACCTTCCTGGACCGGGATGGAAGGGGGAACCTTCTTTGCTGCCGGGGGGACGGAGGGAACTCTGGGAACGACTGAAGCAGGTTCTGCTCTGAGGGCCGGCTTCACGGGCTCTGGTGGTGGAGGCTGTCGATAAACCGGAGCAGGGGGCTGAATCGGTTCAGGAGCTCTTATCTCATCTGCCTGAGGTTCATACGCGATCGGCTCCGGCAGAGATACAGCCGGGATCATTTCAGGGGCAAGGGTGGGAACTGGAGGAACTTGATGCACGGGAGGTGGCACATACGCCACTTGAGGCGGTTCAGGTGCAGGCTGTTGCTGTACAACAGGCTCAGGATATGAACGCTGTTCCTGTGCCGGAGAGGTCACAGGTTCGTCCAATCTGATCTCCTGCTTCTCAATCCGTTCAGGAGGGTATCCATTGATTGCAGTGAACCATTCCCTGCATTCAGTATCAGGTTCACTGATGAGCCCGGTGAAGACAAGCCGCATTACGCGTTGCTGCCCGCCCACTTCCATAGAGATGGCAAGGCTCGGGCGATCCCGCTCATCACGTTCAAGTTCAGCCTGCTTGATCACAGAGAACGGGATCTCTTTTGTAATCTGTCCGGTACCCTGCCTGGCACTGTCGATCAGAATAAGTCGTTCGCTGGTGAGAACTGCGAGAAAAACGAAGTCCTTGATCCTGATCCCATCAGTATACCTGACCATGATCTCTCCGATATCAAGGAGTTTGAACGGGTTGAACTTCCCACCACTTGGATCCCCTTCATCACCACGGGGCCCTTTGATGTTATCAAGAATTGACATACCTATTACACCATCTCTTTGATCAGACCAGGTATCTCAGAGAGCCGGGAGGCAACAGGAATACCCAGCGACTTCAGGCGTTGTATCTTTGATTTTGCATCACCTTCACCGCCAGATACAATGGCTCCTGCATGACCCATTCTCTTCTCCGGAGGAGCCGTTGTTCCGGCGATGAAGACAACTACAGGCAGGTCAGCCATTCGTGCTCCTTCCTCTTCAAGATTCCCTCCAAGTTCACCGAGAAGCACAACTGCCTTTGTCTGGGGATCTTCGGAGAACCTGTCCAGAACATCAGCAAACGTCTGACCGATAACAGGATCCCCACCAATCCCTACCACACTACTCTGCCCGATCCCTGCCCGTGTGAGCTCATGGACCACTTCGTAGGTGAGGGTCCCGCTCCGGGAGATGACACCAACCTGGCCACGGGTATAGAGATGCGAGGGCATGATTCCCATGCTGATCTCTCCTGGACAGAGAAGACCCGGACAGTTAGGGCCGATGACTGTGCAGTCCCGCATCTCTGCGTAGGCACATGCCTTCATCACATCATGAATAGGGATATGTTCAGTGATGGCGATCACAAGGTCGAGTCCCGCATCTGCCGCCTCCATGATCGAGTCTCCGGCCGCTGCCCCTGGTACAAACATCACGCTTGCAGTTGCATCATGGGCCTCAGCAGCCTCCTGAACACTATTATAAACTGGAACCCCTCCAGACTCCTGGCCACCTTTTCCGGGTGTGACTCCTGCCACGACTCCAGAGCCACCGACAGACTGTGCATACTGGTTCATCCTGCCGATGTGAAACGATCCCTGGTTACCGGTGGCACCCTGAACAATGACCCGGGTGTTCTTGTCCGCGTAGATCATCGTGCCACCTCGACAGCAGCAGCCACCGCCTCTTCCATGGTATCAAGCATCCGGTACCCGTATTTGTTCAGCATAGTCCTTCCTTCCTCTTCGTTGGTACCGGCAAGTCTGACGATCACCTGCTGACTAACTCCAGCCTCAATGATGCCGGCAGCCACTTCATCGCAGCGGGTGATCCCACCGAGTAGGTTTACAATAATCACTGAAACTCCGGGCATGGAGCCAAGAAGCCGAACTGCATGGGCCACCCTCACCCGGTCAGCACCACCACCGACATCTAAGAAGTTGGCAGGCTTTCCTCCAAGCACGGTGATCAGATCCACGGTTGCCATCGTAAGGCCTGCACCATTTCCGATCACACCGATGGAACCATCCAGTTCAACAAATGAGAAACCGAACTCTTCAGCCTTGCGTTCACGATCAGTAAGATCACGGTTTTCAGAGATCCCCTGCCTTGCGAGGGCATTGTCGTCAACGATGATCTTCGCATCTGCTGCGTATACCCCGGAGGGAGTTGTCACCAATGGATTGATCTCAGCAAGGAGAGCATCACGGCACTTGAACACCTGGTAGAGTTTATTGATGACAGGACCCAGTTCCTTGGGTGCCCCGTTCAGGAGGTACCGAATTGTGTACCCCGGAACATCAGTCAGGAGAGGATGGACAACTGCCCGCCTGATTGCATCAGGATTGGTTCTTGCAACCTCCTCGATCTCAACACCTCCGCTGGAGGTGAAGAGGATGAGCGGAGATCCAGATGAACGGTCGATGGAGATGGAAAGGTAATATTCATGCTCTATTGCGATGCGTTCCTCAACAAGCACGGCATGAACCGGGACATCCTTGATCCGTGATTCGAGCAGTCGGTCTGATACCTCCTGGACTGTTGAAGAGTCGGCCATCTGAATGCCTCCTGCTTTTCCCCGGCCGCCCACATCAACCTGCGCCTTGACTACAACGAGTTCTCCTATCTGTGCAGCCCCGGCTCCCGCATCATCACCAGCTCGGATAAGGATCCCTTTGGGGACTGGTATACCTGCTTCTTTCAGAATCGCTTTTGCTTCATATTCGAGTAACTTCATCCAGGTTTCTCCTTACTGATCAGGTGAGGCCAATGCAAACCCAAGGCGCATAGCATTCAGATTCAACTCTTCTGTGCCTTTTGGAACACTTGCCAGAATTGCCTTTTCAAGTGCCTCTTTGGAGACAACACCAGTGGCTTCTGTCAGACTGCCAAGCATGATGATATTGGCCACGATATCACGGCCGAGTTTCTCTTTAGCCTCCCGGGTTGCCGGGATCTCAATGTACTTGCATGCAGGACGGTCATGGACCAGGCCTGAATCAAGCAACATCGTTGCCTCGACAGGGGCATTTTTGCCGTACTTCTCAAACCCTTCCTGGCTCATAATAACAAAGAGGTTGGGGATCTTCACTTTCGGGAAGAGGATCGGTTCATCATCGATGACAACCTGGCTCATGGATGCACCCCCCCTGGCTTCTGGCCCGTATACCTGGGTCTGAACAGCATACCGGTTGTCATAAAGGGCCGCGGCCCTTCCAAGGATGACCGCACTCAGAATGATACCCTGACCACCAAACCCGGAGAACCGGACCTCATGCCTCATGAGGTACCCCCATGGCAGGCCGTTTTCTTCGGACATACTCTCCGACCAGGAATTTGTCCTGAGGAAGCTCATCTCCGGGAGCTGTAGTCTGATCCCATTGTTCCTTCAGGATCGCACTTTCACGCAGATAGGTTATGAAATCCCCCGGCTGCCTGTATTTATTTCGCCGTCCATATGAGGTCGGACACTGACATCTCACCTCGATAAACGAAAATCCGGGTGTGTTCATCCCGTCGAGAACGGCCTGCGTCAGCCTCTTGACATGAAAGGATGTCCAGCGTGCCACATAATTTGCCCCTGCAGCGACCGCAAGTTCTGCCAGGTCAAAGGGTGTCTCTTCGGCACCGTACGGTGTGGTGGTTGAGGTCTTTCCTATGGGAGTCGTCGGGCTTCCCTGGCCACCGGTCATCCCATAGATGTAGTTATTCATGCAGACGACCGTGAGATCGATATTTCGCCTGCAGGCATGGATGAAGTGATTTCCCCCAATCGCTGACAGGTCCCCATCCCCGGTGAAGACCACCACGTTCAGCGACGGGTTTGCCATCTTCACACCGGTGGCAAACGCAAGAGCCCTCCCATGTGTTGTGTGAAGCGAGTCGGTAAGGATGTAACCGGGTGCACGTGAGGAACACCCGATACCAGATACAAAAACTGTCTCATCCATATTCCAGCCGATCTGATCGACCGCTTCAAGCACACAGTTGATGATCGTACCGTTTCCACATCCTGCACAGTAGATATGTGGGAGCCGGTCTTTCCTGAGCCACTCATCTCTCATGGAGCACCTCCGGAGCGAAGTTTCTCAACAATCGCGATCAGTTCATCAGGTGAGTGGAGTTCTCCTCCGATCTTTCCGGCTGATATGACAGGTACACATACATGACGCTCGATCTCGCGGGATATCATACCGAGATTGAGTTCAGGGACGATGAAGGCCTTCACATTCGGGAATCTGTGTAAGAGATCTTCAGGGAACGGCCAGAC
>CAZVAS010000135.1:1451-6249 GCA_964625165.1 uncultured Methanospirillum sp. | reverse complement strand
ATCGACCGGTTTGCAGGGCTGCTCAGGAAGTATACCCTCTCTGAGAAGACCGGTATGGCTGTGTACTCCGGGTTCTCTCCTGATGAACTTCTTCCATTTGCCGAGAAGGTGAAACGCGGTCAGGTTGACCCGGACGAAGCTGGCAGACTGGAGTGTGGAAACCTGAAGATCATCATGAATGGCCGTGGTATCACCGGGGCGATTGCAGCCATCCCGTTCTATACCAGGTACGATGAGGCACTCGAACTCTATGGACCGTAACAACTGGGAAGATCTGAAAGCGCGATTGCTCGCGATCGGAACTGCACAGGTCACCGATGAACCGGTGGATGAGTATCTCACCCGCTCGACCGCTGGTCCCGGTGCAGGCGGTCGTGGTTCCCTCTTCTTCTCGGTTGGAACCTACCGGGTAAGACTCTCGCTGGCTGATGCTTCACCGGTAGTTATCCATCACCTCGGGGAAGGAAGGGCAGAACTCATGGTAGACGGAGAGAGGTATGAAGGAACTCTTGAACGCCCTGCACTTCACTGCCCGAGGCAGGCATATATCACGATCACCCCGACCTGCATCTTCTCTTGCCGGTACTGCAATGTCCCGGTGCTGAAGGGAAAGCGAAAGACCATAGAGGAGATCGAGAACCTCGTCGAATCGGTGAAGGAAACAATTGATGCGATCTCCCTGACTTCAGGTGTGCTTGAGAGCATTGAGGAGGAGGAGGCATATGCTGTTCAGGTTGTTTCCCGGCTTACCCGGTTCTCCGTTCCTATCGGTGTCTCGATCTATCCTACCCTGCAGACTCCTGCACGGCTCAAAGAGGCGGCAGTAGTTGAGGTAAAGTTCAACCTTGAGGCTGCAACGCCTGAACTCTTTGCAGAGATGTGCCCCGGACTTTCGTTCGGATCTATCAGAGAGATCCTTCGTGATTCAGTCAGACTATTCGGAAGAGGGCATGTCTTCTCGAACATTATCCTCGGGCTTGGGGAGAGCGATGGTGACATGGAAGCATGCATCGCCTCGCTCTGTAATGATGGGGTGATACCGGTCATCAGGCCGCTCAACCCGACTGCAGAGCTGAAAGAGTTCTCACGGCCTGATGCAGCACGAATCAAGCGAATATTCAGATACCTGGATGCTGCACTCCGGACATCCGGTCTTGACCCGACCATGGCCCTGACAATGTGCCCGGCCTGTATGGGATGTGACATGATTCCGGGGAGGGAGTGATGGCGTTGAATGAGACTGGGGAAGAACTGCTTGTCCGGACCATTAGATCCTGTGCTGACCGGATCTATGCTGTTCCCGGCTATCCCGTCTCTTCACTTGTGGAACGGACCGGAGCCAGGCTTGTCATCAATGAAAAAGTAGCACTCGAACGTGCTATTGGTGACTCACTCGCCGGCCGGAGGGCCTGTGTAATCGTGAAACACGTGGGCATGAATGCACTCGTGGATCCCCTGGTTCATGCAACCTTCCAGGGTCTCAATGCCGGTGTTGTCATCGTCTGTGGTGACGATCCGACCGCAAAGAACACCATGACCGTACAGGATTCGCGGTACTTCGGTCCGGTTGCGTCCATCCCGGTCATATCAGGAGTGTCAGAGTCCGGGGTCAGTGATGCCTTCTCTGCCTCTGAAGAGTTCTCCCGGGTTGCTCTCCTTCGGATCACTGCAGAAGAGATACGATCCCCGGCTTCAGGGTTCGGGATCTCTGGCACTGCTGACTCTGTTTGTCCTGCACAAACCCGGGTATCAGGTCTTGCCGGTTCAGACCTGACGATGTACGGAAGGGCCGTCCGTGCAGCAGAGGGGTCTGCCCGGATAAGTGCAGCTGGGCTTGCTCCCCATCCTCTTCCCCCTGCTCCTTCATCACCTGCACCGAAGAACCGGAAAGAACGTGGCAGCACCCTTGGGCTCTGTGCTGCCTGTCCATTCAGACCGCACTTTGAACTGATGGCCAGAAAAGGTCTTTCTGCGATCTGCGACACCGGGTGCAGCCTGATTGCAATGAATCCGCCCTACTCGTTCGGTGTTGCAAGTTATGGTATGGGATCTGCTGTTGCAGTTGCTTCATCATCAGGAGATGTAGCCCTGATTGGAGATTATGCACTTCTGCACTCCGGGCTTCAGGCCCTCATCGAGGTGTACCAGGAGGATCTGCCCCTCCTCTGTATCGTGATGGTAAACCGGTGCATGGGCATGACCGGTGGTCAGCCTGTACCTGATCCCCTTCCATACCTTGGCTTTGCAGACCCGCATGTCTGTAATGCAGAAGACCTGGAACAGTTTGAACGATTGCTGACCATCCCTGACCGGCCGAAGACGATCCTCGTCTATGGCTCCTGTCCTGAGGTGATTGATCATGAAACCGTGGCATGTTGAGATCTGTGATGTAACACTCCGTGACGGCGAACAGACCCCCGGGGTCTCGTTTACACTAGAAGAAAAGCAGGATATAGCCCAGCGCCTTGATGCAACCGGTGTCGAGGTGATTGAGGCAGGATTCCCGATAGTCTCGGTTCATGAGAAGGAGATCGTCCGTTCGGTCTCACGCATGGGCCTTGATGCAAAGATCTGCGGGCTTTCCCGGGCCTGCCGTGAGGATGTAGATGCAGCCCTCGATGCCGAAGTTGATATGATCGGGCTTTTTGTGGCGACATCAGACCTTCACATCCAGCACAAGTACAAAAAGCCCCGTGAAGAGGTCTTTGCCAATGCCCTTGCCCAGTGTGACTATGCCATCGACCATGGCCTGATCGTCAGGTTCGGTGCAGAGGATGCCTCACGGACGCCGCTACCGGTCCTGATTGATATATACAAACAGGCTGCCGAACACAAGGCGAGTTATGTCACCTTTGCAGACACCACCGGGCGCCTTACTCCTCTTGAGGTTGCCACGATCGTCCCTGAACTAGTGAAGAATGTCCCGATCCCAATCGCCATGCATGCTCATAACGATCTCGGGTGTGCAACAGCAAACACGATCATCGCAGCCGAGCTCGGTGCATACCAGTTACATACCACGGTGAACGGGCTCGGTGAACGGGCCGGAAATGCACGCCTCGAAGAGGTGCTTGTCACCCTTGCATTGAAAGGGGGAATCGACCGGTATGACATGACCCAGATACCTGCACTCTCTGAGAAGATTCAGATATATACCGGGATCGTGATGCCGGCAACAAAGCCGGTGGTCGGTGCAAATGCATTCGCTCATGAGAGCGGGATTCACATCGCTGCAATCCTTGAGAACCCCGAGACCTACGAGTTTGTTCCGCCGCAGCTGCTCGGGCTTGACCGGCAGTTCATCCTCGGAAAGCACACCGGCAAGCGGGCCCTCACCCACATCCTTACGACATTCGGATATCAGCTCCCTGACGAGGAGATCACGAAGGTTCTTGAGGAGATCAAGAGGGAGAGCGAAGGAAAGTGTGTCATATCCCCGCAGGTTCTGCAGGATATCATCAGAAACGTGACCGGAAAGGAGATCAACAATGGGAACTCTGTCAGAGAAGATTCTGGGTGCTCAGGCCGGAAGTTTTAGCGACAAACGGATCGACAAGGCGTTCTGTCATGACGGAACCGGTATCCAGGCCAAGGTAATATACGACGAGATGGGAGCTCCGGGGATTGCAAACCCTGGTGCCTGTTATGTGATCTACGATCACATCGCTCCTGCAAATACCAGCCAGACTGCTGATCTTCAGCGTGAACTTCGTGAGTTTGCAGTAAAGTCCGGGATGCACTTCTCTGATGTCGGTGGCGGTATCTGCCACCAGCATATGGCAGAAGGGCGTGTGCTGCCCGGTGAAGTGGTCATCGGTGCCGACTCGCACTCATGCACCCTCGGTGCCTTCGGTGCGTTTGCAACCGGGGTCGGAGCAAGTGACATGGCAGGAATCTGGGTCTCCGGTGAGACCTGGCTTCGTATTCCTGAGAGCATCGCGATCTACCTCTCCGGTGCTCTGGGAAAAGGAGTAGAGTTCAAGGATCTTGCACTCTCCTATGTAGCAGAACTGGGAATGGACGGGGCTACATACCAGAGCCTTGAGTTTCTGGGTGAGTCTGTGCCATCGGTTCCAATGGAAGGAAGACTGACGCTGAGTAACATGGCAGTCGAGGCCGGGGCAAAGGCTGGGCTCTGGTACGCTGACGAGGTCACCCGGGAATATCTCTCGAAATACGATCAGTCCTGCCAGGCCCAAAACCCTGATGATGCAGCGGTCTATGCCGAAGAGATCTGGATCGATCTTCATGAACTCGAACCTCTGCTGGCTGTTCCTCACCGGGTCGATACCGTGAAACCGGTGTCAGAACTGGCAGGAACCCAACTCGATCAGGTCTTTATCGGAACCTGCACAAACGGGAGGTTCGAAGACCTTTCCCGTGCTGCTGCCATCCTCGACGGCAAAAAGGTTGCAGTCAGAACGGTGGTCGTTCCTGCATCACAGGCAGACTACCTGCAGGCTGTCACATCCGGTGTGATGGCAACGCTTGTCTCAGCAGGCTGTATTGTCGGCCCTCCCGGGTGTGGTCCATGCCTTGGTGCCCACATGGGTGTGCTTGGTGACGGGGAGGTCGGACTTTCAACCGCGAACCGGAACTTCAGAAACCGGATGGGTGTCGGTGCCTCCTATTACCTCTCTTCACCGTCGACTGCGGCTGCAAGTGCAATTGCCGGGGAGATTGCAGATCCCAGGGAGGTAGTATGACCCTTCTTGCAGGATCAGGCCCTGCTGTCTGCATCGGTGCAGACATCGACACAGACCTCGTCATTGCAGGCCGGTATCTCAGGACCAAGGAT
>CAZVAS010000135.1:0-1351 GCA_964625165.1 uncultured Methanospirillum sp. | reverse complement strand
GATCCTGATCTCTCTGCCCTGTGCACGGTTCATGTGTATGATGTGACACCACCCCGGGCACATCTTGCAGAGACTATCAAAAGTCTTGAAGTAACCGGGATCTTTGGAGAACTCGAGATAGCATTCGAGTTCCATGTCAGGGATATCAGAGAGACCGGTGCAGAGGTCTTCCCCTGCAAGGCAGCCGGTTTCTCCCGGACCATCGACTCTGATCACCTCACCGGCGGTGAGCAGGTTGCAGGTTGTATGACTGCCAGGCAGGTTCTCTCTGAATGCTATGGCAGGGAATTCCCGGTGATTGATATCTGTCCGGCAAATGCCGCTGCAGAGGAGCCGTTTATCGCCCGGTGCTGCAGGGCAGAACGGGCCGGGCTTCAGGTGATAAACGAAAAGCACGGAGTGGTTGTTCACTGGGGGGCTTCTCCAAAACAGATCGCAGATGCCGTGTATGAACTGATGAATGAGAGGAAGAGATCATGAAAGTGGTTGTTGCACCAGGTGACGGGATCGGTCCTGAAGTTATCGCTCCTGCAGTGGATGTGCTGAAGATCTTCCATCCTGAATGGGAGTTCAGCCAGGTATATCTCGGGTATGAATGCTGGAAGCGGACCGGTGATCCGCTCTCACAGACAACCCGGGCTGCCCTTAGGGATGCTGACCTCATCCTCTTCGGGGCCATCACTACACCACCTGATCCTGAATATCATAGCGTCGTGCTCACGATCAGAAAAGAACTTGATCTCTATGCCAACCTCAGGCCGGTCTTCGGTTCCGGCTTTGATATCCTGATTGTGCGAGAGAATACCGAAGGTCTGTACTCCGGAATTGAGTGGCAGGAGAAAGACCGGGCCTGCACGCTCAGGCTGGTGACCGAAGAAGGTTCGCGGAGAATAGCACGGTTTGCAAGTTCGTGTGCCCGCAGACGCAGACGTCATCTGACTATCGGCAACAAGGCCAACATCCTGAAGTCTGATGTCTACTTCCTTCAGATCTGCCAGGAGGAGGCAGAGAAAGCAGGTGTTTCGGTTGACAAGAAGTATATCGATGCCCTGGTGCTCGATGTGCTCCAACATCCTGACCGGTACGATGTGATCGTGACAACGAATATCTTTGGAGATATTCTCTCTGATGCAGCTGCCTACCTTGAGGGTGGCCTTGGAATGCTCCCGAGTGCAAACATCGGGAAGGGTCATGCCCTCTTTGAGCCAGTGCACGGGAGTGCTCCTGATATTGCGGGCAAAGGGATTGCAAATCCGATTGCAGCCATCAGGTGTATCTCGCTACTCCTGAAGTACGTGCAGGAGCGTGATAATGCAAAGATGGTTGAGGCTGCCATCCAGAAGGTGCTTGC
>CAZVAS010000134.1:0-6254 GCA_964625165.1 uncultured Methanospirillum sp. | reverse complement strand
TCTGAATATGGATCTGCCTTTTGTCAAACTACATGGGAACGGCAACGACTTTGTTCTGATCGACGAGTGGGACGGCATCAAGGTTCCCGACGAGATGAAAGGTGAGTTTGCAGCGGTCTATTGCGATCGCAGGATGGGAATTGGTGGTGACGGCGTCCTCTTCCTCGGAAAGACACCGGATGGAAAGGCAGCAATGCGGCTCTTCCAACCGGATGAGAGTGAGGCTGAGATGTGTGGGAACGGTATCAGGTGCCTGGCACGGTATGCCTTCGACATGGGTTATATAAAAGAAAAGGCAACCGTCCAGACCATTGCCGGACTGGTTGACGTTGTCTGTGGGTATGATGAGGACGGGGATTTTCTCGCTGAAGTCACCATGACAAAGCCACAATATGATGCCCCGTCCATTCCGGCAAAAGGAAGTGGGGAGTTCCATGAGATCATCAACGGGTATGAGGTCTATGCGACAAACACCGGTGTTCCGCATGCAGTGATCTTTGTAAAGGATCTTGATTCAATTGATGTATGCGGGCAGGCCCCAGCAATCAGGAACAGCCAGTTCTTCCCAAAAGGGGCAAATGTGAACTTTGTCGAGGTCACAGATCAGAACTCTATCAGGATCCGCACATTTGAGCGGGGTGTGGAATGGGAAACCCTCTCCTGTGGAACCGGAGCAACGGCGTCTGCTGCCATTGCTCACCGGCTTGGAAAGACCGGGGATGTAGTTGAGGTGGAGACCCAGGGAGGTCCGCTCACCATCACCCTTACAGATGGAGCGACCATGAAAGGTCCGGCTGATGTTGTCTTCACCGGTATGCTCATCCTCTGATTCTGTTTCCTCTCTATTTTTTCAGACTAATACCCGTCTTGGCGATCAGGAGCGCAATCAAGAGTACTCCTCCTATCATCCCAAAGGATGAAACGATTCTGAGAAGAGGCATGGACCCTCCTACAATAATGCCTGAACCATTGGTTGTCAGAATGGCAATGCCGTCTGACAGAGCTTCAGGGAGATCTGAATACGCCCGTGCCCCTGTGGCAGATCCTGGATAGAGCCCTGAAAACAGGTAGAGTGCCAGACCAAGAACTGTCCCAATCAGCAGGAAGAGTGCAGCTGCAGCAAGCAATAGATCAAGTACCGGTAGTCGGGTTCTGATAAAGGTGATCAGATACAGACCACTCAGGATAATAAGAAAGAGCAGAAGGCAGAACTCACCAAGTGGAAGAAGGGATGCTGCTGCCTGCCAGAGGGAGACCCAGATAAGTTCAAGGGAGACCAGTACAAGGATCGCTGCCATCAGAAATCTTCTGCGGGAACCCCTCATAAGCCAGAGTCCGGCAACAAGAATGAATGAGAAGAAGATTGTTAGTGAGATCTGCCCAGCCTGACCTCCTGCCAGAACCGGGTAGATGACCTGCAAGGGCAGCATCATCAGCAGAAGCAGCAGAAAATTCTGGCGATCACCCTCATTCTGATCATCGCTTAACTCATCAGGCAGGTTCCCTGATAACCCGTACATACGGATTATTTCTCCGGACTGGTATTGAGCGTTTCATTTTTTGAAATCAGATAGATATCTTTAATGCAGAATGAACATAATCCTCAGTATCTGGTTCTGGGAATCGGGGGCCACCTATGGGTGATGAGATCAGCACAAAGGAAGCAAGACGCTGGAAGGAAGAAGGCAACAAATTAGGTGCTATGCAGAAGTTTGACGATGCCATCCGGTGTTATGAAAAAGCGATATCGCTTGATCCGGTTGACGAGGATACATACTTCCAGAAGGGTCTTGCTATGATGAATCTGATCCGGTATCAGGAGGCGATCGATTCCTTTGAGCAGTCCCTCAGGATCAATGACAAGGATCCCAGGTACTGGCTCTACATGGGTGTCAATTACTTCTTCATGGGGAGATACAGCAAGGCAATCCCCTGTTTCAACATGGTTATCGAGCTTGATCCCTCCAATGTACATGCATTAAGTAACAAAGGTTCAGCACTTGCCGAGCTCGATAAGCATGCAGATGCAGTCGAGTGTTTCAACAAAATAATCGAACTGGCCCCGGGTGATATCAATGCCCTCTACAATAAGGGGATCAGCCTTCAGAAGATGGGTGAGCACAAGGAGGCCATATCCTGTTTCAAGCAGATCCTCAAGCAGGACCCCGAGGATGCAGACAGCTGGTTTGAACTTGGGAACTCTCTGGCAAAGGTTGATACCTGCAAGGAAGCGATCAAATGTTATGATCGGGTCATCAGGATAGAGCCCAATCATGCTGAAGTGTATGATGCAAAGGTTGAATGCCTGCGCAAACTGGGACTTGATGAAGAGGCAGATAAACTGATTGCAACCCGTGAGATGGATGACGGCTGGTAAGTCTTTAATGATCCTTTTTTAGAAGAAAAAGTCCTGAACCCATGATGGGTTCAGGTCACAGTTACGGTTTTTGTATATGCCCGTCCGAAGAGCACCTGAACACCGGTTCCCTGACGTGCTGCCTGATATTTGAGCGTGTATGTTCCGGGCTTTGAAGGGGCTCTGAGATCAAAGGACAGGGTCTGGGACTGGCCTGATTTCACCTGAACTCCTTCAGGGATGCCGATCCAGGCAGGCCCGTATTCTGCTGTATCTTCCAGAGCCATGACTCCTATCTGATACTGTGAGATCCAGTCATCTGATCCGTCATTGACCAGTACAAGTCCAACAGGATACGTACTTCCTCCTTTCATCTCTTTTGGGATGGAATCTCCTGATACAACCGCATGAATACCGGTCATGATGGTCTTTGGAGTTGTATCCTGTGTTGGCGTGCTTTCTGGAGAAACCGTTACTACAGGATTTACAGTCAATATTGGTGCTGGTGATGATGTCTGGTTGAGATCAAGAACCCCGGATATCAGGTTGGCCGGGTTCTTCCCTGTGCTGGTTTTGCTCTCCTTAACAGGAGACAGAGTGTCACTCTTGTTCCTTACTTCCTTCTCCTGGGTCTGGATAGTGCGTTCAGGCTCTCCGGGTTCCGGTGATGGAGAGATCACAACATCTGTGCTCTGATTATCCCTCTCTATGTTCTGTGTGTTATGGAGCTGGTTGTTGAGAATTTTGGCTCCATTCACTTCATTCAAGGAAATTCCTGCTCGTTCGTTCCCTTCGATCGTCGATGATGAAATATCAGAGCCTGAACTCTTGTTGAGTATGATACCTGACTCGACATTGTTTATGAGGCGGGAATCCTGAACATCAACCCTGCCACCAGTAACGGTAACCCCTGAACCCGTGCAGTCTGATATCGTACTGGTTGTTATTTTGGTATCAGACTTGTTTGAGAGGGTTACTCCCTCATGGCACGAGGTGATCGAGAGCCCGGAGAGGATCAGGTTCCGGGTTGACTCCGCTGCTTTTATCGCATCTGGATCGGCAGTGTGATCCTGCCCCCATGGAAAGATCGATGAATCAATCCCTTCAGAATAGATTCCGTTTCCCTCATCCTCAATGCTGACATTTTTGATGGTGACTCCCGTCACCGGATTTCCGGATTGATCTGTCAGACGAATCCAGATACCTACAGATGAAGGATCTTCTCCTGCGGGTTGTATTGAATACCCCTGCCCATCAAGAACAACAGACGGGGCAGCGATGATGACCCCTACCGGATAATGGTGTGAAACATTCTGCTCAAGGGTATATCGTCCCGGTTCAGTTATATATACATAGTCCCCGGAGTACGGCCCGACAGCGGGGGGAAACTCCACGGGGGAGTCTGCACCTGTTAGGGGCGTGCATACCATCGCCAACACTGTAAAAGTGGCCATCCATGCAATCAATGAAAAACGGATATAATTCGTGAAAAAACTCCTCCTGATCCTGCAGATATATGTTCAGCTGATCAGGTAGGTTCTGGATCATTTATGAGTTATGGGTCCTGGGATGGATCTGTCTGATCAGAAATCCCAGAAACCTGTATCCCCTCATGGATCATGGAGAAGTTGAGACTGCTCCCCTCAGGCAGAGCATGGTGCTTGACTATCCTGACCCTCCTGAAACCCTCCATCCGATCAATCCGAAGGATCACTTTTGAGAGGTGAAAGAGACTGGTTCCCCCGAGTGGTGCGAAATCGTTCTTGGCAGGATCCATGTACACCTGGTTGGTGAGCAGGATTGGGATATCATACCGTTTGGCGTACCCGAGGAGGACTACGATCTGTCTTGAGAGGCGCTGGAGTGAGTCCTGCCCGTGTTCGAGTTCAGTCCGATACAGGCCGGTTGCAGAATCAATAACGATAAGGCCTGTGTCACGGGTTGAGAGGATATGCCCAGCATCCTGGATCATGGAAGCTTGTTGATCGAAATCTGCTGCTTCGTACAGGTAAAACCGTTCTGAAAGTTCTTCAGCCTGGCTGCCTGCGATCTGGGTGAACCGGTCTACCGAAAAACTCTCGGTGTCAACGTAAACCACACACTTACCTGCCCTGAGGACTGAAACTGCTGCGATAAGACAGAATGTTGACTTTCCTCCACCAGGTTCTCCATAGATCTGGGTGATCATCTTCTTCGGATATCCGCCCCCGATCAGTTCGTCAAGCGGGATGCACCCGCTTGATTCATAGTACCGGCTTACTGCCGGAAGCCCTGCCTCTTGCATTCCTTCTCCCATGCAGCCTCTTCTACCTCGCGTCTCACCTGTACAACCGGAAGGTTATGTTCCCTGGCAAATCTGCATACATGCTCATACTCTGCCTTCAGAGTGTAACATGAACCTTCAAGTATGCCAAACTTTACTGGAAATGTGGCCTTATTGCCGTTTATCGTGCACTCAATCTCTTCAATTCTCCGATCTGCGATGAACCGGTGGACCGCAGGGATACACCTGACTCCAAGCGTACCGGTCTCACGTGCCATGAGAATTGAGAGCCTTTTAGCATCATCTGGTTTTACAATCACTCTGATGAGGTGGCCCGGTCTTCCTTTCTTCATAGTCAGAGGTGTGGCACTTGCATCCCTGGCTCCCTCTTCCATAAGTCTCTCAAGGAGATACCCGATCACCTCACCTGGGACATCATCGACATTGGTCTCAAGGATGTCAACCTCATCCTCTGCAATCATTTCAGATGTGGTAAGAAGCAGCATCCTCAGAACATTCGGGGAATGTGGATCATCACGGTCACCGGCACCATATCCACATGCATCCAGATGTCCTATCGGGAGTGAATCTGTCTGCCCGGAACAGAACTCGGCAAGCAAAGCAGCACCAGTTGGGGTACAGAGTTCTCCGGTCCCCCCCCCGAGGATCACCTTCAATCTTCCTGCAGAAAGTATGGCAGCTGTGGCCGGGGCAGGAACCGGGTATATGCCGTGTGCCATCTTCAGAGTCCCTGAACCTGTTGCTACCGGGAGCACAACGACAGTGTCAAGCGATATCGTGTGCATCGCCATACATGATCCAAGCACATCTGCGATCGCATCATCAGCGCCGACCTCATGAAAGTGATCCATCCTTCCGTGTATTGATCGTTCTGCATTCGCGATCCGCTGAAACACTGCTTCAGCCCTGGCAATGACAGCAGCAGGAGCAGATGAAGATCTGACCCTGTCTATGACCTCCTCAAGAGTTCGTGATGCAGGACCTGCATGAGTATGTATTTTTACGGCCTGGATCCCTGCCCGTGAAACTATCTCAATAGTAGGGGTAGCAACCACCGAAGCCATTACCCGGATCACCTCGTCACGGTCAGCTCCAAGGCCCAGGAGAGCACCAAGGAACATATCACCTGCAGCCCCGTGAAACGGGTCGATCGCGAGAATTCTCATGAATTGCTATACTTATAAATCCCCGGATATATGATTGTTAGGTAATAATGGTGGAATCATACCTTAAAGTTGACAGTGCATATCCCGGTGATCAGGGCGGAGGGAAAGCCCGCCTGGATCCTGAGACGATGCTCCAGCTCAGGCTCTCCCCCGGTGATATCATTCAGATCTTTGGGAAGTCCCCCACCGTTGCCAAGGTCTGGAGGGCCCAGCTCAACGACTGGAACCAGAATAAAATACGAATTGATAATTTTACCCGGACTAATGCAAACGTCTCCATCGGCGACACGGTGAAAGTCTCCAAAGTGGAAGAGGTGATCCCTGCAACAGTTGTGGTCCTGGCCCCTCCAGAAGACCTTCCAAGAAATATTCCACCAGCTGACCCGATGACGATTCATCACAATCTGATCGACTTTCCGATTGCACTTGGTGACTCGATCCCTGTCCC
>CAZVAS010000133.1:0-6258 GCA_964625165.1 uncultured Methanospirillum sp. | reverse complement strand
TGATTTAAATCACAATTCAGCGATAAAATTGAGATCATTACAAATACAATCACATATAGAGGTATAGTTAACCCGTTATTCGGAGGGGTTTTATGAAATTCTTAGATGACATGCCAATTGGAAGGAAACTAATTGGGACGTTTCTTGCAGTTGTGATCATTATGATACTTATTGGGGTTACCGGGTATGTTGGAGTGACAACAACCGATACATACCTCAATGAGATGTATGACCAGCAACTTGTCCCAACTGATATTTTGGAGACGATGCAGTCCCAGATCTGGCATCTCCGTGGAAATCCTCCGGGTATTTATCTTATCCCAGAAACCAGGGAGAGTAGCAGGGCTGATAGTGACGCCCTCATGAAGTCTGTGGATGCAAACCTCTCTGTATATGAGGGATTCATAGCAACAGATGAGGAACGGACAATATTTAATGAGGCAATGAGATCATGGAAAGCGTACAAGATCGCATTCGCTGATTTTAATAAGATCGTCGATTCAGGTGATGGTAAGGCTGCAGTAGCAGCACTGACCACAGGAGATCTTGTGAACGAGAGGAAGGCATTCACCAATGCAATTGACAAACTCGTTCAGATGAACCGTGATGATGCACTGGCCCTGAAGAATGAAGGAGCTAAAACGGTCTCTTCAATCATTCTTACACTGGTGATCATTATCCTGATAGGAGCCATCCTGTCACTATCACTCGGAATAATAATAAGCAAAAGCATCACAGGTCCTCTTTCTCAGGGTGCCTTTATGATGCAGGAGATGAGTCTCGGGCACCTGAGTAACAGACTCAGAATGGATCGAAAGGATGAGATCGGGACTCTTGCTTCTGCAATGGATAAATTCTCAGATGATCTCCAGTTTGTCATCATCGCCGGTCTGAAACAGGTGGCAGAAGGAGACATCGCCCTCTCTGTTCCTCCCCGGGATGACAAAGACGAGATTGCTCCTGCATTCAATCAATTGATCGCAGCCATCAACGGAATAATCGGAGAACTGGGAACCCTCATTAATGAGGCAGAAGAGGGAAGGCTCAAGACAAGAGGCGACATCACACAGTTTTCAGGTGCATACCAGAACATCATTGTCGGCATCAACAACATGCTTGATGCTATCACCACACCACTGAACGAGGCACTGAGAGTTTCAGATCAGTATGCCCAGGCAAAATTCAGTGCACGGTTTGATGAGAACGTTGCTGTGAGAGGGGATCTCATTGCATTAAAGGATGGCCTCAACACCATCGGGTATGAACTCTCAAAAGCAATATCAGATATATCCGAACAGGTGAGCAACCTCACAGCTGCATCACAGGAAGCAGCCGCCAGTGTAGAAGAGATTACGGCAGGTTCTGCTTCAGTAGCCCAGAGTTCAGGAGTTGTCAGTTCCAACGCTGAACGGAGCGTCAACGCTGTTGAGCAGGTTCTGATTGCCATGGAAGAGTTATCCTCCTCTGTTACCGTAGTTGCCTCAAAGGTTGAAGCGGTGAGCAGACTCACCCAGGAGGCTAACGACACATCAACACGGGGTGTTACCCAGGCTGCAGTGGCAGAGAACGGAATATCCGCAATCAACGGAGCAGTGGGTGATGTAGGTACTATCATATCTGAAATCCGTGCCCAGATGGTTGAGATCAATAAGATCGTCGTGATCATCAGCGACATCGCAGATCAGACCAACCTGCTTGCACTCAACGCTGCGATAGAGGCAGCCCGTGCAGGAGAAGCAGGTATGGGATTTGCAGTCGTTGCAGACGAGGTCAAGACTCTGGCCCAGGAATCGCAGGGTTCTGCAGAGAATATCTCAAGGATCATCACATCACTGCAGCGTCAGTCTGAACAGGCTGCAACAGCAATGGATCTTGCAACCACTGAAGTATCAAAGGGATCTGTTGCAATAACCGACACGATTCAGTTCTTCCATACCATTGCTGGTCAGGTTGAAGAGATATCAAAGAATATGGGAGAAGTTGCCGGTCTCACTGAAGAAGAAGCAGCAGCTGTGGAGGAGATCACTGCCAGCATCACTGAGGTGAAGGAGATGTCTACAGAGACTGCACAGGAGGCAGTGGGATCAGCAGCTGCAACTGAGGAGACCTCTGCGGCTCTCAACCAGGTATCAACCATTATTAGCAACCTTTCAACGGTTGCCACCAGGATCAATGATTCAGTATCCAGGCTGAACGGATAAATTAAAGATCCTTTTTTTTGTAAACCCCGGGCCTATTTATCCAGATAACCCGAGAACATTTTCAACAGACAAAGCAGTGTGCTGATGTTTCTCACCAACGGTTCCCATACTGATCCCGAAGAGATCGGACAGTTCAATCATCTTTTGCCTGACACTCGGTTCCAAGATATTTAGCTCCCCATGAACAGAGAGCCTGGATGATCGGGACAAGAGATTCTCCAAATTCTGTAATAGAGTACTCAACACGGGGGGGAATCTCAGGATATACAGTACGTAATACTATCCCATCCTGTTCAAGTTCACGAAGCTGTTTTGTCAGCGTTTTTGAATTTATTTCAGGTATTACCTTTTGTAACTCTGAAAAACGCATAACTTTCTTCCTGATTCTCCAGAGTATGACCGGCTTCCATTTTCCCCCGATAACGTCAAGTGTTGCCTCAACCGGACAACTATAGGTCTTACCATTCTTTTCGTACATCCCGATTACCTAAACGTAAGTAGATGAGATCGCTATCAGTATAGAATTTAAATCCTCTTGATTTAAATCATATCATTAGTGTAATTATTTCTCTCACTTGCCATTATCAAGTAACAGAGAATTCATGACACTTATTCAATTACGTGAGGATTACCTCTAGAAATTCAGGTTCAAGAAATGACTTCTCAATCTATAGATACCGGAATGACAGTGGTGAACAGATCACCACAGAATCCCTTTCAGTTTTTAGAGACACGATCCATTGTTGAAGGAGCGGTTGAAGCCCGCCTTATTCCTGCAGATGGAATCATTATTGAAAACAGGGGCACATTCAGATGCAACTCAGGATGTCCATACTACGGATCATCGCTCGTCTGTCCCCCACATTCTCCTACGCCTGATGAGTTCAGGAATGTAATCAGGGATTATTCCTATGCACTTTTGGTACGATTCCAGACATCGGCTGCTGCCAGTGATGAGATCTCTTCCTCACTCCTCAAAGTGATGTCAGATCCCACGACTCCTTCAGATCAGAAAGAAGAGTTACAGACATTTTTTTCCGGATTTGGTGATGATTGCAAAAAATTTCATCATGCAATGCTGAACCTTGAAAAGTCAGCATTCATCGCAGGATATCCGTTTGCAGTTGCACTGATGCCAGGCCCGTGTGTGCTGTGTGATACCTGCACCGGCCTTTCCGGTTCGTGTGCTCATCCGACACAACGACGGTTTCCAGCCGATGCACTCGGCGTAAATCTTTTAAAAACAGCAAGACTTGCAGGAATGGATATCCAGTTTCCATTTCATACAAGTCCGTCTTCCTTTGGAATTCTTCTCATAGAATGATGATAAAAATGCACAATTACAGTTCTATCATATCGCTGACATCTGAAAGTCGAATGATCTCTCATACAGGGTTCATCACTACCGGGACAATTTTCCTGCTCCTCCTATGTCTTTTTGCTTATCCGACTGCTGCTGAAGTCTATGCTGCAAACGGATCCCAAATCCCTTCAGAAAAACTGCCATCTCTTATCAGGGAAGATCCTTCTCTCGTATCTGAGAATCTCCAACCCGGAGAGGTCGTTTTTTTCACCAACTCTCACTGTGGAGCATGTCGTGAGGCTGATGAATTTTTTCACGATTTTTCTCCAATCCATCCGGAGATGAACCTGGAGACCTATGATCTCTTTAACAGTACAGAGAACCGGACGACTTTTACCTCATACAAGCAGCGATTTCACCGGGATCACCTCTCAACACCATCCATCATGGTCGGAAACCTGACCCTGGAAGGCAGTCAGGATATCCGGACTCACCTGGGAGATATCCTCTCAGTACAACAGGAACACAAACCATCAACGGTGTTTGATTTCTTTAAACCCTCATATCATATCCCGAACAATGAAGAGATCCCATTTCTTCTCATCATCGGAGCCGGGCTGCTTGACGGAATAAATCCATGTGCCTTTGCTGTACTCATCATAATGCTTGTCAATATGATGGCCCAGAAGAGCAGGCGGGCAATCCTTGTAACCGGGCTTATCTACACAGGGGCGGTGTTTGTCTTCTACTTCCTGTCTGGACTCGGGATATTTTCAGTCATCCAGACAACCGGAGCAACAACATTATTTTCAATTGTAGCAGGTTGCATTGCCCTTATTGCGGGCATTTTAATGATCAAGGATGCCCTGATTCCAACAGAAAAGCCAACTCTTGCAATTCCAGCATCTCAGTCAGGTCGGATCAGTCGTATCATGAACATGGCCACCCTGCCAGCGGCGTTCCTTCTGGGAATCCTGGTGGGTATGTTCGAACTCCCCTGCACCGGAGGTATCTATCTCTCTATTATTTCGATGATATCCATGCGGGTGGACCTCATGCATTCCCTCGTGTACCTCCTGGTATACAATGTTGCCTTCATACTTCCATTACTCATCATTCTCGCACTGGTTCTGTTCGGCCTGCCACCGGAACGGGTGAATGAGTGGCGTCTTGAGCAGCGTCGGGCTCTCAGGGGCATGATCGGAGTTGTCCTTCTAATCTTTGCCAGTTACATCCTGTATGAAGTTCTTGGATAATCATTCGAGAACCATTTTTGTTTTTTAGATCTAACAATCTGCGGATTCAATTATCATTTTTATCCGCAAAGAACTCGTGTTCGACATATTTTAGGACAGGGACACCGGAAGTATTGTATCATCCCTCAAAAAACCCCGATGAGAGTTCTGGTTATCGCCGAGATGATAATAATAAACAAAAAAAGGTTTACTTTGAAAAGACCTCATGCTCAACAAATGCCTTCGGATCAAGGCTTTTTGTGATAGTAGCATTAAAAGAGGTACCATTCTCTGACATGACCATAGTTAATCCACCAATCTCGTTCCAGGTTCCGGTATAAACGGTACCATCATCTGATACTACCCCGGAAAGTGTTCCATTCTCATCATTTACGTTTGTGAGCGGCGTGTTTATTCCGGTAAGGAATTTTCCATTTTGGGTGAGATTATACGATTTTTTCTGTGAAACCCAGTTACCATTCCAGGGGTTCGCTGAATCCATAATCTCTCCGATTCTTGTTGCATTGCTTGTGTAATATGCAAGTTTGGTCATTGGTCCACGAATATCAGCATATCCGTTGATGGTAAAGGACATCTTGTCATCTGAAAGGGTGTATGTATTTGACCCGGTCTCAATCCATATACCGGTAAATGTTCTTCCATCTTCAGATAGATTCCCTTCAAACCGACCGGGATCCAGTAGATCCAGATCTTTGGGCACGTATTCTCCGCCAATTCCAGACTGGTTTTGAACGATGTACATCGTATAATCAGGGGTTGACCATGTACCGTTCCAGATATAATCCGACTTTTCCCCAATGTCAGTTCCGTTCACAGCAGAGGCCGTGCATATCACAAATAAACCAAAAATTACCAATAAACCTGCCAGATTTGCATAACTCATAAGAACTCACTCGCACTATTGATCGATAGATCATCGTCAGTATGGTTAAGTCTATCGAAATAATCGGAACATCATCACAATTGGTGTAAAAACCTCAATAATCCCGAACTCTTACTGATTATATGGAACATCTCTAATAGAAAATGTGGTAAGAAGAATGAGATTCGTATGTACCAAATCCTGACTCTTTATAGGACAATTAGCATCTCACATATGAGATCAGATAGCTTTCTCGTTCGTATTTGATACATCAGTTAAATGCGTCAGAAACAAGAATCCGGGAATAATTAGAGAATTATCTCGGAAAAATACGGTAAATCAGTTATACTTCGAAACTGACCTTTCTTGTCACATGAGTCCAAACAAATCCAACTCATCACCTGCTGCAATATCAGGATGGAACCAGTACTGGCAAGATCTCTTTGTAAAATTCGAAGGACCATACCTTCCCGGGAGGGTTTGTACCGTTCAAAAGACCAGATACGAAGTGATGATTCAGGATGGTATCATCTCGATCCCGGTGTCAGGAGCGATGAAATCCAAGAAGATGTTCCCGGTTGTCGGTGACTATGTTGTAGTTCTCAATCAGCCAGAATCAGCAACACAGATGATCGT
>CAZVAS010000132.1:4112-6271 GCA_964625165.1 uncultured Methanospirillum sp. | reverse complement strand
ATCATCAATACCGGTACTGTTCGTCAGTATCATACAAGGCTTTTCTTATTTTGAAGCAAATGCAAAATCCATTTGACAGGCTGGGTAATAATTATCCTGTCTGAATTTTACGTGGATATTGCATTTAAAAAACCTGTGATCTGGCATCATCTTCATCATTTTTTTATGGTCTTCGATTCAGTTTGTGCCGATGTCATCTTTCTCTGTCACGAATGACCCCATCTCATTCGCGAATCGTTGACCAGTCAACATTAAATGTTTTGTTGACTAATCAACTAAATGTATGAGAGACACGGACGGGCCGTTTGGAAAGTATGTTTCACTGGCATACTGGCTCATTCAAAAACGATTAAACAATGAACTCTCCGAATTTGGGATAAAGATCACACAGTACTCAATACTTCGGTATCTCTACAAGTATGATGGATCCAACCAGGAACAGATTGCCAGAGATCTCGAGATCGACAAAGGCCTCTGCTCCAGAGAGATCAGAAAACTCGAGGAGGCTGGTCTTATCATCAGGACAAAAAATCTATCAGATAACAGGCAATGGATCTGTTCTCTAACCAAGTCAGGACTATCCCTTAAAAAAGACCTTGTCAGGATCGGAGATCAGATCAATGGTACCGTTCTGCAAGGCTTATCAGCAGCAGAAGAAGATGCCCTCTATAATCTCATCAAACGTGTCATCTCAAATCTGAATCAGGAGGAAGTTTGATTATGGTTATATCATGTGAGATCGCCAAAAAGGCCGGAATACAAACCGAACCTGTCGCTATCGTATGGAGTAATACAAAACCCGAACATGCACTTGAGATTCGACCCGGAACCTGGGCATGTCTCATGTGGTATTATGCCAAGGCTGTCCTTGAAGGAAAAATTACAGCATTATCCAGAGATTCTTTCGGATGTTGTGGAGGAGCCATGGGTATTGGATTTGGGCGACCATTTGAAACACACTCTTCAGGAAATGAAGATAACTTCTGTTGTTTCCTCTCGAATGGACGGGAAGGCTGTATAGATATTGAGGCATATGATGCACGTCTTGATACGATATCAAATACTCATCAAAAAGAGCTGCTCAAAGAAGGTGAGAGGATCAAGAAAAACCCGGGAATTGCCAGGGAATTTCTCAATGCATTACCATACTATGATGTTCCAACAGAGTATGTTCTCTTCAAACCCTTATCTCTCACAGAACCGGATGAGATGATAAAAAGTGTTATCTTTCTTGCAAATCCTGACCAGATATCTGTGCTGTCGATTCTGGCCAACTATCATAGAGGTCAGATTACTGATGGGGTGGTTGTTGCAGCTGGTGCTTCAGGATGTCAGGCATTTGGGGTTTGTACATACAACGAAGAGTTGTCAGAAAATCCGAGGGCTATTGTTGGGCTTACTGATCTGATGGCAAGGAAGGCAGTGAGAAGAACTCTTGGATCTGACAAATTTACGTTCTCTGTACCGTACTCGTTGTTCCTTGAGATGGAAGAGAATGTTCCGGGAGGTATCCTTGACTCAGAACTCTGGAGAGAGATCAGGGATGGAGCATAATCTCTTCTGGATGAATAAATTGAATAAACCCGTGTTGTTGAGTAAAAAGCGTAAATTTAAATTTTTAGGTAGCGTTTGTGTAATTTCGTGTCTGTATTCACATATCATCACGTAATCCGAGACCTTTCCCTTTTATCAGCATGGTGCGGATTACGAGTTCTCTGATAGCATCAGGAAGATCTGAAGGCAATTTTTCTACCTGCCATGATCTCTCTTCTGAAACTTTGTTTCCTGCAAGAAATGCAGCTTTTTGAGCATACAAGGCCGCTCCGACACAATGGTCTGCCATATGGGCTGTTGCAACGCCCTGTCCGATTGACCGGGCAATTGCACTGGAGAGAGGATCGGGCATCTCTCTTGCATGGGCGTGGACTTTTCGTGAAGCCTTCATGAGATCTCCTGTTGAACTGGTACCTTGTGACCATGAAATGGCGAGAGTCATGGCTTCCTGTAAAACCATATCCTCTTTGTTGCCATAATATGGCAATACGTGCTCATAACAGGCAATGGCCCATCTCATAAGTTTCCGGTGATCTTCTGGCGAAAGACTACCGCCACGATGCCTGGCAATAAATTGTATGTCTCTCAATGACATCCCTTCATGT
>CAZVAS010000132.1:0-4012 GCA_964625165.1 uncultured Methanospirillum sp. | reverse complement strand
TGTGTTCCTCTCATACCTTGAAGAAGTTAACCTGATTCTGCACATTCTCTACGATACCATTCAGGTTCCCTATGACCTGAGATATCTGATTAATCGCCAAAGATACTTCATTCGTTGAATTTGCAGACAAATCTGCATCTTTGGAAGTATTCGATACCAGGCTACCTATCTCAGTAATACTTGCGGTAATCTCTTCAACTGAAGCTGCCTGCTCTTCAGTTGCTGCAGCAACATCGGTAACATTCAGATTGATATCACCAATCAACTCCGCAATTCGGGAGAATGACTGAAGCGTATCCTGGAGTGCTTTTCCTCCGGTCTCCACATCTTTTACCGTTCTTTCCATAGCATCCGATGCCTGGACTGAACGACTCTGAAGATTCTCAATTTTTGATGCGATATTTTCCGCAGATGTCTGAGTCTCGTGAGCAAGTGCCTTTACTTCGTCTGCGACGACAGCAAACCCGAGTCCAGCCTCTCCTGCCCGTGCTGCTTCAATCGCTGCATTGAGGGCGAGCAGACTGGTTTGGTCGGATATTTCCCTGATAAGGCCCACGATTTTTCCAATCTCTTCCATCTGGTGGTTGATATCCTCCATATTCTTCCTGCTCTCGATGGTTGACTGAGTGATACCCTCCATTCCTTTCTCAGCAACACCTGCGAGTGTGACACCTTCCCTTGAAAATTTATCAGCTTCACTTGTGAGTCTGCTTACCTGTTCACTCTTGACTGCAACCTGGTTTACTGTAGTATTGAGTTCTTCCATCGCCTTTAAGATCTGAGAAACTCCGTCTTTGCATTTCTCTGCATTTTCACTGACACTTATGGATGAATCTGCAACAGACTTTACACTAGCAGCAACCTCTTCTGTACTTGCATTCGCCTCTTCGGCGTTCGCAGTAAGGTCGCTCATCTGCTGCTGAATTGAAAGTACTGCATCTGAAACGGCCTTACCACTCTCGTTCAGTGCATCTTTGAATCGCTTGAAATCGCCTTTGACGTCAGCCTTCTCGTCATATCTGACTGAAAAATTCCCGGTGGCAAACTCATTGGCAATTCTCATGGCCTCCATATTTGGTTTGAGAAAAGCCTCAACCAGGTCACGAACCGCTTCAACCAGTTTCTTGAACTCGCCTGAATATTTGGAAGAATCAATGTAAATATCCAGATCTCCGTTTCTTATTCTTTCTGCAATACCCATAATTGAAGTATTGGCAAACTTAGATCGTTCCAGGTTTTCTACGATCTCCTGGTTTTGTTTTTCTAAATTAACTGCCATTGCATCAAAAGAAGAGCCGATCCTGCTGATTTCATCGCTCCCTTTCATATCAATATGATACGACAGGTTCCCTGACCCTAATTCATCTATACCCTTCAGGAGAAGACCAAATCTCCGGTTGATATTCTGGGTAATCACCCACGCAGCGAGCACGAGAACGAAAGTACAGATAATAATGATGATGATGTTGATCAGAACTGCGAGTGAATACATCTTATTGGAGTCAGCATAACTCTGACTGGCAGTCTGGTTATTTTCATCCATCAGTTTCTGAAGGTTGGTGAGAATGATATTACGTTTGGGAATTGCCTCCTGTGTCCTGATCGTAGTGGCTTCCTCCTCCTTTCCAGCAATTGTTAATGAATTAACCCGGTTTGTGATCTCAAGATAGTCGGACGATGCATCCTTAACCTCCTTGATCAAGTCCTTTTCAGTATCAGTCATCTCAATTGAGGAGTAATCGTCGATCCGTTTCAGGAGGGAGTCCCCGAATGGCTCCATCTTTGTCTTAAAAATCTGTTGTTTATCTGAAACGTTTGAAGATAGTGTAAAGGTATACCCTCCGATTGCATAGTTCAGCATATCAGAATATGCTCCATATGCAAGCATGGAATGGGCATATTTATTCTTATAGATCTTATCGGTCTCAGAGTTTATCGCTCCAGCAGCGTATAACCCGAATATTCCTACAATAATAATAGAGAATACACCTATCGCGATCAGAATGAGCAGCTTTCTGCTCATTGAAATTTCATCAAGTTGTATCATTTTTAACCCCCTACCCAACGCTACGATACGAATGTGGTAAAAATTACCGCGGTATCCGTTCATTGACACGGAAAGTAAGGTAGCTACGTTTCATGTACTCTCACTTAATCCCGGTCTTATTGCGAATCATTACCCAAACTTTATTATATTGCATCTTCAGTTTATGATCATGGATGGGGATGTACCTGAAATATTGCGTGAAGTCTTAAAGAGATATAATAAACCTATATCAATTACTGAAATTGCCAGGGAAGCCTCGATCTCTCGCACAACCGCTGCAAGATATCTCGATCACCTCCATTTTTCGGGTCAGGTACGATTATTCGAGATGGGAAGAGCAAAAAAATATCTATTATCTTCAGAACACAGGTCTCATTCTATCTGTGACTTATCCTCTGATCTTATCATCTTGATTAATACTTCATTCAGAATTTTGTATGTAAACAAGGCCTACCGGGAGCACGTTCATCTCTCACGTGATGAGATCATAGGAAAACGGATTGATGCCCTGAACCTGGATATTTTTTCTACCGTTGATATTTTGAAGATCCTCAAAGAGTACAACCGGGATGATTTCTCATCCCATGTTGTTGAGTTATGCAGAAAAAACCAGGTTTACACGTACGAACTGTTTTTAATTAAAGGCCACATCGGGCCGTACCGTGAGGCGATATCCATTGTGATCAAGGACATTACGGCAAAAAAACGGATTGAGGATGAAAACCGGTTTCTTGCCTCCATCGTTTCCTGCTCAGATGATGCCATCGTTGCAGTCGATAAGTCAATCACGATAACAACCTGGAATAACGGAGCTGAACGCCTCTTTGGATATAGTGCCGATGAAGTGATTGGGAAGAAAATATCAGTGATTCATCCATCCTGGTTTACTGATGTATTCCCAATCCATGAGCGGTTACTCAAAGGAGAAGTTATCAGGCAGTACGAATGCACCCGTCAACGGAAAGATGGATCCCTTGTTGAAGTTTCAATAACCGCTTCACTGGTTTTTGACCAGGATGGCGGGATAATTGGTTCATCAGCAATCTTCAGGGATATTACATCAACCAACCAGTTGAGTAAGAATAATATTGAACTCACTCTCCAATTACATGCTTTGATTGATAATGTCGATGAGGTACTGGCGATTGTAGATCCGGAAACTCACTTGATCCAGGTAGTCAATGCGGTTGGGAGGAAGTTTTTTAAAAACCAGACCTCAGTCTGTTGGTTTCACAAAAGTCAGCATAATTATCCAAAAGCATGCACCATATGCTCTCAATTGAGCAGGAACGAAGCAAGTAAACCTGTATCATTCAGGTTTACTGCCGGGGATGTAGATCTTCGCTCGAAAATTCAATTGATCCCGTATGGTCCTCAAAGGGATGCCCTGATGGTCTCTATGGCTGCACCTGACTGATATCTCCCCGGTTCATTATCAGAACCATCTCCCTGTTTGTGATAATCTACGATATCACCGTTTCGAGAATTCCAAATTTTTCCGCACAGGCAATATATTCGGCTACCAGGTAATAATTTTTTAAATCTTCGCTATCAAGACCCCGGAATGCAAATAACTCATCCCAGAGCAGGCTGCTCCCTTCAACCAGAAAATACCCGGTTTCAAGATCTATGCCTGCGATGATCTCAATGCCTGAAAAAACCTCATCCTGGTTCTCGTATAGATATGCTCCCCGTCCGGTGTTCTCCATCAGAAAGACCTTTGGATCAGGCGATCTTCCATCCGGCAATTTTAATGCAAAGCATTCATTCTGGAGTATATTATCAGTAACCACCTGTGTTTTAGCATCATCCATGAGTTCGGTGACCTGATATTCATGGGTCAGATATGATACTATTTCAAGACCAGTTTTGCTATTAGGTGATAATCTGGATCTGTATGTCTCAAAGGTCTCCTTCCATGTCAGCACCATTTCAGGTGACGGTTCCTGCATCAACATATGTACA
>CAZVAS010000131.1:1952-6293 GCA_964625165.1 uncultured Methanospirillum sp. | reverse complement strand
AAACGTTGAAAAAAATGACAGGATTAAACTGTGATATTCTTTTAAAAATCGTTTTTTCTTACAATATTGAGAATTTATACAATAATTGAACTTTTTTTCTGCTCGGTTGAATGGATCGGTACTACTATTCCCTGACGAATAAAATCCATTCGAATTGATTGTTCTTGTTCAAATTCTTCAGGGGTGAGAGGAATTATGTCTATTGGTACCTGGTATTTTCGGATTGTATTGATGAGAGGGGATCCCAGGAGATGAAACCGTTTTGAAAATTGAAATCCTCTAAAATCAGGTGATATAATTGCGATATCAATATCACTATCTTCTGAAGCAGTGCCACTGGCATATGATCCAAATAAGTGAACTGAATCAGTATTCACTCCTGATTTTTGAAGTTCTTCGGTTAAATACTGGATTATTGCGGTAACTCTGCCTTGATCCATACAAATACCTTCTTTGCTTTCTCCAGAATATTCTGAACTCGTTCTATTGGTAATTCCTGCAGAGTTTGATCCAGATCAGGAGGATATCTGGCTTCTATGCCCATACCTTCCAGTTCTTCCAGGAGTTTCTGACCCTCTGAAGGTAAGGTAATAGCTAATGCCCCGGTAAAAAAAAGGAGGCTGTGAGTCTTTGGGGGATTTTTAGAAGTTTTATGTATGTAACAGGCTTTTAGGATTTTTTCCAAGGCTAGATGAATAGTAAAAGTCGCATGAGCTGGCAGATTGCTCTCTAGCATTCGTTCTGATGCATTCAGGTCGTATTCAGCCTGTTTTACCCACTCATCTAATGATGGAGTCATATGTCTCCAATTACCGGAGTCCTATTCTCAATAATCTCATAGGTATCTATATTATTGTATCCTTTCCGTTGTTCTTGGCCTCATGTAAGGCATTAATAATTCTTAAATTCGAACAGAATAGATTATCTTCCTGATTTCCGGTATACGGTTTCTTCTCGTAAACTTTTACACTCTACCAAATATACCGATTGAGAAGACGGTGTATCAATTCCCAAGTTCATTTATCCAGTCCGTCGATTAATCGCTGATCAACTCAAATTTGGAAATCTGATTCAGATTTTGTATGGAAGAGCTCGGGTTCTTTCTCTCTATCCACACCGGATCTCCAGAATGGGTGGATCACTATCAAAACGAGGCTCAGTGGAAGGGAAGCGAATTGAAAAGAATTCATCCGGATAAGACCATCATAATTCCCTATAAATCCGATCTGAAATTACAATCACGGGTCCATCATAAACCATATTCCAACTCCCGGATCACCGGACCGGTTGAATACACTTATTATCCCCCACGATGACCCTAAAAAACAATATGCCGGAGATCCTCACACAAGACAACATCCCCCTGAGGTATGTCATCCACGGAAGTGGACCGACCATCGTCTTTGTCCTCGGATATGCTATGACACTGGACGAATGGCCGGGTAAATTACTATCAACCCTTGCATCATCCTTCCGGATCATCCTCTACAATCACCGGGGCGTTTCAGGCGTAATGAACCCGGCGGTGAAGTTCACCATCCCCCAGGGTGCTCAGGATCTTCATGATCTCATCTCCCAGCTGGCAGATGGCCCGGTTCACATTGTGGGCTATTCAATGGGAGGGATGATCGGGCTTGAGTTTACGATCCGGTTCCCGGAATTGGTAGATCGCCTTGTTCTCATCAGTTCTGATTGTGGTGGATCAGAGTGTATCCCCCGGGAGGACCGGGTCACTGAAGAGATGGGAATGGAACCGGCAGACCTTGATGCATATCTCGAACGGGCCGGCCGTCTCCTTTTGACCGAGTCATACCGGAACAAGCACCCGGATCCGATGAGCTGGTTTGTGGACCATGGCGAAGTAGCCGACCCCGGTTCTATCATGGAGCAGTATGATGCCCTGGAGAGATGGGAAGGGGTGTATTCAGATCTCCATCTCATCCACAGACCGGTTCTGGTGATCACCGGTGACCGGGATATTGTCACTCCGCCACAGAATGCAACGATCATCGCAGATGCTATACCGGGAGCAGACCTTGTCGTCGTCGATGATGCAGCTCATGGACTGATCTTTCAGGAGCCGGTAAAAGTTGGTAAGATGATCTCACGGTTCCTCACAAGATAGGAGAACAAATGGTCCTGATTGTTCCAAGTAATTCTGAAAATTAATATTAAGAACTTACTATAAAATTCAGGTCTTAAAAGAAACAGTCAACCTTTTCTGCACAAGTTCCATAGTGATTATATCATGAATCATGATGGATGGCTTGTACATAGAACAGTAGTATTCTGTTTTATCGTCTCTCTGATCGTTCTGTTCTGCTCTGTGACAGCAGATACAAACCAGAACTCCAGGGATGAAATTGTCGTGTACGGGATATACCCGACAACTGGAGATCTTGCCCAGAAGGGTATTGAGGGGAAGGCAGCTGCATCGTTGGCGATTGATAACCTGAAAAAGGTATACGCTGACATCGGGTCAGACCGGACGTACTCTCTAAACGCCACTGACATATCATCAGATCCGGATTCTGCATTAGCGGCAGTGAAGTCGCTTCACGAATCTGGTATCAATCTGATCATCGGAACGCTCAGCAGTGCTCAGTTGGAAGCGATCAAACCGTATGCAGACGCCAACGGTGTTGTCATCTTAGCCACCGGCAGCTCAGCAACATCACTCTCGATCCCTGATGATAGTATCTTCCGGCTGAATCCTGATGATTCATCTGAAGGAGCAGCCCTCAATTCACTCCTTGAAAAAGAGAAGATCACATACATCGTTCCGCTGGTTCGTGAGGATTCATGGAGTAACTTCCAGGGTGAGACTCTTCTGAACAAGTCCATGAAATCCCTCAGTCCGGATGAGGTTGTGAGGTATAATGCAAGTTCTGCTGACTACAAGGAGATTCTGTCCCGTCTAGATGCATTCGTTGGATCGGCTCTGGCTCATCAGGACAAGAGTTCTGTAGCAGTCTTGGCATTCACGTTTGATGATATCATTCCGATAATGGAGGAGGCCTCTGGATCTGCATATCCGAATCTGTCTCTTGTTCAGTGGATCGGGACAGACGGGAACACACTCGGTCAGAAACTTCTGAAATCGGAGAAAGCCGCTACCTTTGCAGATCAGCGTAAGTTTACCGGATATACCCTTACATCTGCAAATCTCTTCACATCCAAGATTCCCGATCAGTTGAAAGAAAAGATTGGGTATGAGCCTGATGGATATGCATCCTCAGCATATGAAGCCGCAGATATTGCAGCACAAGTGCTCTCCATGCATGGAACTCAGGAAGCAAAGCAGCTAAAAGAAGCCCTGGAATCTGTTATCAACAGTTACAACGGAATCTCTGGAAATGTGCTCATGAATGCTGCCGGAGATAAGATCCGGGCCAGTTATGGATTCTTCACGGTAGAGAAAGACGGTTCGGGCAATTTTGTCTGGAAGAATATTGGAGAATGGATTAAGTGGGCAGATTCTGCAACACCAGAAGTACGAACACCTGATGTTGCAAATGACTGGCATGAGATCAGTTAACCCGATTATGCCGGTGATCAAGGCATAAATCACGGTTTCTTTTTTATCAAGAATTGTAAGATCCATTCGGTTTCTCGGAGATGAATACGGATATGGTATCACCGGAAATATCGAAGTATGGTTTCATCTATCGTGATAGTTCAGGGATCTGCGAATCTTCCTTTCCAAGATTATTGGTATTTTTGCTGATCTACGCGTTTAGTTTCTTATTCAGAGAATACCGGAGTTCAACAATACCGGTTGAGTACTGTTTCGTATCGATGAGGTCCAGTGAGATCTCTCTTGTGAGTTGACTATACAGCGGAATCCCGTCTTTCAGAATCACCGGGACGATAAATTGCCGGATTTCATCTACCAGTCCTTCATCAATAAACCGGGAGATTATCTGTCCACCTCCGATGATGAAAATATCCATGTCTGATTCTTTTTTTATGGTTTCAATAAGGTTCGGAAGTGTATCATGCCAGAAAACGGTATCGATACCCGGTATCACGGATAGGGTTCTTCGAGTAATGATGTAATTCTTTACCGAGGAGAGTAACCGCTCAGGGTGAAGAAGAGATTGCTCATAGGTCCGTGCTCCCATGATTGCGGTACCGACATTTTTCATAAATCCCGGATACCCATAATCTTCTGAATCTCCTGAAAACCGGTCCAACCAGGAGATATCATCATCACGTCGTGCAATATACCCATCCAGACTGGATGCAATGTACACAAGAACCTTACCCATACCATTAGATTCTCATCATTTTTCTTAAACATTATGATTTCAATAACCGGTATCTGACCAAGTTGAGAGT
>CAZVAS010000131.1:0-1852 GCA_964625165.1 uncultured Methanospirillum sp. | reverse complement strand
CGCTCAAGGAAGGGTCAATTTATAATATCCTGAAGAATCAGATTAAATAAAGTAATACCAATAAAACCCTGACACCTTTACGGTGTGTGCTGTATCTGTACCGAATCTCGCCGATCATCACACATACTATTCTCCTTTTTTCCCGGTCTTTTGTAAATCGTTGTTCTCACTTCACATCGCTCATCATACCAATGAAAAATGTCTCCATACAACCAGAACCAGGAGTTGGGAGAGATCTTATCTGATCAGATGAGACACATTATGAATCCGAATCCTGGTATCACCAGAATCCCGGGTTCACTCATTCTCTTCCGGACCGCTTCTTGATGATCTCTTTTGGGAAGTACTTCGTGCATGAGATATCCCGGGTTGTATCGTTCCACTTCATGAGTGCAACACCCCGGTTGTCAATATACGCAAAACTGTCATCTATGCCATTCTCATTTCTCACCCATGCACCGGTGTTGATCAGAAGTGTCGGTTTCCCGTCTGCTTTTCTCCCCAGGGTTCTGATATCATCATCGGTATTGGGATATGTTCCGGGAATATGGGTATGGCCGAAGATCAAGACCTCTGCGTTGTAGGTGTACTTCTCACTCTTTAATGCATCCTCATAGACACCTTTCACATCGTAATTTTTCGCACTGAAAAATTGGCTGTACATCCAATTACTCAGTGCTCCATACATCACCGGAATGATGAATATGAACAGGAGCCAGAGAAACACCACCATGCCGATGAGATACAGGTCATTGAGTATCCCCCACGAGAGGAAGTAACTGCCAATGCCTATCAGGACTATCTCACCGATGCAGATTCCAAGGCAGGATTTGAACAGAAGTGATGATGAGGGCAGATCCTTCATGACAAATCCAAATGTCTGAACACCTTTTGCTGATAGTGCAAACAATGTGACGGCAAAGACCACCCCGACGATCCAGTTGAGCCAGTTCAGTTTATCGCTCTTGAAGAAGACCGGGAGGACGATGGCCAGGAGGTTCAATACTGCATAGAATCCGATAAAGGAGAGTATCGCTGCAGATTTCCGGACCTCTCTGACTATTGAACAGTTGAGGATCTCCTGGATCGAGTCGATGATATCAAATCTGAATCCTATTGCCTGGCTGATTGAGTAGGTGACCTGCTGTTTGTCAAACTGCTGGCCATGCACGAAGACATAATGGACTCCTCCTGCGTTGAGGCCATGTACATGACCCTGGGTTGAGGTTGCAGGATAATGCCTGGGACTCAACTCAAGGATATGGTCCGGATTCCAGGCAATCTTCAGACTTTCTATCTTCCCGTGCAGTCCTTTGAAAAGGGTGTAGATGCTATATGCCGGGTTGCTTTTGTCTGGTGTATCTGCTCCGTATGAGTACACCGGTTCGCCCGAATCCTCGTCGTGGTTTCCGGTGACATAGATGATATCGCTCTCTATCTTCTGCAGTTTCAGGAAGAAGATGAGACCGTCGAGGAAGGCATAGTTGCGATCCTGATGTCGTGGGTTCCACAGATCCAGGATATCGCCGAGTAAGATAATTTTTGAAGGAGGGAGGAGCGTTTTCGTGACCGGTGTGCTGCCATCTTCCTGCTCCTCTGGATGACAGACAACCTTCGCTGTCCCGGACTCTATCTTGTCCAGGAAATTGAGCATCCGGTTAATTGTTTCAGGCCCTTCTACTCCGCCCAGATGAACGTCTGATACGACCAGAATGCTTCTGTCATCAGGGATCTTTTCAGTGAAATCTCCAGGATCCATACCCTCACGTGAGTGAGAATAGGGACTCATAGTACATTGATGTATCGATATGGATCAGAGCGTGAATCCGGGAGGTTTCAGCCCGGGATCGGG
>CAZVAS010000130.1:0-6360 GCA_964625165.1 uncultured Methanospirillum sp. | reverse complement strand
AAGACGGTAATCATAAGCCTTCTGGTTGCATGGTTCTGTTTCAGTTTGAGTCTTGCAGACCAGTCAGAGCAGAGTATTGATAATCCACTCTGTGGCTCCCTTATTAGTCAGGCAGATCTATCCCCATCGGTAATCTGGACGACAGATGGTCCTGTCTGCGATATGCATGGAAAAGAAGGAACCGCTGGAATCTATTTCAATGGATACCGGGATAAACCCGGTGGGGATCTTGTCGGAAAAGCCGAAGCGTATCTCAACTATTACTCACCCGATATTGCAGATTTGTATGATTTTATGATAAACCCTGATGCACGGAGGGAGTCAGCCAAGAAGATATGGAAAAATACAGATGTCACGGTTGAGACATATGATCCATTACCCGGCGGTGTACTTGTAAAATATAATGACAAGAGCGGATGGTGGCGTCATTATCTGATCTATTTTTGGAAAAGTAAAGGCGTACTCGGCGAGGTTTCTGTTGAGTTCAATAAGAATCTAAAGTTAAAAAAAGGGATAGATTATGAATCATTGGCTCTTTCTGAAGTACAACGTCTTGCAAAACTCCAGTGGTCACGGCTTCCGGGTGGTGATACTGGAGCATCCGGTCCTGATTCAACTGGCAGTGTTGATCTGAAACTGGATGCTGAAGGCAGGCTTGCCACCGTTAAAGACCTCTATGAACAATGGAATGGTAAATTTAACGACTATCTTACCGGAAATGCCCAGTCCTATGCCGGTTCAGAAGCAGAGATCGCAGACCCTGATAAGACTGCTGAAGTACTTCAGGCAGAGGCACATGATTTCGAGAAGAATACCATTGGTGTCTTCAAAGCAAACTCTGGACTCCAGTTCTTTGAGAGTGCTGCATCACTGATTACGAATACACCCCAGTACATCGGGTATGAGGCAGAACTCTGGCGCCGGACTAAAGAGATGATGGAATCCAAAATTGCTGCCAGGGATTATTCGGGTGCAATTGAAGTCCATAACGAGGCGGTTGCAGCTGAGCAGAAGATGAATGAAGGATGGTTTGGAAAAACCGGCATTCACACCGATGATGAGATCATCCAGCCGGAACAGAAGGATGATAAGATCGGGGCTGTTGTTCAAAAGACAGAGACATCAAAAACCGGGAAAACCTTCTCATATTGATCTAAAAAAGGAGGTCCCCTCCTTATCTTATGACAATAGATCGGAGGATCTCTTCAAAGTCAGAAAAAGCATCATCATACCGCTCCACCGGTTCGGTAAAGAGAATATGGAAGACCTGATCTGTTCCCTAAACTGTGAAGAGTTCTGCTTTTACTCCTACTCCGGCGGCGTTATTCAGGGTGAATACTGTTGATTGTGCAGGTTTATCATCAATTGTCCCATCCGACTCAGAGTTCAGAGTATATTGAGTCAATTCAAACTGCTTAATTGAAGTCTGACTGATATAATTCAGGTACTGGTTGTGAATCTCTGTAAGGTTTCCTTGTGCAGTGGCAATGCCGATATTTACCGAACCTGACCCGTCAGGAAGTTCAATCATGACCGAATCCTTCTCCTCCTGGACCATCCAGGACGAAGGGATTATGAGGGTATAGCCATCCCTGCTGAACTGTTTTCCAGGAGAATCAGATGAGAGAGCAGAAACTTCCGCACATACTCCTATGCAGAGAATTACAATTCCTGCAACAAGTAGTAGAATCGGTCCGGTATTCATCATGGTTCCTCCAATCTTGTATCGAATCCGGTCGGCACGAGTGAAACGAATTCACCCGGATAAGACACCACAATACCACTTCATGATCAATGGCATACACTTAATAGTTCTGCTCGTGCCTGTGATCGTATCAAGGCTGTTCTATCTGGAAGTCCCCGGGGTAGCCTTATAGAACTGTTACATCTCCATCTACTCTATAAAGGGGTCTGTCATACATCTCTCTGATGGCTGACCACGATGAGGTACAGTATAATGATCAGGTTATCAGAAAGATAACTCTGCATATTCTTCCGTTTATTCTCGTACTCTACATTATCAACTATATCGACCGGGTAAACCTTGGATTTGCAGCCCTTACCATGAATCAGGATCTTGGGATCACTCCTGTGATCTTTGGCCTGGCATCAGGAGTATTCTTTATCGGGTATATCATCTGTGAATATCCCAGTAACAGGATGATGGAACGGGTCGGGGCGAAGATCTGGATCCCGAGGATTCTCATCTCATGGGGAATTGTAGTCGTCCTTCTCTCTCTTGCACGAAGTGCGTTCGATGTAGGAGTCCTGAGACTTCTCCTTGGTGCTGCTGAAGCGGGTTTTTACCCTGGTATTGTGCTCTATCTCTCATTCTGGTTTCCAAGCAGGGAACTCGGGAGATCCCTGAGTTACCTGTATGCTGCCCAGATCGTGGCTCTCATTATCGGAGCTCCACTCTCCACGATCATCCTTGATAATATCACCTGGCTTGGAATTGCAAGCTGGCGGTGGCTCTTTATTCTCGAGGGTCTTCCTGCCATTATCTTCGGAATTATTGCGTACTGGTACCTCATCAACAGACCTGAAGATGCTCCCTGGCTTTCTACTGAAGAAAAAACCAGTCTGATCAGCACTCTTCGAGCCGAACGTGAGTCTAACGGAGTGCCAACACAGAGAAAACTCTCATTCTTTTACAGTCAGATCTGGTTTCATCGGATCTGGATTGCGTATTTTTTTGAGATGTGTGCCGGATATGCAATTATCTTCTGGCTCCCGCAGATCATCAGATCATTCCACTTTAACTCATCCAATACTGAAACCGGCCTGATATCTACGATCCCATATGTCTTTGCTCTCATTGGCATGTTTCTCTGGGCAAAACATTCTGATAGGACCGGGGAGAGGAAGTATCACCTCTATATCCCCTGGATATGTGCAGCGGTCGGGCTTTTTGTTGATGCTTTCGTCAAAGATCCGATATCATCCCTTGTATTTCTGACAGTAGCAATGACCGGGCTGTATGCAGCCATTCCGGTTTTCTGGGCTATTGTAACGGACCGGATGAAACAGATCGATGCATCAGGAGGCATTGCACTAGTGAATGCTACGGCAACGATCGGAGGATTTATCGGGCCATCTCTGATGGGTTTCTTTGTCTCTTCCACCGGAGAAATCGATGCAGTTCCTGCACTTTTTACCTTCTCCGTGTTTTTACTCCTCTCAGTGGTGCTTATGGCATGGGAATTTAGGGCAATGGGTGATGGAAACAACCCATGTTCAAAAATGAGTCCCTAAATCCTTTTTATGATTCCCATTTCTCTGAATGTTATATCAGAACATTAATAATAATTCAAAAATAAAACCCCCAATTGTACCTGTCTGGTATAGATCTGAACGGTGGGGAAAAAATGGACGTGGATTTGGGGAAAAATAACTCTAAAAATGACCCTATTTTCGCAGAAATGCGACAATGCAGGATCGATTCGCTGGAAATCACAGAGGTGTCAGAGTGGTCAGGTAGTATCTCCCTTCATAGGAATACTGTTGATACAGTTCTCATAGCCGGATCGCACCCTGAGATCCCGATGCCCGATTGTGGGAGGGTCTGATGAAATATCTAGTCATTCTCAGTCTTGCTGCTCTCTGTCTGGCACTATGCTCTCTTCCATGTGTTGCTCTCCCGGGGCCGATAGAGGAGGGTTTTAGTGAGGCAGGACTTGAATTACGCGGAGATAGTATCTCTTCAATCGTGTTCCCGTCGGGATCAAACGATCTTCAGGTGAATGAGTCCGCAATGGATGATGAAATGTATGATGAACGAATCGCAAAAGAAGATCATTCCATTGATTTCAGTCGGGCGACGGCTTTCGAATCTGAGGAACCGGTCCCTCTCTCACGTCTGACTGCCGGAGAGCCCGGGCGTGTTTCTTCCTCACAAACAGGACTGGCAGATACCGGAATGAAAACCCAGGGCGGCTCTGTCGTACTGGTTCCGGTCACTCCAAGCCCGGTGGGCTCTGGATACTCGTATCTGTATCCGAACAGCGATACTGATTACTGGATCTATGCTCCGGGAACCTATACTCCTGAATCTGATATAACGGCTATCAATCCTGCTGCCATCACGATTACTGCTCCAGCGGTGCACCTTGATGGAAATGGTCATACCATCACCGGTAACGGAACCGGAACCGGGATTACGCTCACGAATTCCAGCATTACCGTCGCGAACGTCTCCCGGATATCCGGGTTTACCACCGGACTGAACAGTACCGGAGAAGGATCGACGATCGCGAACAGTTCTTTTACCGGGAATACCTACGGAGTCAGAACGTCCGGCAACTCAACCGTCATCACCGGGATCACTGCCGATGAGAATGCAAACACGGGTATCTATGCATCCGGATCAGACACCATCATCCAGGATTCGGTCTCCTCTGACAACCTGAACACTGGTATCGCAACCCTCAATGGCACGAAGAACAGTATCAGGAACAACGTCGTGGAGAACAACACGTACGCTGCAATGATAATACTCGGACCGGAGAGTGATATCAGGAACAACACCGTCAAGAGCAATGGGGATGGTATTGAATCGGTAGCAGACGGGGCTCTGATAACCGGCAATACCATATCTTCTAGCCAGCAGGACGGAATCAGGTCAGTTGGCAATGACACGACCATATCCGGCAATACGATCACGGAAATGCTTGATACTGGCATTTATGTACTCGGTGAGAGAACCGTTATCGAGGGAAATTCGTTTCTGAACAATTCAAATGCTGTCGCCACACGGGGAAATAATACCGTAATTACCAGAAATGTCGTCCGGAACACTTCAGGTTTCGCTTTTTTTCTCTACGGATTCAATGTAACGATATCCGGGAATCAGGCGTATAATAGCAAGAAAGGGATAAGTGCACTCAGAGATAATTCAATAATAACCGGAAATTATTTCTATGCGACGAATAAGGTAGCCATTTCTTCATATAATAAAAATTCGACGATCACCGGGAATACCATTGACTATTCCTTAACCGGCATCCATTTCGTAGGCAAAAATTTCATTGTACAGGATAATATCATCCGGAATGCTACCTCATCAGGCATGTCATCCTGGGGGATCTATGAGATCATTTCTAACAATACCATACAGAACTCAACCAGAGGGATCTACCTGGGTAGCGAGTCAGTAACCGTATCTGACAATGTTTTTGTAAATAACTCTGAATCGGGTATCTGGTCAAATTTTAGAAATCAGACAATTCTCAGGAATGTTATCACCGGGAGTCAGATCGGGATCAACATGACCATGGGTGGGAATACCCTGGCTGATAACCATATATCAGGCAATGAGTATTATGGGCTCCAATCGTCTGGTAATGACACTGTTATCAGGGGAAATAGTGTTGTCAATACCAAGATTATTGGGGTTATGACCTTTGGAGATTCTGTTACATTCACCGGAAATGATGTAAGCAACAATCTGGTCGGCATGTTCTCTTATGTGAATAATTCGGTCATATCAGAAAACATCATAAATTCCAACAAACTTCTGGGTCTGGGATACGGTGGAGTAAACACAACGGTGTCCCAAAACGAGGTCGTAGGTAACAAAGTCGGCGGGCTCGAGGTTGACGGATCTGACACTGTGGTATCACAGAACAATATCAGCAAAAATGGGCACAGTGGGATCTTTATGTCAGCAGATCATGCCTCCCTTGTTGGAAACCGGTTCGAATCGAACAGATACGCATTTTCTCCATACGTCTCCCTTGATTCCCTTCTGTTCTCTGGTAACAGACTATTGAACAACACAGAAGCGGGAATTTTCCTGGATAACACGAGTAATGGGGGCAACGGATCGATATACAACAACTACTTCGCCAATCTGAAGAATGTTGACGGAGAGGGGGATGCAGGCCAGTTCAACTGGACAAACCCTGATGGCCCGCAGCCGGGAACCAGTGTAGTCGGTGGTCCATACCTTGCAGGTAACTACTGGAGCAATCCGAACGGAACCGGCTGGTCTGACCTCCAGCCTGTAAACCCGAACGGGTATGTCACCACTCCGTATCCGGTATCTTCCGGGGCGAATGATACAGCCCCGCTCGTCAGGCCCGGAGTGATCCCGGTCACTCTGACAGCAAACTTCTCGGCAGTGAATGTGACCGGTGTTCCGCCGCTTACGGTCCGGTTTATCGACCTCTCAACCGGAAATCCGACGAAGTGGAAATGGTACCTCGGGGACGGAACGACCTCGACGGAGCAGAACCCTGTCCATACCTACCGGTGGATCGGAAGGTACACGATCACCCTCGAGGTTGAGAATAATGACGGGTCCGCAATCGTGAGAAAACCAACGTTTGTGAAGACAGTCCGGAGATAAGGCAATCCGGG
>CAZVAS010000129.1:0-6362 GCA_964625165.1 uncultured Methanospirillum sp. | reverse complement strand
TCCTCAAGTTCATGAACACTTGCAGTAATCTCCTGCACTGCTGCAGCCTGTTCTTCTGCGGATGCAGCGACTGTGGATACAAGTTCTGATATCTGTTCCACCTGGGTTACGATCTGAGAGAAGAGATCAAGGGTTTCATTGACAGCCTGGTTTCCTGATGTCACCTCAATGGATGATTTACGCATTGCATTTGAAGCATCTTCAGACTGGTGCTGCAATGTTGTGATCATGGTCGTAATTTTCTCTGCTGAATGCTGAGACTCAATAGCAAGGGATTTTACTTCATCGGCAACAACTGAAAATCCCCGTCCTGCCTCTCCTGCACGTGCAGCTTCTATTGCAGCATTCAGGGCAAGAAGGTTGGTCTGATCTGCAATTTCACTGATTATCCGAACAATTTGGCCGATCTGTTCCATCTGCCCGGACATCTCGTTCATTGTCTGGCTACTCTCATCAATCGATGAAGTAATGTTCCTCATCTTTTGTTCTGCCTGTTGAGCGAGGATTGATCCTTTGGTAGATAGTTCATCGGTAGTCCGGGTGACCGAGGCAACAGTGTCAGTCATTTCAGCAACATTTGTGATATTTACTGAAAGATCATCCATGGCACGAAGTATCTGGCTCACCCCGTCCAGACTTGTATCTGCGAGTGAACTGACTTCATTTGAACTGGATGCAAGTCTGGCAGAACTTGCAGATACCTCTTCCAGGGAAGCAGTAGTCTCTTCAATACTTCCCACCACCGATACAATCTGTTCTTTCACCCCACTGACTGCTGCAGCACTTTGCTGCCCAATCTGGTCCATCGAATCACGAAGGGTGATAAATGATCCAGATACCGGGATTGCAGGATCAAACCGGGCAGTATAATCTCCTGATGCATACACCTCAGCAAGTGCCATTGTTCCATTTACCGGCCTGATCACAGCATCGAGGGTCTCGTTTATTCCAGATACTATCTTCTGATAATCACCTTTAAACAGCGAATTATCTCCCCGTACCTGCAGGTTTCCTTCGGTTGCCTGATGTGCAAGATCTGTCACGGTATCAGCCATTTTTTTAATAGTATCCCGCATCATGATCATTGACACACCAAGGAGATCATGATCTGATGAGACTGGGATCTCAACTGAAAGGTCTCCCGCAGCAATACCATCCGCTGCGAGTGCTTTTCCCTGTAAACTGGATAGCATGCGTCTGAACGAATCAGCCAGCCTTCCAATCTCGTCACTCCGCTCGATAACGATCTCATCTCCCAGTTCTCCCTCGGCAATAATATCAGCATGGGAGGTGATCTGCTCTATTGGCCGAGCAATCCCCCGGGCTGCAACAAAGAGAAGAAGAAGGCCAATACATGTACATACGCCCCCAATCACCAGCAATATTATTGTGTTCATCCTTGCCTGGGCGGTCGCTACATCGACCGGGACGGTGAGAATGACTGACCAGGGTTTTTCTGAGTTTCCTATCTGGACCGGGGTATAAGCTGTAATAGTACCTTTACTCTCAAAAACTTCGTTTCTTCCCCTCTGGATATCAGAAATGATCGATTGAGCCTGTCCGGACAGGGGAAGAGCAGCTTCACCTAATGCCTTTCCGACACTATCCTTATACCCGGTTGCACCGGTTACAATCCCGTCATTTGAGATGAAATATATTTTTGACGTGTTTTCATAGGAGTGAACTGCATCAGCAAGACCCTGAATATTTTCAAGAGGTAGATCTATCCCGGCGATTCCGACAAATTTTCCGTCAACTATAATCGGAACTACTACTGATGAAAGCAGGATCTTCCTACCCTGAATATCCCATGGATATGGTTCGGTTACGAACTCCTTCAGTGTTTTTTTAGGAATCTGGTAGAAGTCGCTCCCATCCTCACCTTCATTATAACTGTATACTTTGTCGAGTTTTGGGTTTCCTGATGCATCTCTGGAATAATATGCCATGAATCGGCCGGTATCATCGGTTCCCTCCTTTCCTTTATACGCAATATCCTTTCCATCCCATGCATCAGGTTCGAGAACAATGTATATTCCGTTATATTGTGGGTAATGGATCATAAGTCCGTAGATCATGGCCTGAACAGATTCACGTGATGGTTTATTTCCTGTGGTGAAGGACCCATTCAGAGATCCTGCCAGAGTTCGGTCGATCTCAAATGCACGGTTGATCTCATCTTTCAGAGAAATTGCCTGATCTGAAGAGAGTGATTTTACCTGGGAAAATGAACCTTGTACAGAAATCGTGTACTGGGACAGACTTGCATAACCGATAATTGCACACGATACAACGATCAGAGCTATTGCTCCATAGAACAGAATTTCATGTCTGATTGATCTGAATGACAGTTTCTTCATGATTTGTCCTCGGTGGCCTATGTTTTTGCAGATGTAACTGTTCAGGTCGGGATTTCTGGTGTGAATCCAGAGAGATTCGTATGTAGGATATCTTTGAGAATGACTCTGCAGGATATAGACGTATCTCTTCAGGTTCAGGATCTTATGCAGCATCTTCGTTTGACAGAATAATCAGCCCTGTCACTCATTCATACAAAAATGCTGTAATCTGGACGAGAATGCGAAAAGAAAAAAGTTGAAATTTATTTTAAGTTTTTTTAGTTTGAAAAAAAGATGGAAACAACTCTTCTTTTCCGGGAATCCTGAGTGCTGCCCAGTATTCATCGATGAAATCAGTGTCTACCAGCAGATCGATATAACCCATCTTCTCAGCAATCCTGACAGCCCGGTCCCGGGAGTCTGTTGAGATCAGGGCATGATAGGCACCGGTAAGAGATCCGTTTCCAATCCTGTGAAACTCTGCGTTAGGGAATTCTGGAATGATTCCAAACTCTGTGAGTTTGTCGATCGATCCAAAGGTCCCGAATGCACCGGCAAGGTATACATGCCTGATGTCGGTGATCTTCACCCTGTACTTCATCATAAGCACACTGATAGCACCGCAGGCTGCAGCCTTTGTGTCCATAAGGTAGGCCATATCCTGCTTCGTGATCATGATGTCACGGCCGGTACCTGTCTTTTCCGAAGCGACCAGTACATATCCGGGACCGTCCTCAGTGTTTCTCACTCCGGGGGCACTCTCTACAATCTCACCCGAAAAGTCAAGGATCCCGGCTTTAGCCATCGCAGGGGCTGCGTCGATAATTCCGGAACCGCAGATTCCTTTGGGCAGGGTATCTCCAATCACCCGGACAGTTGCCTCGCCTGTCTCCTGATCGATAGATACGTGTTCTATCGCTCCGAGCATTGCCCTCATCCCGCATCGAAGCCCTGCTCCCTCAAACGCCGGACCTGATGCACAGGAGGTTGAGACCAGCCAGTCTCTGTTGCCAAGTAGGATCTCACCGTTTGTTCCCAGATCGATGAGAAGTGAGAGTTCTTCTGACTGATCGATGCCGGCTGTTATCAGGTCTCCAACCGCATCTCCCCCGACAAATCTGCTCACAGCAGGCAGGCACCAGACCCATGCCTTTGGGTATATCCTGAGTTCTGCAGCATCAGCCCTGATTGTGATTGGTGTTATTGCAACCTCAGCATCCACATAATCAAGGGGGGACGGATCGATCCCTGCAAAGAGCCAGCACATGACCGTGTTTCCTCCGATACAACAGTCCACAACATCATCATGATCGATCCCTGCATCGGTAACCAGCCTGCTGATCGCCTCGTTGATACTTCCTATGGCTGCAGACCGGAGAGAGGAAAGTCCTGAAGGACTGCGACCGATCGCGATCCTGGTCACCAGTTCTTCACCGTACGTGATCTGCCTGTTCAGAGCAGAAGCACGAGCCATGATCTTTCCGGTCTCCATATCCACCAGGAGGGCTGCTACCGTCGTAGTTCCGAGATCAACAGCAACACCGTATGCCCTCGGAGAGTTCTCCGAATTTCGGATTCCGATCACCTCCGGAGAACTACCAGCCGTGGTGATCAGTGCAGCGACAGGTCCTGGTGATGCCATGATCTCTGCTGAAATTTCTCTGCTGATCTGCGGTTTTGCACCAGTATATCCTGCCAGCCTGATCGATGGCCCGAGCAGGGCAGATGGACCGTCTCTGATCACCTGGACCTGGTACCAGGAGGCAGCGGGTTTCAGTTCCCAATCCTTCGCTTCTGATGTGAGCAGAATCTGTGGCTGATCGATTCGTGACTCCACCGGTATCGTGAACTCTGCATCAGACCAGACTTTTGTGAGACAGGCAAGTTTGTACCCTTGTCTTCGCTCACCAGAGCTGAGGCACTGTGAACATATGTCCTGGTCTTCCGAACAGTCACCCCTGATCCTGATGACTCTGCATTTTCCACACTGGGCTTTTCCCCCGCATATCGCCTCGAACTGTATCCCTGCCTCCCGGATGGCATCCAGTACGGTATGCCCTGCAGGCATTGTTATCATCCGGCTCATCGGGTTGAAGAGGATCGTCACGACTTTTTCCAAGGACCGATCCCTCTGTGTATCTGTCACGATCAAAAGAGTTAGTGGTCTTCTTTCGGAGGCCAGTGTTCACGGATCAGTTTTCCAATCCCTGATGAGTCACGGGGACCGACCATGATCCGCCATCCGCTTGCTTCCTCTGTCTCTCCTGAAAGGCGTGCAGCAAGACCTGGCAATATCACATACCTATGGCTGACCTTTTGTTCGATACCTGAATCACGCAATGACTCAGCGATCTTCTCGGCATTGAGGTACCTGCCCGCGACCGCTGCCTCGACCGAGAGTCCTCCGGTCTCCACCACGATCAGGTAACAGTCAAGTTTGGCTGATTTGATATCGGACTCGACTGTGAAGAAGGTCAGGGCATAGTTTGAGGTTATCAGCACCGGTGCATCGGGGCCGGGACTACCGAACACCCGCAAGCCCGGATCGACAGAGACCGGCTTTCGTGGATCGGTGTAAAGGCCGAACCTCCAGATGAGCTGGGGAAGCACTGTCCAGCCCTCCAGGCTGTGCATGATAAGCATATCTGCATACCGTGTCATCAGGATCGAGGCGGTGTACGCCTCCTGCCACCGGTTCTGATCCTCACCCAGTTCCTGCCCGGTCCAGACAGCGATCGGTGTACCGAGTATCGGAAGACCGAAGAGGGGATCCCCGTCCCTGCACGCTGCTTTTCTGATGGCGGTGAATGAGTAGACTGTACCGGCCAGCCCTTCATCTCCAAAGGTTCCTGGGTCAAGCACGATATCGGTGATTCCACAGGCCTGCAGGGTTCTTACCAGGGACCGGAGGAGTGTGAGATCTCCCGGAGCAGCGGCCACGACCGGACATCCGTACCTGACCGCAAGGTCAGCCATTGCCCTCCAGTTCTCACTGGTCGCTGCATAGATGAGGGGGCGTTTGCTGCCGGCTGCCTCCAGCCCTGCCTTCATCACCTCCGGATCATGGGAACAGAGGATCAGGGGGAGATCAGTGCTTTCCATTACCAGTCTCACTGCTGATCCAAACCGCTCTGCATCCCCGGTCACCGCTCTGACTGCAACAGCATCAAGGGTGAGGGTTCTGCCGATGTATCCGTATGAGAAACTGGCAATCTCGTGAACCCGTGCTTTTATCGAAGCCGGGTCCATATCGTCGGAGACATCTATGGCGATCGGTGGTGGGAACTGGTACGTGAACTCGTGGCGTTGAAGGACATACTTCCCCCCGATGGTAGCAGTCCTCTCGGTACCGAAGGTTATAGCCTTCACCGGTGGTGCAAGGAGTTCTCTGAGCCTGATATATGCATCCTTGTGCCGGTCATCCATAATTGGCGGGCATCCGTCGACTACTGCTTCTCCATTGACCACCCGGGTAGCAAATGCCATGCAGTTCGGGACACCGCATTCTCCGCAGTTTGTCCGTGGCAGAAGTTTGTACACATCAATCGGACTTATCTCACGAATCCCTTTCTTCTTCTCTGCCATGCTACCTCCTCATATCCTGGCATTCACCCAAGAAGCCTCTGCCGCCTTTGCTGCTCCTCCTGCTATCAACCGTGACGAGACATCTCTCATCGTTGTGACCGCCAGCGGGTGCATCATCAGGAAAAGATCCACTCCTGCAAGAAGTAATGTGAGGCTCCCGATCGTCTCCCATATCGGTCCCCTGAAATCAGGAGACCCGAATTTCGGTCCGAGATCCATCCACGCCTCACGGGCTGACCAGGCGTTTGTGGCTGCTGATATGGTCGGATGCTGCAACTCAGCATCTCCCATCAGTCCAGCGATCCGTGCACGTTCATGAATCGTGAATGAGTACTCAAGTCCGTACCCAAGTGCCACTGTTGTAAGATCATTCAGGATTCGTTCGGCTGGGAAGAATTGGTACAGGCGTCTGTTCAGTTCCTTGGCACTGTTCAGGTC
>CAZVAS010000128.1:0-6520 GCA_964625165.1 uncultured Methanospirillum sp. | reverse complement strand
TCCTGGATAGTAATGTCAGTATCAATGAAGTTCATCCCCAGTGTTTTAGCGAGGATTACCCCGATTGTGCTCTTTCCGGCACTCGGCAGACCAATAAGGACGATATTTTTCATTATAGTTCATGCTCCTGTGTATGATCAGATTCACTGAGTGTTGTCTTCGAAAGAAAGGCGGAGAGGTCACATCTCGACAATTACCTTCTGTTCACCCCTTCTTTCATCCTTTGATTTAATAAGCAATGCAAGGGCTGATGCTGCAACCAGGATAACCGCCGCAACAACGAAGATCGTATGATACGATAGGATCTGGGCATCAAGGGTTATCAGGGCTGTCACCGTCTTCATCACCTCTGGCGTATGCTGGGATATACTCGAGTACGTTGAGAGGGCAATCACGTTATCCTCAATTGAATTATTCAAAATGGTTGTGAACAGTGCAATCCCGAACGCCCCGGCAATATTTCTAACAAGCGCAAGAACTGCTGATGCACTTCCGATTTCCTCAGGAGGAACCAGTGATGTGATCGTGACAGTCCGTTGCGCCATTCCGAATCCCATTCCCAGTGCCATCACACTAAATGGAATGATCACATCCCATGTACTTGACCGGGGATCAAGCCCGACAAAGAGGTACACTCCAACTGCTGCAAGAAATGTGCTTGTGGCAATCACGTACCTGGCCTGTACCTTTCCGATGAACGAGGAGCCGAATAATGCCCCCATTATCATGAAACATGCAAACGGGATGAACTGAAGCCCGGTCTCTGTTGCAGAATACCCCAGAAATGTCTGATCAAAGATAGGAATCAGAAATATCACTCCCATCATGCACATAAAAACCATGAAATTGTTGCCAAGAGAGTGGAAAAATGACGGAATCCTGAGATACCTGAAGTCTATCACCGGTTCCGGGTGCCGGGAATCAATCAGGTAGAATATGTAGAAGAACACCGCTGATATCAGGAAACTGGAAATAATCGGAAGTGATGTCCAGCCCCAGTCATATCCCCGGTCAAGCCCGAGCACGAGAAGAGCGAGTGCTGTACCGAGGCTGATGGCTCCATACCAGTCAAAGTTTTCACTTCGCCTGTCTGATACTGATTCAGGGATATAATTCAGGGCCATGATAATCCCGATGATCCCTATCGGCAGGTTGATCAAAAACACGGATCTCCACCCAAAGTTGTCTATCAGGGGGCCTCCGATCAGCGGACCGAAGACAGCAGAAGCGGCAAATGCCGACGACCAGATACCAAGGGCCCTTCCTCTCTCTTTTCGATCAGAAAATGTTATTGTGAGGATAGCCATGGCTGTCGGGTAATCTGCAGAACTTGCAACAGCCTGGATAATCCTGAAAATAATCATAGATCCAAGATCCCAGGCAAATCCTGCAAGAATCGATCCGATGATAAAGATGATGAAACCCCAGAGATAAACCAGTTTTCTCCCCCTGGTATCTCCAAGTTTTCCCCATATCGGGACAAAAACAGCGTTCGCCAGGATGTATGCGGTTGAGATCCAACCGGCATCTGAAGTGGTGATTGAAAAATCATCCATGATCTTGGGAACAGCAAGTGAGACGACCGTCTGGTCAAGTCTTCCAAGGAATGTTCCGATGATCACGGTGAGAAGGATCATCCATTTGAGGCGATCATTTCCGCTCATGAAAACGGTTACCTGATAACCCAGATCTTTGCTGACATCCCGGGCTTGAGATCCGGATATGAATCCACGTCGTACTCTACTGTAATCTCAAACTCCTGTTCCTGCCGCTTATCAGAGATACTGAAGACGATGTCTCCTTCCCGTGCAATCGGAGCCACCTTCTCAACGACACCATGGAACACCTCTGAAGGGAAGGCATCGACAGTGAATCGTGCTTCCTGTCCCGGATGAATGTCCTTGAGGCCTTTATCCTCTTTGATCCTTCCGATAACTTTGAGTTTCTCCTTGTCAATCATCGAGATGACCGGGGTCTGTGAACTCACCAGCATTCCGGGTGTATCTTCTATTTTTGTGATGATTCCTGCAGTCTTCGAATGGATTGCAACATTATTGACCCTGGCCAATTCCTGGTTTCTCCTGACACTGTCCCCTTCTTTGACATACACTTTTTCGAGGACCCCTTGATTCGCAGGACTGACTGTGATTACCGGCGCTGTTATCGCACTATCCTCAATATAGACGGTACCCTGGATTTCACTCCAGACAATACCTCCAACAACTCCGGAAAGAACCAAAAGGATGATCAATCCCTTCCAGAAGAAAGGGTGGTGCCTTATCTTCATCAGGGGGTTTAGACGAGGTTTTTCCTGATCTGATGGGGGTATTGACTGGCCTACAACTTCTTCATCTGAAGTCATCTGCTCTCCTCCTTTCATCTCCTTCTCATGTCAGAAATTACCTGACCAACCCTTGTTCTTCGTGAAAGGATGAAGACCCCTCCAATAAGGACAATTCCTATACCAATTCCTATCAGAATCTGGCTCGTATCAAATCCCCCGGTCTTCTGTTTACGGGAGGGATTCTCTTCGGGATGTGAAAGGTTGATCGTTGTTGTATCTGAGCAGAGATCCCCTTCAATATCCTTGTACCTGATTGTGAGTGGGAATGTCTCTTCCGGGCAGGTGAGTGACATTTTGAAGCTTGCAGACTCATCAGGCTCCAGGTTTCCAACAACGTAATCAGGGTTGGGATCGATGGATGATGCAGGAGTTCCTGCTGAAACCACGATACCATGTGCAAATTCAAGACCGTTGTTGGTAATATCGCCTTTGAGAGTGTAGGATTCTCCTGACCTGATCACCTCAAGATCACTCACAATCGGTTCTGCCCTGACATTTCTGACTCCTGTTTGAACCGGGATCTGAAGACGAACGGTGTGTTTGTTATCTCCATTCTTGTACGATGTCTCAACAGTGAGGTTGGTCTCTGCCTCCGGAGTTACCTCAAGGGTAACGTTTTTCTGTGCATTGGGCTCGAGTTTTCCGATAAAAACTGATGATTGCGTGGATCTGATCTCATCACCATTCGGTGTTACTATCACGCCGTCAACTGAATTTTTACGAGGATTTCCGACAGTGAGATGAATCTGATCTTTTCGATCCTTTGTGTACGTATCCGGAGAGTCAATAACTGAAACCTGAAGTTCAGAACTCTCAACGGTGACCGGAATATAATACCGGACTGATCCCGATCCCATGAAATCCAGATAAAATTTCAGATAATACGTCCCGTCTTCATGATCAGCCTTGATAGTAAAGGCAAATTTCATACTGTTCCCTGGACCGATAGTTCCCACAGAATCATAGGTCTTATCGTTCAGAACGGTCAGAGCATCACAGGAAAGTTCAGCCCTTCGGATTGCAACGCTCTGGTTCCCGGTATTTCTGATCTGAATGACAATATTGCCGGTATCACCCTGCATGAGAACTTCAGGATCCAATGTTGTATTCTGCACAGAGATCTGTGCTGCCTCGTGATCGACCGGTGTTTCAAGTGCTGATGCCTGAACAACTCCGATCATCCCGATGCAGATCAGGAGGATGATAATAAGGTATGACTGGTTCATTGTTCACCTTTGAATTGATATCAGATGCAGTGCATAGTGTCGGAAGCAAGTTATAAAATAATGTTGTAACTATTATAGTAACATATGTCAGATCTCATAGAAAACCTGGTAAAACTTGGTCTCAAGGAGTATGAAGCAAAAATTTATGTTGCTCTCGTGGGAATCAGGGAAGCAAATGCCAGGACAATCCATGAGATCAGCGGGGTGCCACGTCCCCGGGTGTATGACATCCTGAGTGAACTGACAGCGAAAGGATTTGTGGAAGTCCGTGAAGGCAGCCCCCTGTTCTACCGGTTTGTTCCACCAGATGTGGTGATCGCAAAACTTCAGAAAGATCTCAACCATGCTGCAGAGGAGAGCATTGCAGTTCTTGAGACCCTTTCGACTAAAAAAGATGAGGAATTTGTCCCTCTCTGGCATGTGAAAGGCGATTGGAGCATCGCACGTCACCTCAATCTCCTCATTGAACGAATGACCGGACCTCTCTCCATTCTGGTGCTTGAAAAACAGGTACCCGAACGGTATGATGTTCAGATTCGCGAGGCTGCAAAGAAAGGTGAAGTAAGCCTTCTCTTTAAACCTGATATCGTGTTTTCCGGTATTCGGATCCCGGGAGTTTCATATTATCAGATAGATCAAATGAACGAATTTTTTCGTGAGAATATCTTCGAAAAGGCTTTTGCAAATCCCCTGGTCCGGAAGAATCAGGTATTTTTCCTGGAATGTCTTATCATCTCAACTGATACGGAGGTCATGAGTATCTATACCGTTAATGATGAGAGGATGGCCATCATAAATACGCTGCCAATCAGTCTCTATCTTCAGAATATGACCTTTGAGATGATGCTGTCCGGAGCGTTGAAGAGCATGGATGACAGGATGCAACCTGAAATCAAAGAAGACTGAGCCCCATCATATCAACACAACGACCGGCCTGTTATTGAGGGAACAGTTCAGCAAATTCTTCTCTATACCTCATACAGGCCTGATGTGGTAAAACGCATCACTCTTTCACCATTACGAAATAGAATGATATCAGGAGTATAAAATTCTCTCAATATTTCCGGTAATGAGCATATCTGGCGATTTTTCTACCCATCCCGGATTCTGCCTTCATCGAATATATATGCGTGAAATATAATTCAGGAGTATGACCGGGTGGAAGAACTGTATCTTGTTTGTGTTTATCCTGCTGATAAGCGTCCCGTCAGCATACGGGTGTACAACGTTTGTCGTAACTGGAAATGCCTCTGAAGATGGATCCGTCTTTGTCGGGCATTCGAATGATGGATTTGGTTCTGGCCTGATATACAACCGGATTCGAGAGGACATGGTATCGTTCAGGCATGTGCTTGCAAAGGATCACCCTGAAAAGGCGACACGGCAGGTTGTCTATGATCCAAACAGTGGGGGAGAGTTCCTCGGTGAGGCTCCGTCATCTGACACACAGACCATTGTTCTCGGAGAGATCCCTGAAGTGAACCATACCTATGCCTATATCACCGGAAGTTACGGGATGATTAACGAGCATCAGCTGATGACCGGGGAATGTACGGATTACGCAAAGATCCACCCGGGAGCAGAGAAAGGAAAGCGTATCTTCTACAGCTCAGAACTTTCCAACATTGCACTTGAACGGTGTACAAAAGCAAAGGATGCAGTGCTTCTCATCGGCAATCTCATCGAAACATACGGGTATTATGGAACCGGTGAGACCCTCATCTTTGCAGATCCATCAGATGCCTGGGTTATCGAGATGTGTGGCGGAACTCCTGATGGGACCGGAGGATACTGGGCTGCAGAACAGATCCAACCCGGAGAGATATTTGTTGCAGCCAATGAGTTCAGGATCCGGGATCTTTCCGCAGATAATCCGAGCCAGATCTACTCAAAGAACCTTGAAACAGATGCAGAAAAGATGGGATGGTGGAACCGCACTGACGGATCACTTGACTGGACTAAAACCTTTGGTATTGGTGAATACTCTCACCCGTACTACTCACAGGCTAGGGTATGGCGGATTTTTGACCGACTTGCCCCCTCTCTCAAACTCTCCCCGTATGTTGAGGGACCATTTTCAAAGGCGTACCCCTTCTCCATCAAACCTGACAAACCGGTAAACATCACCACCGCTCTCTCCATATACCGGGATCATTATGAAGGAACGGTATTTGACCTGACTGCACCTCCGGCAGGCGGTCCGTTTGGAGATCCATACCGGGTGTGGGGCCAGTTCGATCTCCACGATGCTCCCTATGAAGGCGAATTAAAGCCGGGCTCCTGGTCCCGTCCGATCTCAACTGATCCATGTGGATACTCATACATCTGCCAGGGCAGATCCACCCTTCCTGATCCGATCGGCGGAGTCTGTTGGCTTGGTCTCTCGTCTCCTTCTGAGACCTGTTATGTTCCGTTCTATGCAGGTATCACCCATCTTCCGCTGCCGTACGTCCATGGTTCTCACTGGGAATTTGATCTGAACACTGCATTCTGGCCGTATGAACTGCTGCAGAATTATGCACGGCTCATGTACAGTTACATGAGTCCTGAGATCAAGGCAGAACAGGAACGCATTGAGGGTGCAGCGATTGCAAACCAGTCCGCTATTGAGGCAGAAGCACTTGCACGGTACAAGGTGAATGAACGCTCATGCCGTGAGTACCTCACTTCCTATTCCAATGAAACCGCTCTGAACGCGTTGAATGACTGGAAAGCACTCATGGGAAGGATGATCGTAACATACAGGAACGGGAATTACAATGATGTCCAGAACCGGACGATCTCAAACATCGGATACCCGGACTGGTGGTATGAGTACGCCAGGTATCAGTACGGACCACGGGTGTATGATATGGAAGGTTTGAACGAGACTCCCGGGGTTCGGTATGTGGGTCAGGTAGCAAATATCACCGGGGATCCGATACCCTATATCAGGGAATATCAGACCTGA
>CAZVAS010000127.1:0-6562 GCA_964625165.1 uncultured Methanospirillum sp. | reverse complement strand
CAGATGAGTTCAGACGTGTGCTATCCGATCTCAGATGAGTTCAGGGCATCCTTTGCCGTATCTTTAACAAGCAGACTCATCTCGTTCACACTTGCCGTGATCTCCTCAAATGATGCTGCCTGTTCTTCTGTCGCACTGGCTACCATCTCCATGTTCCTGGTAATATCCTCAACCGACGTCGTCAGGGTATTGAATATGCCCAGAGTCTCTGACAGAGCTGCACCCCCTTCTGCAACCGCTGTACCTGCTTCAGCCATCGCTCCGGAAGCTGCATCACTCTTCTTCTGAAGGTCGCTGATCATATCCGCTATATGCTCAGCAGACTGCCTGGACCGCTGGGCAAGAGACTTAACCTCCGCTGCAACCACGGCAAATCCTTTTCCAGCTTCACCGGCTCTGGCTGCTTCGATGGCTGCATTTAATGAGAGAAGATTGGTCTGGTTCGCAATATCCGTAATAAGATCCACAATCTTGACGATCTCGTGCATCTGCGACCTGATTTCTGCGAAGATGGTCTCTACCTCTTCACTGGTCTTGGTGATACTCATCATCCCCTTATCTGCCTTTCCGGCAGCACCAATTCCCTGCTTTGCAAGACCATTCGCCTGGACACTCAGGCCGGCAACCCGTTCTGCATTTGACGATACCTCGGAGATGGTTCTGGTGAGATCTTCCATGGTCTGCAGAACCTGGTTAATCCCATCCTCACTCCGCTCGGCATTCTGCTTCGTCTGTTCTGCATTCTTTGCAATGAGTTCCGCTCCCCGACTGACGTCCTCTATCCCGGTTCCTGCAGCCTCTGACTGATGGGACAGTTGGTTCATCTCACGGGCAATCACCCTGAGGACATCAGAGACATTCATCCCTATCTTATCCAGGGCATCTCTCAGGAGGGCAAGGTCTCCTTCAATCTTCAGGTTCCGATCAAATTCAGCTGCAAAATTTCCTGCCGCGTATAAATTCGAGATTCTCTGAATCTCCTGAATAGCACTCTGAACAAAAATGCCGATATTATTTAATGAATTTTTAAAGAGGACAAAATCTCCTGCAACCCGGAGTTGTTCATCCACCCGGGTGGAAAAGTCCGCCTTTGCATACCGGTCTGCAACACGCATCGCCTCTTTCACCGGACCGATAACTGCATCAAGGGTACCATTCACACCTTCAACGATTTTGCAGAAATCGCCCTGGTGTTTGGTTGCATCGGCACGGGAATCCAGTTTCCCGTCAATTGCTGCCTGTGCCAGGAAACGTGCATCCGAAACCAGAAGATTCACCGCTTCGATACACTGATTCAGGTTATTCTTGATCTCGTTGAAGTCACCGTTATATGAATCAGTGATCTTCGGGGGGATGTCACCCTTCGAGATACGATCAACATACTCAGCGGCAACATTCAGGGGACCAATAACCGCATCAAGGGTGGCATTCACACCCTCAACAATCTCCCGGAAATCGCCCTGGTGTTTGGTTGCATCGGCTCGGGTGTCCAGTTTCCCTTCAACAGCAGCTCGGGAGAGCATACCGGCATCGCCAATCAGGGAGTTAACAGCATCAATGCACTGGTTCAGGTTATTCTTGATCTCGTTAAAGTCACCATTATACGAGTCGGTGATTTTCGGAGGTATGTCTCCTTTCGAGATACGGTCAACATACTCAGCGGCAACATTCAGCGGGCCGATGACAGAATCAAGGGTGGCATTTACTCCACGTATGATCTTTTGGAAGTCCCCCTGGACTTTAGAAGTATCAGCTCGAGTTCCAAGTTCTCCATTTGTTGCTGCATTAGTAAGCTTTTCTGCTTCATCAATCAGTGTCAATAATGATACACGGATTGCTTCATGACTTTTTGCCAGTATGTCTTTTTCAGACATAATATTGTTCTCAACTGAAAGATTTCCTTCAGATAGAGCCAGAGCAACTGCAGCATCATGCCGGATATTCCCAATCATTTTGTTGAGGCTGATAAGCAAAAGGTCCTTTTCAGATCTCTCTTCAATTGACACCTCAGTATTCCCTACTGCAAGTGCTTGAGCAACCTCTGAAATACTATTCAGGGATTGAATTAATGAATTAATATTATTCTTGATCTCGTTAAAGTCACCACTATATGTATCAGTGATCTTCGGAGGGATGTCACCTTTCGAGATACGATCAACATACTCAGCAGCTACATTGAGCGGGCCGATAACCGCATCAAGCGTGGCATTCACACCTTCGACGATCTTTCGGAAGGCACCCAGGTGCTTTGTTGCATCGGCACGGGTATCCAGTTTCCCTTCAACCGCAGCAACTGATAAGAGACCTGCATCATCAACCAGAAGGGAGACTGCATCAATACACTGGTTCAGGTTATTCTTGATCTCGTTAAAGTCACCGCTATATGAATCGGTGATCTTCGGGGGAATATCACCCTTTGAGATCCGGTCAACATACTCAGCAGCAACATTGAGTGGGCCGATAACCGCATCAAGCGTGTCATTAATCCCTTTGGCAAGCAGGAGAAGGTCTCCCTCATATTTATCCGGGTCAACCCGCGTATCAAGCTGGCCTGCTTTTGCAGCATGAGTCAGACTGATAATATCCCTGACTGCAGTCTTCTCTGCCGTTTTATCCACGTAAAAATTGATAACTGACAACACATCCCCATTGTCGTCAAGAATCGGGAGATAAAGATATTCAAGGACTTTCTGCCCTGCGGGGACATCAAGCTCAAGTTCCCCGGATAGGACCGTCTTCATATCAATGGCTTCCCGTGCTGTTCTTCCGGTTCGTTTGGTAACCGTAATTTCAGAGAGATTCATCTTCAGAAGCTTTTCTGTTGAAATTCCGGTGACTTGTGCATATGCAGAGTTGGTTTTCACGATTGAGAGATCTGGATGAATTTCAAATATCGGGACAGGGGCATTCTGAATGATAAACTCAGCCTTCCTCTGCATGAGTTTGCTTTCATGAGCCTGACGGTTCACATCAAACATGAGGATGGCACGGTTGACGGCAACCAGAATAATCTCTCCAAGGGCATCAATAAGGGCACGCTCTTCTTTTAAAAACGGCCCCTCATCCATTGGCGGCTTCTCTTCCAGGTATACAACCTCAAGGACACAGGGATGTCCGTCTGATGCGGTCATCTCCACAGAAAGAGACCAGGGTGTTTTTTTGAATTTTCCGGTCTGTTCCCTTACATTTGTGTACTCAAACGAGGCTTCACAGACCTCCGGATGCTGGAATGCGTCCGGAATATCCCGTAAGACCCTGCGAATTGCATCCTCAAGACTCAGTGAGGTATCCCCAAGTATGCGTGTAGAATCAAGGAGTAATTTCTGTTCTTTCAGACGTTCTGTATACTGTGATGCAAGTATTTTCAGTTTTTCATCTAAGCCAATTTCTGCTTTGAGTAATTCTTCAAGACCAGTAAACCTCATATCTATCCCCTTCCAACGCCAAAAATCTCAATTTGATGCAATTTCAACCCGGAACTACAATGTGGCTCATGGGTAACCACATGCGATAAGGAATATTTTCATGATGATGTATAAATACCAATGCCAGATGATGCATGATGTACCTGGCCGTATGAAATCAACCAGATCTCAATTCGATAAGGGTGTTTTCCTGGTGGACTTCAACGGTGATATCCGTCAAGCCATTGTATAATTGAAACATACATGTAAGCCATGCATATATGGGACAAAATACCCCTTCATGAGAGGCGTGACCTTCTGGTTGCCTGGCTTGCACTTTCCGCAGCATTTACCCTTGCGATGGTATGGGGGCAGCGGCTTGATCCGTTCATCATCGGACAGTTCTTTATTATCTCCCTTGTTACCGCAGGAATCGCCTTCATCGTACATGAAATGGCTCACAAATTTACCGCTATGAAGTACGGATACTGGGCAGAATTTCAGATGAACAGTATGATGCTGGTCGTTGCCGTCGCCATGGCTGCACTTGCAGGGATCGTCTTCGCCGCTCCGGGAGCAACCATGATCTACGGGAACTCTATCTCCCGGGAAGAGAACGGAAAAATATCCCTTGCTGGTCCGGTAAGTAATCTCATCCTTCTGATACCCTTCGCCGCTCTGATATTTGTCGGACAATCAGCAGGGTCTGGTATCCTTGCGATCATCGGTCTGGTGGGTGTCAAAGTCAATGCGATGATTGCTGCATTTAACCTTCTCCCCGTCGGACCTCTGGACGGGGCAAAGATACTCAGCTGGAACCCGGTCATCTTCGCCGGTGTGGCGCTCATTGCATTTGGTATCCTCTTTGGATCACTGAGCGGGTTTTTCTAAAACGGAGCACAGTAAAATCCCAGCGTGGATTTTATCAATCTCCCTCACTCATGTATGATTTATGAAAGTTGTTGCATTTCTTGGGAGCCCCCGTCCGGATGGTAATTCGGAGCATCTGGTTCGCCGTGTTTTTGACATTCTGGAGTCCAACGGCATAGAGACAGAGATGGTCCGCATCGGAGGAAAGCCATTGCACGGGTGTCTTGCCTGTATGAAATGTTATGAAACCAGGAACGGGCAATGTGCGAACCAGACCGATGATCTGAACGATTATGTTGAAAAGATGCGGGAGGCCGATGGGATAATCTTCGCGTCGCCGACCTACTTCGCAGACGTTACCGCCGAGATGAAGGCACTTATCGATAGAACCGGTATGCTGAGCAGGTCAGGTGGTGACTTCCTCAGGTTCAAGGTCGGTGCTGCAGTCATATCGGTCAGAAGAGGGGGAGCCATTCATGCGTTTGACACGATTAACCATCTGTTCCTGATGTGCCAGATGATAGTTCCCGGATCATCATACTGGAACGTGGGCCTAGGAAGACTTCCGGGAGAGGTCGACTCTGACGACGAAGGTATGGAATGCATGGAAACCCTTGGAATCAATATGACCTGGCTACTCAGCCGGATCGCTGAATAAAACCTTTTTTTCCCTGCCAACCAGCTAGCATATCAGGTACCAGGCTGAGGTATGTGCTAGTCATGGCACTTGAAGAAGAGATATGGTTTTCTTCCGAAGAAGAAGCACAGAATTGTGTAAAGTTATTTAAAAAACTGAACATCTCCGCGAATATGAAGCCACGAGTGGAACTCGAAACCAGGGTTATGTACAAGGCACCCTTCTCTGCATTTAAAGGGCTCATCGAAGAGGAGATATCCCGCATTCGTGATTCCGGTGATGGGGAAGTTGCAGACAATATACAGATTTTTGAAGATACCCTGCAGGTTCTCATCCAGGAACGGGATAATCTGGCTCAGACCTTTGCCAGCCATAAGCCAGGAGACCACATCAGCACGAAGCTATTTAGTGTTCTCATCCAGGATGGCGGAATGCCGGAAAGCGAAGAGGATATGGAAACATTTTTAAGAGAAGCCACCGTCACACGAATTCTGGAACTCAATGACCTTCTTGACATCGATGAGGAGGGCATGATACTCGCCCGAACCATTGCACCTGATGATGCAGTCATGTCCCTGTTTGGTGATGAACTCCCCCCGTTCAGAGAGGAGGACCTACAAAAGTGGGAGATCATCCGGAGTCTTGAGGCACGCGAAACCTATACCTATGTCGTCACCACCGGACTTGATGTCATATACCTTGAAGATCTGACCGAGCTTGAAGAATATTTCACAGAGTCAGGTAGTGAGGAAGAAACAGATCACTTCTTCGCCAACCTCCAGGTGAAACAGGTATTAGTCGCCGAGATCCTTGGGATCATCCAGAAAGACGGCCGGGCATCAAAAGAGCAGATCATGTCAGAATTTATTCATAAGACCCTGCCGATTGAGGATGATAAACTCGGTATCGGCTTTCACCTTTCACCGGCGTATGTTGAATCTATCCTGAATGACATGAAAAAACTGGGTATTTTAAAAGGGAAAGATTCAAAACTGAAACTTGTGATCTGATCTCATCAGACTTTTATTTTTCCAGCATTCTTTTTCCATTCACCGGAAAGCAGGTATTGTGGATTGAAGAGGGCAGTCAGACGGAAGACGATTGAATCTGCCTGACCCCCATCGATAATCGTCCGGATGAGATCCTCAAAATCTATCCAGACAAGGTCATCATCACCTGCTGTGAACTGCCGTCCGTTCTGGTGCAGAAATGTATCAAGTGAAATTTTCATGAAACCGAGCATGAAATTATTCTGAATTTTTGCATCTGAACGGTCAAGATGAGAGACGACATCATCAGGGACCTCCATAATCCCGTACACATCATCAACCAGGATGCCGAACCGTGTACTGTGGGCATCTTCAGGGATAAAGACGATAATCTTCTTTTTCGCCCGTTCCTTCCCGAGCGGGATGATTCTTCTGATATCAATGACCTTGATGACGTCAGATCTGATGTTGATGATGCCGGGGATAAAATCCGGTGCGCCAGGAAGGGGATTTTTCACCTGGTCCGGTACTATCTCACGGATATATGAGACCTGTGCCCCGTACAAACCATCCCCAAGGGCGAAAAGCAATAACCGGTGAAGAGTATCCTTATCAGTTGTCATCAAAATAAAACCCCAACCAGAACCTGTTATACCGACCGG
>CAZVAS010000126.1:0-6562 GCA_964625165.1 uncultured Methanospirillum sp. | reverse complement strand
GGCGAGGTGATTCCGGTTGATGTCTGGGTACCGGGCTGTTCAGCTAGGCCTGAACAGATCATCGACGGTATTGTGAAGGCTATTGGAATTCTTGAACAGAAACGGACCGGGATGAAGCAGGCGGAGGCAGCAGTATGAGGAAGGAAGAGCAGGATTCGATCCCGGTAACCATTGAAAGCCTCGCATCAGAGGTCCAGAAACAGAAGGATAACGGGGCAAGGCTGGTGCAGATCGGATGTGCACGGGTAGGAGACGAGTTCAGTCTGTACTACTCGTTTGAGTCTGATACAGGCCGCCCGTTCCATTTTGTTGATCTCAAACTGGTGACAGACGGAGCAACGCCGATCGGCAGTATCACCGGGATTTACTTTGCAGCATTTACATATGAGAACGAGATCGCCGATCTCTACGGGCTGACGATCACCGGGAATGTCCTCGACTTTAAGGGGACGTTCATCACGACATCGGTATCCCATCCGTTCGGGAAACCGGCAGTGACAAGGAAGGAGGATGCCTGATGAGCAGGCAAATCGTAGTACCCTTTGGGCCGCAGCATCCAGTGCTGCCAGAGCCGATTCATCTCGATCTGGTGCTTGAGGATGAACGTGTAATAGAAGCGATTCCCAGGATTGGATACGTACACCGGGGCCTTGAAAAGCTTGTTGAAAAACGCGATTACAAGGATTATATATTCATCGCAGAGCGGATCTGTGGTATCTGCAGTTTCATCCATAGTGTCGGATACAGCCAGGGTATAGAGGCACTGATGGAGGTTGATGTGCCGGACCGTGCCCAGTACCTGCGGGTGATATGGTCTGAATATTCCCGTCTACACAGCCATCTTCTCTGGCTCGGCTGTTTTGCAGACAGTTTGGGTTTTGAGAACCTATTCATGCAGTCATGGAGAATCCGTGAAAGTGTGCTTGACGTGCTGGAAGAGACCACCGGTGGCAGGGTTATCCAGGGCAGCTGCAAGATCGGAGGAGTCAGGAAAGATATCGCTGCACCCCAGCTCGGGAAGATGAAGCAGGGGCTTGATGTGCTGCAGACCGAGATCGATGATCTGGTTGCGGTCTTTGCTGATGAGCCGACGGTAAAAAGCAGAACGGTGGGAGTAGGTATTCTCTCCAAAGAGGAGGCTTGGGAACTCGGGGCAGCAGGCCCGATGGTCAGGGGTTCAGGAGTCAGGAAAGATATGAGGATGCTTGGATACGGGGCATACGAACATCTTGACTTCAGGCCGGTGACCCGGGATGCAGGAGACTGTTATGCCCGGTGCCTTGTCAGGGCTGAAGAGATGTCAACCTCTATCGATCTCATCAGGCAGGCGATCGATGCGATTCCGGAGGGTGAGATCGAGGTGAAGGTGAAAGGCAATCCTGATGGTGAGTACTTCTCCAGGGTAGAACAGCCCCGTGGAGAGGTGATTCACTTTATTAAAGCCGGCGGCAAGAAGAACCTGCTCAGGCACCGGGTCAGGACCCCCACAATGGCAAATATTCCTGCTCTCGTGAAGACCCTTGCCGGGTGCCAGATGGCAGATGTTCCTGTGATCGTCCTCTCTATCGATCCCTGTATCGGTTGTATGGAGCGGTAAGATGGGTGTCTTTACCATCACCAGGATGATCATAAGATCGCTGTTGAGGGGACCTGACACCAGACGGTATCCGTCAGTTCCTGCAAAGAAGACTCCCCAGACCCGGGGTCATCTGACAATTGAGATCGGGACATGTATCTTCTGTGGTCTGTGTAGTATGCACTGTCCTGCTGATGCGATCACGGTTAGCAAGGCTGAACGGATGTGGCAGATCGACCGGATGAGATGTATCGTCTGCGGAGGGTGTATTGAGTACTGCCCGAAAGACTGTCTGCATCTGGTTCCTGAGTATCTTGCTCCGCAGGTGGGCCCGCTGGCAGATAGCTACACCGGTCCTGAACCAGAACCTGTCCGGGAGCCGTGTCAGTCCTCAGAATAGATGAGATTCCCTCATTTATCATGAAGCATGGTCTTCAGGATGAAACAAAAACCGGTTAGAATGACGTATCAGAAGTACTATCTACTACGTGTACTGGTCCCATATCTCTGTCAGTTTGAGGGTTGTAACAAATGACACCTGTCTTTGAATTACAAGATGATATCAAGGCACTTTATACCGAGCTCAAAGCGGATTTTATCGAGCGGGATGAGGAGATTCTCGGTGCCATTCTCGCAATTTTGGCTAATGAAAATATTCTCTATCTCGGCCCGCCAGGGACTGCAAAAACATACCTGGCCCAGAGTGTCTGCAAATGCATTGAAGCAGCCGACTTTTTTTACTACCTTCTGACCCGGTTCACAACACCGGAAGAGGTCTTCGGCCCGTTATCCATCAAGTCGCTTGAAAATGATGAATTTAAACGAAAGATAGACGGGTGTCTTCCTGCTTCGCACATCGCATTCCTCGATGAGATATTTAAGGCAAACAGTTCGATCCTCAACAGCCTGCTTACCGTATTGAACGAGCGGCGATATCACAACGGAAAAACAGTGATAAACACACCACTTCTGACGGTATTCGGGGCATCAAATGAACTCCCTGAGGAGGATGAAAACCTGGAAGCCCTGTATGACCGGTTTCTCTTCAGGTATGATGTGGGGTATATCCAGAACGAGGAGAATGTCAAGGCCCTTTTGTTTGGTGATTATACCGGGTTTACCCCGTCAACGAGACTCACCATCGATCAGATCAAACAGATCAGGGATCTTGCTCAGACGGTTGCCGTGCCTGCAGAGGTCCAGGAGATCATCATCTCCATCAAGAAGCATCTGGAGCTGAGGAACTCTGATGATGCCGATATTCCCCGGATATCTGACCGGCGTTGGAAGAAGATAATTGGTGTACTGAAGGTCGCTGCAGCTGCAAATGGGGACGGATCTGTTGACAGGACCATGCTCCTGCTTCTGCAGCACATGCTCTGGGATCTACCAGATCAGAAGGAGCAGATCAGGGCGTTGATCGTCGACCATGTGGTAACAGGTGGAATAGATTCCGCAAAACTTGAGAGCGGGATTCGGAATGTGCAGGCGTTATTAAGCAATTCACATGATGTCCTCGAGGATGTGGGTCTCCCGGTCCCTGTGTATGCTCATGACAGTGATGGGAACAATACGAAGGTATTGACGTATCTGGGTCTTGTGGAGGCATCCAGGAGTACCAGTTGTTACTACTTTACAATAGACAGTTCCCTCTCGACATGCTATCAGTATGCTCAGGTTTTAGGTATATTGGAGAGTAAATACGGGTTTTCTATAAACAAATGCCTGGATTCTGACAAGAAAAAGATCTGTGACGCCGAGTTTGCCTATCTTGAGAAGCAGTACCGGGTCTATGAGAAGAACATCAGGGCTGCCATCGATCTTAAGAGACAGAATCTTGATTTAAACATCTGGCTTGCATCAACCGACAAGGATGAGATACTCTACATACAGGAGAAAAAACTGAGCCGGCTTGTCGGGCTGGAAGAGAAGATGGCTGAACTTACCCGGGCCATCAGGCCATAACCAATCTGGCAGATGAAGGTAAACCCAGTGATCTCTATGATCCCCTCTGATGAACTGTCCGGCCCTGTCAGGTGCAGAGACCTCGTTGAGACTCTTGCATCAGTCCCCAGGAAGATACCCCGGGACATCCGTGAAGAGATGGCATTTATCCTGGTTTCAGAGATCATCGACGGAGTATCGTACCAGATCAAGGATTCTGGGAAATTTACCAGAAGGTACGGGATCTTTTACCAGCTCTTTCTCCATCTTCGACATTCTGAGTTATGGTATCTTGTTAAGGGGTTGGCAGTTGAGTCTTTACAAACCGCTATCCCCATCACCCAACTCCTGGTCTCAAAGATCTTTGACCTCATCGATCAGTTCGCCGGCATTAGTGACGTGATGTATGCTGATCTTGATGAGAAACTGAAAGCACTCCTCGCTGAATTTGATTCGTCCGGGTCTCAACTTCAGATACACCCTTCCCCTCTGCCTCACTATGAGGAGATCTCACATCTTATCGCTGAGCTCACAAGGCTTGCAGCCCTGCTCACATCCGGGCAGGCAGAGCATTCAGAGGCTATAAAAATGTTTAAGAAAGCCTGCCAGAATGCGATACAGCATATGGATACGATCCTTTCTGATCACATGGAATCCGATAAACCGGTGAATTCTGAAGAGATCCACAAAGTACTTGAAGATTTGCAGGCTGCGGTAGATGATCTCACCAATGAAACTCCAAAAGCGATCCCGGAGGGCTCAAAAACCCCTCCCCTGGATATAGGATCGGAGCCCGGCGGATCAGCAGATGGGAAAGGGGGTGAGCAGGAAGGAGGTTCCGGTCAGGCGGGCGGGCCTTCAAAACCCGGAGGAGCAGGACAGGGAGAAGGAACCGGCACCGGAGACAATTCAGACTCCTTCTCTTCACCGATCAGGGAGGCGATACACCGGCTCCAGGACCTGAGAGACCTGAACTCGTGGCAGCAGGCTGTCCCTTCAGAGAACGAAGAGAACCTGTGGCAGGCAGTTCTTCAGAAGGCTGTCTACGCCCCGGTTCATTCGATGATCCAGTCATGCGTACCTGAACAGAAGAGTATCAGGTACCTGTCCCAGATCTTTCCTGGTGATTCCTGGGGACTTGATGTCACATCACTGAAGCACGAAGATATCGGCAACCTGGAAAAGATCGCACATGTGATCGAGACGAGTACTGAACTGAAGGAGATTCTGAAACATATCGGACGTGCCAGAGTGAGCTACGGGGTGAAGTCGTATTCACTCTCACCGATGGGGCGTTCTGAAATGTATTCAATCACCAGGTCTGGTGATATCTCCCGGTTACTCCCTACCGAGAGCGTGAAATTTAACCATCCGATCCTGAAACGAAAGATATATGCAGATTTTACTGAAGGAAAACTGCTCACCTATAATTTACGAGGACGTAACTGGGCCGGGGGGAAACCGAAGAAGAAACGCGGGCCTGTTGTTGCCCTCATCGATACTTCGGGTTCGATGAACGGCTTCCCTGCAACCATGGCAAAAGCAATCGTTCTTGCACTTGCCAGAAAAATGCACAAGCAGGAGCGGGATGTGAAGGTGATCCTGTTCTCGGGGCCTGGTAATACTCATGAGATAGAACTTCTGTCTAGCAAGAAGATGGCACGGGAGTTTCTGAAGTTTTTAACCTCGTCGTTCGTTGGAGGAACGGATTATAACACGGCATTAAACACCGGGCTGGTCTCACTCAAACAGCCGGCGTACAAAGGGGCAGACTTACTCTTCATCACCGACGGTGTATCAGAGATCTCAAACAGAGCATTTCTGAATGAATGGAGAAGGACCAAGAAAGAACAGGACGCCCGTGTCTTTTCATTTATTATCGGAAGTCCCGATGCTGGAGGGCTTGTACTGATATCAGATTATACCTATTTTATTCAGGATGAGCCGCTCTCATCGGAATCAGACATAGGCATACCAACGGTCCGGTTCATTGCGTCTCCAAACAATCTGAAGAGATGAAAAGATGCCTTCTGAAATCACTGAATTGCTCGTACATATGTGCTGTATAGTTCATCGCCCTGATATCTTCGCTGCCACTCCTTTTGTTGAACTTGGGGATGAACTAAAAAAATAAGGAGTGACCATATCTGATCATGACGGTTGATCCAGCTGATGACGAGCTGAATGCACCACGGCGGGGGAGACCACGGGGAAGACGAGGGCCTATTGGATGTGGTCCGCTCAAGTGTTACGGCCCTCAGTGTGATATCTGGGACGAAACCAAGCGGGTAATGCTTCGTCCTGATGAGATCGAGATATTGCGACTGGTCGATCTCGAGGGGCTGGAGCAGCAAGAAGCAGCAGAGAAGCTGGGTATCTCCAGAAAGACGCTCTGGAAAGATCTGCATGAGGCCAGAAAAAAGGTTACTGATGCGCTGGTGAACGGGAAAACAATAGAGATCTCAGGCTGTTCACGCCGCAGTGAAGGGGAATGTCCCAGGCGTGATGTAAACGTCTGTCCAAAGCATGATGGTGGCATCTGTCCCAGGGGGTTTTCCGGTGCTGGTGATGAAGGGTTTGAATAGTTTAATACCAATGTACGCATATGTGTAATAATGGTACTCAAGCGGTACCAGGTAAGAACAGTATGAAGATAGCAATTGCAAAAGATGGTTCATCCGTATCAGGCCATTTTGGCCACTGTGAGGGTTTTGCCCTGTACTCTGGCGATAATGGGGCTGTCCGGCATGAAGGTGATCTGATAAATGGTCAGGGGCATGGTGCTGCTGTCTCCATTCTTGTTGCGCAGGGTGTCACCCATATCCTGTCCGGAGGAATGGGGCAGCGAGCCCGCGATATGCTTGAGGAGCAGGGGATTGCATCGATCCTTGGAGTACAGGGTTCACTTGATCAGGCAGCCCGAGACTTCTTCTCAGGCAAGATCGTAGATAACGCACCTCTCTGTACTCACTCGGGATGCGCTGATCCCGACGACGACTCAGCAGGATCATGCACCTGTTCATGTCACGAGAAGAACTGACC
>CAZVAS010000125.1:3478-6687 GCA_964625165.1 uncultured Methanospirillum sp. | reverse complement strand
GGCCCAGCCCTGGACATACCGGATGATGCTTGCCGATGGTCAGGGTAACTTCGGATCAATAGATGGTGATGCCCCTGCAGCAATGCGATATACCGAGATCCGTCTGAAACCGGAGGCAGAGGAGTTACTCGCAGATATCGAGAAGGAGACGGTCTCATTCTCTCCGAACTTCGATGAATCTCTCGAAGAGCCTGATGTTCTTCCAGCCAAACTGCCGAACCTGTTAATCAACGGGTCAGATGGTATTGCAGTCGGTATGGCTACCAAGATGCCACCACATAATGTGGGTGAAGTCTGTAAGTCCATCATTTATTATCTGGAAAATCCTGAAGCCACGGTTGATGATCTGATGAAGATCATGCCGGGTCCTGACTTCCCAACCGGTGGAGTGATCATGGGGACAGACGGAATCAAGTCTGCCTACCATACCGGATATGGAAAGCTCACAGTCAGGGGCGTTGCTGACATAGATGAGAGCGGCAAACGTGAACAGATCATCATTACCGAGCTGCCGTACCAGGTCAACAAGGCCCGACTCATCGAATATATCGCCGAACTTGTCAGAGAGAAGAAGATAGAAGGCATCTCTGACATCAGGGATGAGTCAGACAAGGAAGGGATGCGGATCGTCATCGATCTAAAGAAGGGAACGCATCCCCAGATGATCCTGAACCACCTGTATAAGCACACCGCTCTTGAGACCACGTTCGGTATCATCAACCTGGCGATCATGGATCTTCAGCCGAAGGTATTCGGCCTGATCGGTCTCATCGAGCAGTTTGTAAAACACCGGATCACTGTCATCACCCGTAGAAGTGAGTTTGACAAGCGGAAGGCAGAAGAGCGTGTCCACATTCTCCGTGGCCTGCTCCATGCTATCGACAACATCGACGCGGTCATCGCAACCATCAGGGGATCAAAGACTGCGGACGATGCGAAACAGGCACTCGTTTCAAAGTTTGACCTCGACGAAGCACAGGCAACGGCCATTCTGCAGATGCAGCTTCGCCGTCTCGCTGCACTTGAGAAACAGAAACTCGTGGACGAGCGTGAACTGCTTGAGGCTGAGATCCGCCGGCTGGTCGAACTCCTCTCATCAGAAGCAAACATCAGGTCTGAAATCGCCAGAGAACTGAACGAGGCTGGAGCAAAGTTCGGTGACAGCCGCAGAACCCAGATCACTATCGACTCGACCACCATCGATAAAGAAGATCTTATCCCGAACAAACAGGTTCTGGTCTGCCTTACCCATCATAACTACATCAAGTATATCGACATTGATGCATACCGGACCCAGGGACGTGGCGGACGTGGTGTCATGGGTATCTCAACCAAGGATGAGGACTTTGTTGAACAGGTCTTTGTCGCATATACCCACGATCACCTCCTCTGTTTCACATCAGAAGGAAGAGCATACTGGCTCAGGGTCTTTGATATTCCTGAAGGGTCCCGCCAGAGCAGAGGCAAGGCAATCGTAAACCTGCTCGATCTCAATGCCGAAGAACGTGTGACAGCAGTTATCCCAGTCAAAGAGTTCTGTTCAGACCGGTTCTTCCTCTTCCTGACCGAGCATGGAATGACGATCAAGATCCCACAGGATGAGTTCTCACGCCCACGTTCAACCGGGGTGAATGCAATAACTCTTCGTGAGGGCGATCACCTCGTACATGTGATTGTGACCGACGGAACCCAGGAAGTGCTCATTACCACCAGGTACGGTCAGAGCCTGCGATTCCACGAGGACCAGATCTCTCTCCGCCACCGGAATGCTCTTGGAGTTATCGGGATGCGGATGCGGGATGATGACGTGGTTCGTAGCCTGACTGTTGTAGAGGAAGGTAAACTTCTCCTCACCATCACCGAGGCAGGGTACGGAAAGCGGACCAGTTTCGATGAGTACCGCGGCCACGGTCGTGGAACACTTGGTGTCAGAAATATCAAGGTCGGCCGTAACGACGGTGTTGTAACAGCATTTGCATTATCTGAAGACGAGGAGATCATCCTGATGAGTGCTGAAGGAAATGTCATCAGGACCAAGGTCAACAAGATCTCGATCCAGGGTCGCAGTACCCGTGGTGTCAGAATCATGAGAATTGGTTCCAAGGATCGCGTCGTTGGCGTTACATCTCTGTCTCCTGAAGAGTCCCAGGAACTACAGGACATCCCCCAGGCAGAGATCATCGATGAAGGCGATGATGACTCAGCGCCTGATATGGAATAACCTCCTCCTTTTTTAAGTATCCCCGCCTGGCAAGAATTTATTGCCTTTCACTTGCATTCATTGAATCACCGCGCAATTTTTTGTAGTTCTTTACAGGAGGGAGGGATATGTTTCTGGATAACATTGCATTAAAGCCGAAACTACTCGGTGGCTTTGGTATCATGATAGCCATCGCGGTCATCATCTCATTCATCGGTTTCTCCTCGATGGGAACCATGACCGAGAAGGCTGACAGGATGTACTCTGAACGACTTTTGGCACTTGAAGGTCTGATGAATGCAGATGCCAGTTTTCTGAATATTAGAGTTGACATCTACAAGACTGTCTTTGCCAAGGATGAGAGGGAGGAGAAGTTTGCTGAAGTAGATCAGGAGATTGCAAATATCAAGACAAAGGTTGCGGCGTATCAGAAGAACGCTACCTCAGAAGAAGAACAGAAACTTCTGGCAACCTTCAACTCCAACTGGCCGGTCTTTGAGACCGCGTTACGCGGAGTGATCGAAGACATGAAGGCGGGCAAAGAGGAGGCTGCCCTAACCGGAATTTACAGTGACCAGTTCAAGACACCCCGTGATGCTGCACAGGGTGCCATCGATCAGCTCGAGGTCTATAATCAGGATCAGTCAGAGCTGTTGAAGAATGAGATCGCAGGACTCTACCAGCAGTCCTCGATTATATTCCTCTTGATAACCCTGTTCGCAATCATATTTGGATTATCATTCGCCTTAATCCTGACAAACAGCATCACAAGACCTCTGGGCAGAACGATGGAGATGATACAGGAGATGGGCAGAGGGCACCTTGGAATGCGGCTCATGATGACCCGGGGTGATGAGGTCGGCAGAATGGCTCATGAGATGGATGATTTTGCAGAGATTCTGCAGACATCTGTCATCGGTATCATGCAGAAGATCGCTGCCGGTGAACAGGTTGACACCGTTCCGGTCATTGATGACCGTGATGAGATCGGACCTGCTCTCAAGGCTAC
>CAZVAS010000125.1:1655-3378 GCA_964625165.1 uncultured Methanospirillum sp. | reverse complement strand
CTGAGGTCGAGAGACTGATGAGCGGAATGGAGGAGGTGAACGCGAGTATAGAAGAGATCTCAGCCGGAGCTCATAATCTTGCACAGAATGCATCACAGGTGAGTGACTTTTCAGATAAATCCCTGCATGGTATTCAGCAGATCCTCCATGCAATGAACGATCTTGCAACCGCTGTTTCAGCAGTCGCCACCGATACAAGCAGTGTCGCTTCGCTCACCCAGGATGCAGATACCTTAGCAGAAGACGGTGCCCGGCTTGTCGGAAAGACCGAGAGCGGGATGCAGAATATCAAGGGATCATTTGAGGAGACAAGTCAGGTTGTTGCAGAGATCAACCAGCAGATGGAGGAGATCGGATCCATTGTTGGTGTCATCGGCGGCATTGCTGACCAGACAAACCTCCTCGCTCTCAATGCTGCCATTGAAGCAGCCCGGGCAGGTGAGGCAGGTATGGGCTTTGCTGTCGTTGCTGAAGAGGTGAAAGAACTTGCAGAAGAGTCGCGGAATTCTGCAGAGAAGATTGCAACCCTGATTGCAGGACTTCAGAAGAAGTCACTCAATGTCACTGCTTCCATGGACCGGTCACTTGTAGATGTAACAGCCGGAGATCAGGCAGTGAAGGAGACTCTTGCTGTGTTCGATAAGATCGCGACAGCGATCGCTGATGTTACCCGGAGAATGGGTGAGGTAGCAGGAACGACCGAGGAGCAGGCAGCATCAGTACAGGAGATCAGTGCGAGCGTTCATGAGGTCGGATCCCTGGTTGAACAGACCGCAAAAGAGGCAGTGGATTCTTCAGCGGCAACCGAAGAGGCTTCAGCTGCACTGGACCAGATCTCCCGGGTTATTGGCCAGGCTACCAACTCAGTTGCACATATATCAGAAGAGATGGGCCGGTTTACAACCTGAAAAATTTCAGGTACTCTTTTTCAGATCCTGGTACCTGATAAGTTCGGTATAGAGACCCACCAGTGAGAGGCTGATCAGGTTGAGGGTAGTCGCAAAGTACCAGAGGTACGACTCAACCTGGACGAGCCTGATGATCCATCCGGACCAGAGCACGAAACAGATGATCGCAAAGGTGATCACGGTGTCGAGTGCGAGAAAGACAGCAGGAGCATGAAGCATTCTTCCTGCCTGAGCCAGTGTGCAGAACTCGATCTCATTGCTTCTTCCCAAAAGATCAAGGATGGCACGAATCAGGTTCATCAACAGATCAGCACAGGCCCATAGGATGATCACAAACCCCGATGCCTGAAGAAGATTGAATTCTTCCGACTCACCCACACGAACAGCAAGAATTCCGAAGAGAATCTTGAATATGCAGAATGGAACCCCGATAGTCAGAGATAGGAAAAAAGGGGTCTGGAAGAATGCACTGTTCTTCATGGAGTTCAGATGTTCGAGTGCCCTGAAGATTCATCATCTTCTTCTTCATGCCGAGGTCTGGTCCGGGAGACGAGGATCTTATCGATACGGCGTTTGTCCATATCAGCAACCTCAAACCGGATACCATCCATGACAAAATAATCGCCGGGAATCGGAATCTTTCCTAGTTCTGCCATGACAAATCCGGCAGCGGTCCGGTATACCCCTTCCTTCTCACCTGGCAGACTCTCCAATTCAAGCAGCTCCCGGAGTTCTTCTGCAGGAAGCATACCGTCGATAAACCATGACCCATCCTCGCGTTCGATGATTCCCGGCTCTTCATCAGGCTCGTCCAC
>CAZVAS010000125.1:0-1555 GCA_964625165.1 uncultured Methanospirillum sp. | reverse complement strand
GTATCCTCAAGATCCAGGTATACGACATCAGGTCTGGGTGCCATCAGCGTTGTTACTTCCCGGTCACCAAACCTGAAAGCACTCTGAACAAGTTCCTGTTCTGCCTCGTCGAAGACTCCGGCCTGTGTACCTTCCTCTAGAAGGGACGTTATGTCCTCCTCAGTCACTACCTGGTCCTGCGGAGCATGGGAGTTGAAGACCCAGAGAACGGCATCGGTTAAGAGACTTGCCAGTTTATTTATCGGACTAAAAATCTTCGAGATGATTATAATAGGACCGGCAACAACGGCCGAGATCTGTTCAGGATACACAAGTCCCACACGTTTTGGAACCAGTTCTCCAAATACCAGGGTAAAGTAGGTGATGATGAGCACCACAACAAACAGACTGATAATTCCTGCATATGGTTCCAGGGCAGGAACGAAAGTAAAAAACCCTTCAATCTCTGTGGCAATCGCGGCACCACCAAAAGCGCCGGTAAGAATTCCGACAAGCGTGATACCGACCTGAATAGTGGAGAGGAATGTATTGGGATCTTCTGACAGAGAGAGTGCTCTATCTGCCCCCTTCTCCCCTCGTTCTGCCATCTGTTGCAGGCGTACCTTCCGTGCCGAAACCAGGGCAAATTCGGCCATTGAAAAAAGGCCGTTCAGGATGATTAAGATAATTATTATGAAAATTTCAAGTGTTACAGCCATATGGAATCTGGGATGTAGACATCCCGGTTGAATATCTATGTACCTCTCATAGACAGGAACTTTACGGATAGAGGATCTGGTTTTTGATAATAACCTTTTAAATGAGTGCTGATCCAACCGGAGATAATGGATCTTATATCAGGGACGGATCTAAACCTGGCACTCCAGCATGGTCCCAACTGGCTGACAATACCCATGCAACTGGTCTCTCTCCTTGGGACAACAGAAATCTATCTGCTCATTATTACAACAGTCTACTGGTGTTATGACAGCCGGCTCGGATTAAGAATCGCCCTTATCACAGCCATGAGCGGGTGGTTCAATGATCTTCTGAAGTTATCGATGCAACTACCCCGGCCCAGCTGGGTCAACTCACAGGTACAGATGCTGAACCTGAAACCAGAACTCAGTTTTGGATTCCCTTCCGGTCATGCCCAGATGACTCTCCCATTCTATGGAATGATAGGATACTGGGTCAGGTCATGGAAACTACTCGCTGTAATAATTGTCCTGATCCTGACTATCGGGATATCCCGCCTGTACCTCGGAGTTCACTTTCCCCTGGATGTGCTTGGAGGCTGGTTGTTCGGTGTCTTCATGCTCGTTGCTTTTATTCTTCTCGACAAACCAGTATCTGACCGTGTCGCAGAATGGTCAAATCAGAAGATAATCTGCACCGGTCTTGTGTTATCGATCCTGCTTGTAGTGGTAACAACTCTTGTATCTGTAGGGAACAGTGGCTTCTCGATTCCTTCCGGATGGATAGGAGTTGATCATGCAGTAATTCCCAACTCTGTGCTCTTCTCTCTGAATAACGGCCTAATGACATCAGGTTTTCTCTTTGGTATCATTACCGG
>CAZVAS010000124.1:0-6781 GCA_964625165.1 uncultured Methanospirillum sp. | reverse complement strand
TTGATAGGGAACAATTCAGTTCCTCTCTTTACCCTTCTCACTTCTCTTTCTGATAATCCGGATGGATCTCAAGGTTTGCACATACTGCAACGACCAGCATACACAAGCTGAGCAGAAATGCGAACCAGAATGCTAAACCGAACCCGGACTCAAGGGCAGTTTTTGAGACACTTTTCATCATCTCGCCAACGCTGCCTGCTGATGCTACAGAACTGATGCCCTGGACAAAGAGTATGTTGAATATGGTTACTCCGAGCATCATGGGAATGAACCTTTCGAGACTCGTAAAACTGGATATCATCCCCTGGTATCTCTTTGAGACCGAGTTCATGATCATGCTGGAAGATGAAGTGAGAATCAGGCCTGCCCCGGTTCCCACAAGTGCCAGGCAGAGCACCGTAAACCAGGGGTTTGAGTCTGGCTGGATCTGTGTGATAAGGAAATAACCCAGGATCTCAAGCACTCCGGCAGTACCGTTGATCCATCTCCATGGCACCTTTCCTGCTCCTACTCCCGCAAGAATTCCTCCAAGCATGAGTGCTATCGAGAGTGTCGAAAAGACCAGCCCAACAAGCGAAGGTGAAAACTCCTGCAGATACTGGAGATAGAAGGGAAGAAGAAAACAGACTCCTCCGAAGTTGAAGAAGAGCAGGACAATAAGGGAGTTCGTGAGAAGGAAATTCTTCTCCCTGAAGAGACGAAGTTCAAGCAGCGGTTCTGGGTATGAGAGTTCGTGCTTCACGAAGAATCCGGTTGCGAGAACGGTCAGAGCTGCTGCGCCGAGTATTATCGGACTTGTCCATCCAAAGGTCTGACCCTCTGAGAGGAAGAAGAGCATGGATGAGAGGACGGTAAAGATCAGCACTGCACCGGTGCGGTCAAATCCGGGAATCCATCTCCGTCTCTCTTTCTCTGGGATCACTTTTGCACCCAGGATGATCGCCCCGATCCCGATAGGGATGTTGATGAAGAAGATCCAGCTCCAGGAGAGGTGCTGGGTGAGTATTCCTCCGGCTGTCGGTCCTATCGCTCCTCCTAACGCCTGAATCGTAAAGACTGTTCCCATCGCCTTTCCCTTGAATTCCATCGGGATGTAAGCAGTGACCATGGCAGGCCCGATTGCGGTGATCATCGACGCACCTACTGCCTGGAATATCCGGGATATGATAAATACCGGGAATGAGTTCAGAAATCCGGGAAGAAAACCCGCTGCTAACGACCCGATGGTGAAGATCATGAACCCTGACAGGAAGACGGTCTTGAACCCGATGACATCTGAAACTTTGCCAAATATGAGAACGCAGCCTGCCATCACCAGGATGTAACTGGTTATGACCCAGCTAGCTACACCCGGGCTGACATCAAAAACATGTGATATGGTTGGTAGTGCGACGGTAACGATGGTTCCGTCGATCGCTGACATAAAATTGGCGAGCGAGATTGAGAATATGAGAAGAATGAGTCCCCTGTATACAGGATCAGCCCGGGATATAGTCATCAATGCACTATTAAACTGAGCAGAGAATAATGTTTCTTTTCATTAACAGAACTAATCCAGGGTTCGGAGAGAATCTCCAAAAAAGTTAAGGGGTGACGATGTTGAAACCGGGGTTGAAAACATCGAGCATTTCGACAAACCTGTCAAATACTTCTGAATCACCGGTTGTGGTCACATCTTCAGGAGTTGTTGACGGATCGAGTGCTATTCCTTCGAGTGTCTTTCTTGGCATTGTTACCGTCACATCTGCACCTGGTGAAGTTTTTCCAACCCAGTATACCAGTGCGTTATTCTTGATCTGGATCAATGCCTTGTCTCCGGTGTCAGACAGAACCAGGTTCATCTGGTAGTCTTCGCCATCTGCCTTCTGTTCATTCACCCTGACAGAGATGTAATCCAGAAGTTCACTCATTGACATGGCAGCCATGATATCTTCAGATATTGCGCTGCGCACGTTGATCGGATCAGTGCTCCTGAGTTCCTGCGCACCCATCAGGTATGCATTGCGTGCAGTTCCTGATTCAACCTGATATCCGAGCTGCTCCAGGGCATCAGCCTCCATCTCACGTGCTTTCATGTTTGATGGATCTGCAAATACGAGGTAGTGTGCGATAGAGGCTACCAGTTCGTACTTGCCTGCATCGTAGTCCTTCTGTAAGCGTCCGAGTGTTGCGTCAGCACCACCCATGTATTCGGTGATCTCAGTTGCAAACTCGGTTGGTGGAAGCCGCTTGAGGTTTATTGGGTCTGCATCATAGAATCCAAGATACTTCTGGTAGGTTGCCTTGACTCCCATGTAGAGCTGGCCATAGAATCCATGAGTGTACCAGTACTGTTCAAGTGACTTTGGCAGTTCAATCATGCTCGCGATCTCATCCATCGTGTATCCTTTGTTGATGAGATTGAGGGTCTGGTCATTGATGAACTTGTAGAGATCACGCTGGTTTTCCAGCTGCTCAATCACCTTATCATTTCCAAATACCGGCCAGTGGTGGGCCCGGAAGAGAACTTTTGCTTTATCCCCGTAGAGATCACGTGCCTCTTTCAGGTTGTTTGACCAGGAGAGCGGGTCTCTGACCTGAGCTCCGCGAAGGGTCAGGAGGTTGTGATAGGTTGCTGCACAGTTCTCAGCCATAAAGAGGGCACTCCTCTGGGGGAACCAGACGTTCATCTCGACAGGTGCCTCTGTGTTCTCTGCCAGCTGGAACTCCATCTGAACGCCGTCAACAGTCAGTTTCTGCCCGGTCTTTGTGATATCAACAGTCGGAGCGATAAGAGAGGGTGTTCCTGTTGACGGGCTTTTTCCAAGACCGATGTCTACGTTGCCTTTTTCATCTTTGGGCAGCCGAATCCCGTACTGGTAGGTTGCCCTCCTGAACATGGCATTTCCTGCATACACGTTCTCGCTCAGTGCATGTTCCATGAAATGCTCAGGTGCGATGATCTGAACATCACCGGCATCGACAGCCTCCTGGGTTGTGACTCCTTTCACTCCCTGGTAATGATCCACATGAGGATGTGAATAAATGACTGCTTTCACCGGGTATTTCCCGATTGTTTTGTTGACAAGGTCCATCGCGGCCTTTGCTGTCTCAACAGAGACGGCAGGATCGATAACTATCCACCCGGTGTCTCCTTTGATGAAACTGATGTCTGATACATCATATCCCCTGACCTGGTAAATGCCGTCTGTAACATTGAACAGCCCGTTGATATTGTTCAACTGTGCCTGTCTGAACAGAAGCGGGTTGATGGTGTCAGGGCAACTTTCGTTGCTTAAAAAACTGTATGCATCCATGTCCCATGCGGTGTATCCGGGATATGACGACTGGATGATGAGAGGAGAATCTGTCGCTATAAATCCCTTGTTAGCGAAAATAAAATCCTCATCGTTGTTGTTCCAGGCAGCGGTATCGTTTGCCTTCTCGTGCATGGCAATAGTGTACTCTGTCGCATCTTTCCTGTCATCTGCATATCCTGCACTACAGATAAGGGCGAAACAGAACAGTCCCAATAAAATCCAGATCGTTCTCATGAGTAAACATTGTGAATTGAATTTTTGGTGAATATATGTGGATCGATCTGTTTTTAGGGTCTCTAAAAAAATAAAAAAAATGCTTCCTCTAACGAGGATTGCGATTTAAACTTTTTGTGCTCTTATTCAGATCCGGGTCATCTGTTCAGACATCGAGTTTAAAATATAATAAAATTCGGCCATGATAGATTAAGGTATTCTATATTTCTCAGGTGATACCTAACTTGTACCCTTGTATGAACCATCTGGCAGACATATGTCTGACAAACTTTTTTGTTTATAAGGTTCCTCAAATGTCAGTTGTAAATAGTGGCCTGTTATATTTATTCTGCCATGTAAATACTGACTTCAAGCCTTCTTTTTAAAGAATAGTGTGCGAAATTGTCTTTTCAGGTGGTGGTCACGAATTTGTATAATCACAGACATTATCATACATTGTGCAAAATGTTGATCTCACTGCTTCATGGTTTTCCTTATCCATGTTTGCAAGGATGATATCATCCCAGCGTTGTGCAATCGCCATAATATTGCGTTTTATTCTTTTCCCTTTCTTTGTCAGGAAGACTTTGTATGCACGCCTGTCATCCTCGTCCCTCTCCCTGATCACATAGCCCTCATCGATCAGTCTAGTGATAGCCCTGGTAATGGTAGCCTTGTCCACCTTGATGATCTGGGAGATTCTCTCCTGGTTGATGCCATCCTTCTTGTAGAGGGGCATTAATATGAAGAACTGCCCAGAACCGATGTTGTATGGCTCCAGTTCCTTGTCAAGATATGTCTGGTGATATCGGTAGAGAAATGAGATATACTTCCCGACAAATTCAAATTTTTCTTCTTTCACCATATATCCGGGAGACTCCCTGACGGCTATTCTGCCTCTTCTGCAAAAATAACCCTTATTATACTATCAGTATGTTGGTTTCAATCATGAATTATTGTTGTTTATTCGTTATGCCAGAACCGGTATCAACAGGCTGCATTGAACGAATATAACTGGCGACGCGAAAAAAAGTGATAAGATCAGGCAGTCTCATTTGACTCTTCGCCGAGATCACAGAATTTGTCCTCATCAAGATCACTGTATAGAGGACATCCCGGACAACTGCAGTGGAATCCCTTCGGGCAGGTCCCTGCGAGACTGTCAGCCTTTGCCTGGGTGTCTTCATCAATCAGGGTAGTTCCTGCATCTTCTGAAACAACCTTCTTCTGTTCACTTGTCGCAGCAAGTAACGGATCCTGGCATCCATCGGTACTGGATGCGGATCCTATACTGGCAAAACTGCCAATAAAACTTACAAGACAGAATATCTGGAGTATGATTACTATGGATTTATTCTTCATGATGAGCTCCTTTGTGTCAATCCCCGGACCATTCTCTTCATCATTCCTTTGAACTGGAATACATGCAGAGCTACAAGGATGGTCATAACAAGCCCTGACCAGTCATGGAGTTCGGTAATGAGCGTCACCGGTACCTGCCGGTAGGTGAGCCCCAGACCGGTGATAAGCCCGGGCCATTTGATGAGCCCGGTGATAACACAGATTATGGTTGAAATGAGGAGGAGAAGGGTCGTTATCTGTGTGACCGTTTTTCTCTTCATAGTTTTCTCTTTGGTAATTTCTGGTAGATTCACTGAATGGTAAATTTTTCGTTCATTCAGTCTTTCCGACATGATAAACCCAGATACATGACACCGGTGATTGATTCACCGGGTCATCAGATCTGCAGGGTTGTATGTGCACGGATACTGTTTCATGCAGTCGTATAATTAGTTGCTTGCGCAACCAATAGCGACATATTTGATCAAATTTTTCCTGAACAATCGGGTTCTAACAAAATGCGTAAGTTGCAGGTTTGTCTGAACCATTTTGAGATCTGATTCCATTGTAGATCTTCAGGAACAACCGATCATTCGTTGCATGAGTAACACAAGAAAATGGCTTCATATCCTTATGATGAACCCTGATCAAATTAGTTGCAAATACAACTTTCAAGTTCAATATCCTGGTCTTGATGTTGTAGATCAAAATGGCCTGGTTTTTCAGATATGAGATCAGGATGATAATCCGGGTTCAGGATTGAGCAGGAGGATTGGGTTGATAATCTGATTATGCCAGATTACTACAGAATGTGAAATGGGGAGTGTAGTATTGGAATTTTCTTATGAAGCACTCCATTTCACGGGTTTATAATGTGTCGCTTATGGGTCTTTGAGTTCTGTTCCTTTTGCTTGTTGTCCGCCTCCATGCTTTTTTCATTCGAGCACAGTTGCTTTCAGAAGCTGGTTCACCTGAACATTGTTCAGATGACCACACTACATATGTAAAGGACCTTTTACATATACTTTCTTCTCATGATCTGAATAATCCCATTATTCACTTCAAACAGGTATTCCCTGAAAATTTGAGAACTGTTCAGGTGAGTGCAGGTAGAATAATGACTGGAAATGTAGGAGGAAGAGAAAAGATGATTGTTATATCTGGGAGGGTGTGATCAGCCAGGTGGTGCTGTTTGAGTAACTGTACTTCTGAATTGAAAACCTCGGGCAGTTTTCAGCCAGAATTCCCATGTTTGTTCCAACCTCTTTGGATGAGAGACCAGTCTCTCTGGCGATGTACTTCGATTTGAAGAAATTTTTCCCTTCTTTTACCCGATCTTCAAGGTAGGTTATCAGGGTCATCTGTCTTTCGTTATAGGTGCTTGTGAGAGTTTCTGCTTTAAACATAATTACCTCAACATATGATTTGATTGTAGGAGGAAGGCCAGCCGTCTGACGGCTGGCTGAAGTTCGGTTGGATCATTGCAGCAAACAGAGAGAGTCGGCAACCTTCCCTGAAGGGTCTGGTTCCCGGCTTTGATGATGAGTCACATTGATTGTAGGAGGACATGTTGAACGCAGCTCATCTATTGTGCACAGAGCCTGCAGGGGTTTGCGGAGTTTTTCCGGTAACCCTTGTGCAGGTCTCTGTGTGACATACTCCTGTTGCATGAAACAGGTTATAAATCCTGTAGCAAAAATCTGATAAAATTAGTTAGAAATAGATTTTGTTTGCATTATGGATGTATTTCTGCTCTGCTCATTAGTCTGATGACGTGATGACTGAACTGGCAGTGTCAGGGGGTGTTGCACCCGGTTTTTGATGATGTCGGGGTGTCATGAAAACCGGGAAATTAGGATGGGATTGACCGGTTTCTCTTTAGTTTAAACTGTTGCAACCTGTTGCAACACTCTGAAACGATGAGATAC
>CAZVAS010000123.1:0-6803 GCA_964625165.1 uncultured Methanospirillum sp. | reverse complement strand
AACTGATCACGATGAAGAACAGGTTCCCAGTTTTTGCCTGAAGGGGCTTTTACCGGACATGAATCAACACACATGGTGCAGTCTCCACAGTACGAGTGAACAACCGGCTTGCCGGTTGTGAGCGGGGCATCCGTGCATATCGTACCAAGCCTGATCGCTGAACCATACATACGAGTCACAAGGAGTGCGCATTTGCCGATCCACCCAATCCCTGAACGGGTGGCTGCAGTTTTATGAGGAAATTCTGCATGCAGATGATTTCGTTCAACCTGTGGGAGTGTAGGATCAATCGCAATAGCACGGTATCCCTGATCGCGAAGATACCGGACACAGATCTCCGAAAGACGTGAAAGTTCCTGGTTTACCCGGGTATATTCGAGAATGTACTCATCAGTCGGACCATAACTGAGCTCCCGGACAACATCGGGCTTGAGTTGATATCCGATGGAAACAGCAACAGGGAGATCAGGAAATGGGTACCCTTTTACTTCATCAAGAACTGCTGCACCGGTTGTTGCAGCCCCTTTCCCTATGAGAAAGGTAAATAGTCTGGATGTAAGCAGATCAGGAAGTTCATCTGCGTCTTTTCCAACAATCAAACAGTTCGCTCCCCACTTACTCTGGAGTCATCTCTGAGAGATCTCTGGCCTTCTGTTCTGCCTCCACTGCTTCCTTTTCTCTACCAAGGGATCGAAGAATAACTGCCTTCTGATCAAATGCCCGCGGATCATCTCCCGCCCGCCTGATAGCCTCATCGATCTCCATGAGTGCGGCATCATATTGTTTCCAGTCCAGATGGATCCGTGATTTCATGATCCAGGCTGCTGAGTGTTCAGGATAATGTGAAGAGACAAGATCAAAATATTTTAGAGCCTCATCATGGCGAGAGAGTTGGTAGAGAGCAATACCCTTGTTCATAAGGGTTATCCCATCACTCGGATTGATCCAGAGGGCCCGGTCAAGGTACTGAAGTCCTTCCTCAAATCTTCCGAGATCCAGAAGACATCGACCTTTCTGGATGAGGTATGTCATGTTATCAGGCTGGGCTTGCAATGCTGTATCAAAATTCAGCAATGCCTCCTCGAGTAGATCACGTGACTGGTTCTTATCATAGAGAGAAAGCAATGCGACTCCCTTGTTATACGATGCCTCTTCATCCGTCTGGTTGAGCGAAAGGAGGTGATCAAAAACATGGAGTGCTTTTTCATACTGCTGCTGCTTGAGATGACTCATCCCCGCAGTTCGTAGCGACGTTATTGCCAGATCAATCTCGCCGGATTGTTCCAGAAACTCAGCTTTCTTCTCCATCGCGCCACCGAAGAACCGGTCCTGCACTGGTACCTGCTCGTATACCTGTAGCGCAAGGGCATCGCGGCCTGCCGCCTCCAGAGTGGCTCCCTTCTTCATCAGGATAAGGCCAAGTCTCATCGGTTCATCTACGGAGTATGCATACGAACGGTCATATGCAGTTATTGCCTCGTCATACCTGCCAAGACTCTCCAGGATTCCAGCCTTATTGAACCACATCGCAGCCTGGTCAGGCTTTATTGCAAGTGCACGCTCACAGGCTTCAAGTGCATCAGTCAGATCTTCATGGTTATCTCTCCCGGTTGCAATGAGGATCGAGACCTTCAGCTGCCATGCATCATAATAATCAGGATTAGCAGCAATCGCTTTGTCAACATAGGACAAAGCCTCCTGCATCAGGTCAGGCATCTCATGATATGAGCCCTGCCCAAAGAGAGAAAGGGCCCGATTCAGGAACTCCTCTGCCTTATCACCTTCGTGTGTATAAGTTGAGGACTCCTGAGTAGAATGAACAGAGATAGGGGGAGAGGCATCAAAAGGAACCGGAGGTTCTATCGGTTTTTCAACGATTTCTCGTGCTTTTTCAATTATGGCTTCCGGAGAAAAATTATCTTCAGGAACCGCAGTTGCAGTTGCTACAGGCTTTGCTGTAGCAAGGGGTGTAATCCTGACCCCGCTAAATCGTTTCGCTTTAGCCTTGTCAAGATTTTTCAGATAGGTCTGGTTAGAAGAATCAAGAAGAAGTGCATTTTCAAAGCAGACAATGGCCTGGTCAATATCTCCGGTTCTGGACAAGGCCACACCTAGAGCATTCCAGGCTTTATGGTTGGTATGCTCCGCACTTGCTACTGCATGCAGTTTTTCAACCGACTCAGCAAACCTCCCCTCTTTAAATAACCTGATCCCGTCCTGGAATGCGTTCATTTCAGTTCAGCTGTATATGTTGATTAGGTTCATTATTGATTATCATATCGTTGAAACGATCCTACCTGGCATCATGGTTCTGATTACCCATGAGGTTTGAAGATTCAAGTCTTCCTAATTCACCAATCCTTCTGCATTGCCAGTTTCCTGAGATCTGGAGGCATGAGTTCGATAGCGTACCGCAATGAAGTTCTTGGCATTTTCTTTTTATTTTTCATAACATACTCGAAGATCACCTGCTGGTGCTTTCTACTTGCCTCCTTGAGCAACCATCCATATCCTTTGCGGACCATATCATCTTCATCGGTGAGCAGCTTGTCTGCTATTGCAATGGACTCTTCAAGAAATTTTCCATGCTTTGCTGGTATGATCAATGTCACGGCTGCAGCCCTTCTCATCCATCGGTTGTCAGATGCAGTCCATGACATGAGTTCAGAGATGTATTCAGGATATGAATCAAAAAGGGTCCCAACGGCATGATTACAGAGACCATCACACATCGCCCAATTGGTTATGTACGAAGAGATCCATGATCGAATAACCGGTATATCCATCGGCGTGAGTTGGCCTGACATGGCTTCCATCCAGTTTGATACAACAAAGGCCTCTTCCATGTACCCGGATGAATAGAGTTCCTCACACAGGGCAAAGATCTCCTGTTTTTCCTGGTTTTTTACTTCTCTCCAATACTTCTTCGCAATTTTTCCGACAGTTGCGGTCTTAACACCATAACAGCGGATCTCCTCCTTGAAGAACCGTTTAGCCCCCTTTTGTAGCGCTTCATCACTGTTTGCAGCAAGTTCGCCCCGTACCTGCTCAATAATTGGATCCACACTGAAGATTGGAAGAGGAGAAGGATATGATCTCTGTAATATGAAAAAAGTGACAGGGTTTAACCCAGGGAGAATGAACTTACTCCCATCGATGACGAGAACGAACTTCCTGAACCAGAACTGGTACCAGAACTCCCTTTTTGGACCGCGGTGATATCATACGAGCACCCTTCACCGATCGGGAATATCGTGAAGTACCATGTCCCGGCAGAGATGTCCAGGGTTACCGGAGAGGTAGTAGTCACCATAGAAGACTTTCCATAATCTGATCTGAAGGTTGAATTTTCTGGGAACTTGTCATTTTTCAGAGAGTATAGTTCAAATCCTGTGCCTGAAAGGCAGACTGCTTTTAATGTTCCTTCATTGCTGAAGGTTATCATCTGGACCGCAGATTGGTTCTTCTGGACAGTGGCCCTTGTTTCGGTTAGAACAACGGGCTCCTGGCTGGATGAAGTACTTGGAGAACTGGTAAACGATGTAGAAGAGCCTATTGCAGTGAAACTTGCAGGAAGAGGATATTCATCAGGATTTAACGGCGGATGAAAAGGATCATTCGAGTCTGCATACGCAACTCCTGCGGCAAGTATACAGCCAATGATGAACATCAACAGACCGGCTTTAACAAAAGAACTGAATGGATACATCATAATTCTCGTAGACTATCTCGTGATGGATAGATCAGAGAAGAGGTTGAACAGTTATAATTAAAATGCTTGTATGAAGCAGTGAAGAACTGATTGTATCAATGATGATTATTCTTTTGAATGGAGAGAAGGTTATTTCGAGGAGGAAATAACCTTCAGTGTGTGGTTTCATCCATCAGTGGTTATTGAAGAACTCAAGATTTGAGCGGAGTTATACTCCGGCTCCCAGGTGACCGCTGATTTACCCTGGGTTTGCGGTACATGTGAGCATACACATATCACCATTACCATACTTAAAATTTGAATGAAAGGAGTCCCGCATAAATAAATTTTAATATAACAATTTAAACCGACGAAATTTCTCGTATTTTCTAAGATTTAATTGAAAATGTAGGATTTCATTCCGAGTTTTTTCCTCCGATTTTATGTGGATGAAAGAATCTTATAGATCAGAACCATTTCCGCACCAGGTACGATGCGCTGTCTGACATTTTTATGCGTACTCACAAAATCAAGAGATGGGAAAAGATCCAAGAATAGTATAGGTAATGATACAGATGTCCCATACCACACCGGCTGAAACCATCACACGCCCCCCACTATTTGAATGCAATAATATCTCTATCTGCAGGGGACAGAAAAAGGTCCTCGATTCGTTCAGTCTCACAATACCTGACGGAGAACACCTAGCGATACTGGGACCAAATGGATCAGGAAAATCCACACTCATCAAAGTGCTGCTACGAGAACTCTACCCGATGCAGGATGAAAAGCCACATACTTGTAATATGTTCGGACAGGAACAGTGGAACGTCTTTGATCTGAGGGCACACTTTGGTGTAGTGTCAAATGACCTCCAATTTACCTTCACCCAGAGTATCACTGGAAAAGAAGTTCTGCTGTCCGGGTTCTTCAGCAGTATTGGTCTCTTCAATCATAATGTCACCAGTGTGATGGAAAAGCGTACAGAGGAGATTGCAAATTTTCTGGATATTGAGCACCTGATGACCAGATACATGTCTGGTCTCTCATCCGGGGAAGCCCGACGGTTATTGATCGGACGAGCACTTGTTCATCGACCCCGTGTTCTCATCCTTGACGAGCCGACTAGCAGTCTTGATCTGCAGGCCCTTCATACCTTGCGCAGGTACCTTCGCCAGATTGCCACAAGTGGAGTCGCAATCATTCTGGTAACTCACCAGATTCATGACATCATCCCGGAAATAAACCGGGTCATCATGATGAAAGACGGGAAAATCTTTCGTGATGGCAGGAAAGAGGACGTCATGACCAGTTTAACAATCGGAGACCTCTTCGAAGTACCGGTGACGGTCAAAGAAGAGAGCGGGTATTATTACGCGTCAGGTTATTAATCCTCAAAAAATCCTCAAAGAGAACTATTAAACCATATCCTCCCTACTTATGAGTATTATGGATTATCCCGACTCCTCCCTGCCACGGGACAATGTGATACGGGATCAGTCCCTGGCCTACCAGATCCGGCTGCAGGAACTCGAAGCCCAGAACCTTGAGCTCTCTATCCGTAGTGAGGAACTCTTCAAAGAGAACGTGGTCCTGAAGCGTGAGAACAGTCAGCTCAAACGGATGCCGCTGTTTGTAGCGGTGGTTGTTGATATCTTTCCATCTGGTGAGATTTACCTTCGCCAGATGGGCAATAATCAGGAATATATTACCACCGTCTCTGAAGAACTCCAGCCAGAGGTCAAACCCGGATGTAAGGTAGCAGTCAATAATGCTCTCTCCATTGTAAAAGTCCTTGAAGAGACATATGATGCCAGGGTCAGGGTGATGGAGCTCGAAGAATCACCAGACGTGACATTCGAACTTGTCGGAGGATTGAGCACAGAGATTGAAGAAGTGCGTGAGGCTGTCGAATACCCCCTCACCAAGCCAGAAGTCTTTGAACGAATCGGTGTTGAACCACCAAAGGGGATCCTGCTCTTCGGGCCTCCGGGAACGGGGAAGACACTGGTTGCAAAAGCAGTCGCCCACAACGCAAAGGCTACATTCATCCGGATGTCAGGAAGCGAACTGGTCCACAAGTTCATCGGAGAAGGAGCACAGATGGTGCGTGAACTCTTCACACTCGCCAGAGATCGTGCACCATCCATCGTCTTCATCGATGAGATTGATGCAATAGGGACGACCCGTACCAATGACGGGACATCAGGCAGTGCAGAAGTTCAGCGAACTCTGATGCAACTTCTCGCAGAGATGGACGGATTCGATAACAGGGGTGATGTCAGGATCATGGCTGCAACGAATAGGGTCGACATGCTTGATGCAGCCCTGCTCAGACCAGGACGGTTCGATCGTGTCATCCAGGTGCCACTTCCTGATATAAAGGCAAGGCTTGAGATCCTGAAGATTCATACCAGAAGGATGACACTTGACGGTGGTGTTGATCTGAACACCATCGCAACTGAAACTGAGGGATTTACCGGTGCCCAGTTACAGGCGATCTGTCGTGAAGCTGGAATGTTTGCTGTCCGCAGAGATGCATGGGCAGTCACCGGCGACGATATTCATGAAGCAGTTGTAAAGGTCAGGCGGGAAGAACCTCGCTCTGACTCCCGGATGTACACATAACTATCTTTTTTTGCATGAACCTTCTCCTCATCAGCAAACCCGGAATACCACTTCTTCGATCCCTCAGGGAATCAGAGACGGCCTGGGATGCAATCAGGTTTTATGGTCCGGTGGGACTTTCCATCGGAGTATATATACCGGTATCAACCCTGGCCGGTGCTCTCTCACTGGCTTCAGATCTCAGATTTTTTCTAAAAAAATACACATCCGATCACCTCTTTCAGATCAAACCCGGAGTATATTATACAGCAGCCCTGACGCGAAGCAGGTACCTGAACAGGAGTGATGAGGTATCTGAGGACTGGCCGTTCAAACTCGTCTATTGGGTAGAGAACCTGGGAAAAGTGATCAGGGTCAGGAAAGAGGAGTGGAACATCGAAGAGATGTTATACCAGACTTCAGGTTCTGGAGAAGAAGATACGCACACTTTTGATTCTGATATCACGTGTGGATACCTGTTTGAAATCTGGTGTACAAAGCCAGA
>CAZVAS010000122.1:0-6844 GCA_964625165.1 uncultured Methanospirillum sp. | reverse complement strand
TCAGTTGTGCCCCATGCCTTCCCGCTATTACCTTTCTCAATCAGTACCTGATCTCTCATCCAGACACAGATCTCATTGAACATACTACCTCAACACTAGAGACCCGGTGGCAACTGGAAAAATTTGAGACCCTCCATAATCGGAAGATCGTTAATCTCCCAGTCATCTTCATTGGCCCAATTGGAATCGAGGGAGCGGATGACATTATCAGATATTTTACCGAGGTTTATTCCTGGTATATGCATCTGGATGTATCTTAAACAAATAATCGCTGAGAAGGGTTTTTCTGTACTATTCATAATGATAATTTTCATGTGAGATCGTATTGCCTCAAATATTTTAAGTGATGGAAGCTCACTTCCTATATGCAATGTAATATATGGATATGATTCTATGCGAATAAGTGCCAGAAACTCAATCAAAGGTGTTGTGAAATCAGTAACCAAAGGACCGGTTAACGCAGAAGTGGTAATCGATATAGGAGGCGGAACATTGATCACTTCAGTGATTACTGCTCATGCACTCGACAATCTGAATATGAAAATTGGAAAAGAGGTGTATGCCATAATTAAGTCGAGTGAAGTGATGATTGCAGTAGATTAAGGATGTTTTATCAAAAACGAGTATATTTTAGATAATTCAATCCACAACTATATCTCCGGTGGCATCCATTAAGAATTTGCGGTATGGGGATATTTCTTGCGCTAATATGTATCCTTTAAAAACAAGGAGATGAAGCCTGAATTGTTTGAGGTTCAGAGGTCTCTTTGCCATACCGCCTCTCCTCTGAAAAAAATCCACAATATTTACGACTCTGCTCGACACTTTTTCCGAATATCCGGCGATTCAGGAATCTAGAGAATTTTTCTCCCCATATATCTCTTCTTGGTACACTCACGGATCGAACCGGTAAACTCCATCTCATAACCACCAAGATGAGTCAGGATCTCTTTAAACCGTTTTGAATTAATCAGTTCCACAATCTTTCTGATTCGCCAGTCCTCTTCAAACAGTTCCTTCGTTGTAACGAGTTCATATCTCTCCAGAGCCAGAGGAATAAAGGGAAGAGAAAATGCACGGGCTGCACCATAAATTGTCATGCCGATGTCAGCGTCTCCATTCTGAACTGCAAGACAGACTCCATAGTGAGTAGAAACCTCCTGGTCATACCCATCAACATCTTCCGGTCTGATATTATTCTCATGAAGAAGATGATCCAGAAGCATGCGTGTCCCTGATCCATTCTGACGATTGATAAACGTATGAGTGGTAATCGCGTCAAAACCGAGAACATCACGTGAGACAACCCCCTGCATTCGCTCTGCTACAGAAATCAGAACCAGGTCTTTCTTTGGAATATACTGCTGTAAATAGGGAATATTGTACTCACCATCATCTGCTAGCAGATGCATCGGAGCAAGATGGCAGTATCCTTCTTTTAAGGTAAGTAGCCCGTTCATGCTTCCCACATGGGAAGATGCAATAAGAATTCCTTCTTCTCTTGCGAGATCGGCAAGGTAATCGATGGCGAGATCATGGGAACCGGTTACCAGAACCGTCTGTTCTGCGATCTCTTTTTGAACCCGTAATGTCGCGGGCAGTATGGTCCCTTTTTCTACCTCCTCTATATCTGATGGAATCTTCAGATGGGCATTGGAGCGAACAAGATTCATCTGCACACCTGATTTATTCGATAACGGTGTCGCGACCCAGTTATCCTGAACCTTGCCGATGATTGCCAGGATAAACTCGTCTAGTCCAAAAGATGATCGTATTGACTGGGTAAGATACGCTGAAACATTATCTGAAAAGGGGATCTTAAAACCGTACCAATCAAGAATTGGCTGGACAATTTCACGCAGAACAGTATAAAATGCAACCGGATATCCCGGCATGCCGATGACAACCTTCTGATTGATATCTCCGAGAATGAGTTGTTTGGCAGGTTTTATTGCAATTCCATGAACAATTACCTTCCCTAATGTGTCAATGACCTGTGAGGTGTAATCCATCGTCCCTTTAGCCGATCCTCCGGATATCAGGATAAGATCATGATCCTCTTGTGCCATCGTGATCATGGTGCGTATCTCATCGATGTTGTCAGCAACGATCGGGAAATTGGTGACCGAAGCACCGACAGACCGTATCATGGCAGCAGCCATGTGCATATTGCTCTCGATAACCTGATCTGCAGTTGGCATAGAACCGATGGAGATGATCTCACTGCCAGTAGAGATGAGTGCAACCTTAAGATCGAGAACCGGAACCTCGGTTATTCCATAACTGATCATCGCACCGATATCAGGAGCCGAGATCTGACTATATCGGGGAAGAACCATCTCCGACCGTGAGATATCCTCTCCAATCGGCCGGATATGCTGCCATGGGGATGCAGGTGTTCTGATTATGTATGAGCCATTATTCTCTTCTGCATCCTCGATCTTAATTACTGCATTATATTCTGGAGGAATAACATTCCCGGTGTTCACCAGAACAAAATCGGTCATCCGGACAGGTTTCTTATCTGTAGCACCGATGGTATCACGTTCTTTCACCGCGATCCCGTCCATAGCCGATAGATGAACCGAAGGAATAGTCAGGGGAGAGTATAATGCCTCAGCAGTCACCCTGCCAATTGACTCCTGCACCGAAACTGTGACAATTCTGGGATCAAATGAAAATCGGGTCTTTATTTTATGCAGGGCATCATCTAACGAGATCAGTTCGGGTTCTTCTCCCTTTTGGTTTCTTTTTTTTACCATTGATTGCCCTCATATCTGATTGCATCAAGTAGACCCGAATTTACTCGATGCATGGTGATCGAAGAGATCTTACCTATCCTGGTTGCTTGAGGATAATGTAATTAATCACGTTTTACCAGATAGAACTGCCCATCTCTTTCATCCACAACAACCACCGGCTTTCCAAGGAGTCGGGATGGTTGCGGAAATTTCTCGATAAAGACCAATCCTTCTGTTACAATCTTCCCATCTAACGTCATAACCTTGTCTATACCGGTATCCAGAATCTCCTGAACAGTTCTTTGGCCCCTTTTTTCCCTGATAGAACCTAATTGAAGATATCTGCCATCAGATCCACTTGCAGCAAGACCAATCCCGCTAAGTGCTCCAATCACCCCTCCTTCAGTTCCACCAAGCCCCTCAAGCAATATCCCTGCATGATGAGCAATTCTGCGAGCACGTTCCTGGGTGAGAACCTTGCATTTTGCATCAAATCCGAAAGCCACCATTATCGGGCTTATCTGGTCAGCACCTGCAAGTGCGATACCTGGATCACTTCCCTCCACAAATCGCTCTCTCATGATCTGTTTGGCCTCTTCAAATAGGGACAGATAATCAGATTGGGGAATATCAAACAGATGAATGACCGCACAACTATTGTGTGACGTATAGGGGATATCAGGATGAACAAATAACTGATGTCGGGTGATACAGTCGACCGGATATTTTATTTTTAGGATATCTGCGATCTCTCGTGCAAGACGACCGGTTCCGATTGAATCGAGACTATCTGTATCATCAATGCCGAGGTAAATCATTGTATCTCAAACATTTGTATCCCAATTTGAAATAACCAGTTGATATACTATGTTTCGATTGTATGTGTATGCGGTGTCGGACTGTAACTACAGAGGAGAGATTAGTGAATTTAATATCCGGTGATAATCTCGTCCTGTGGAAGAGTCTTCACAACATCTTCTCTGAACTTTTCAAACCCGATATCATCAAGTTGATCTGGAAGAAGAACATCACCCCATGCACGGCGATAAATCCAGTACACTATCTTCTCTATACAGAGATCAACAGTTTCAGGGCTTTTCACGGTAACAAAGTGGTGTCCAACCTTTGGATGTCTCCCTCTCCTGCCTCCAACCGTGATATGGTACGCTGGCGGTTCTGATTTGATGATATGAAACGGACAACAATTGATGCACATTCCACAATGAACACAGGCATTGTTATCCATAACAAGTGTACCATTTCTGATCCTGATGGCATGTTCTTTGCAATAATGAACACATGTCCCACAACCAGTACAGGTTCCTGGCACCCGGTATGGTTGTACAACACCGGTAACTCCTATCTCATTCAATCGTTCGCTCATGCATGAGTTCGGGCATCCTGATATGGCGATGCGGGCTTTGACCGGCATCTCTTTACCAAAATGCTTCTTATCCAGGGCGAGTGCCAGAGATATCGAATCTATCTGTGCGAATTTGCATCGGTCAGTACCCGGGCATGCAGTTACGTTGACGATCTCTGATTTTTCTGCCCCAAGCGGTGTTCCATTGGCTGCAAGCTCTTCTACAATGAGTTCAAGGGAAGCTGGGTTGACATGGATCAGTTCTGCCGTTTGTCTGTTTGTCAGGTGAAGTCCGGTACCAAACTTTTCTGCAATTGTGCAGATACCCATCATCTTTTCCGGGGTAATGATTCCCGCAGGTATCCGGATTCTAATAGTGCAGAGGGAACCATCAAGTTCATTTATGATACCTCCTTTCTCATGGAGGGCATGTTTACGCATAGTGGATGTATAGGCAGGTATGATCAATGAACGTATCGGAGATCTATCGCATCGTTGGTAAACTCACTGGATAATCTCTCAAATTTAAAAAAGATGACCTGAATTGTGTTCATCTCTGTATGAAGTATTGATCTCATCGCACCTAGAATACATATACTACTTCTACTGAACTCTCATCCATGTCCACCCGACGTCTCGCAGTGATCGATATGGATCGATGTGTCGGTTGCCAGTGTTGTATGTTTGCCTGCAACCGACGACTTGGATCAGGTGGTTTATCACGTTCTGCAATTCACATCTCTTCAGTTGGGGGTATTTCCAGAGGATTCTCTGTAAAAGTATGCCGGGCATGTCACGATCCACCCTGTGCTGATGCCTGTCCAACAGGGGCAATGAAGCCCAGAGAAGGGGGTGGAGTGAAGTTTCATTCTGATCTCTGTACTGGATGTAAATCCTGCGTTGATGCGTGTATATTGGATGCAATTACATGGAACCATGAGAGTAATACACCTATTGTATGTATCTACTGTGGAATTTGTGCTAAATACTGTCCATATCAGGTTATCGAATTAGAAGAGAATTCGGAGGTGAGATAAATGGATCAGAATCTGGCACGGGTTTTAATCATTGATCTCTCTTCAAAGACGTATCGGATAGAAGACCGGCAAACCCTTTTTGAAGAGAGAATTGGAGGAGCAGGTGTTGCAATTCGCCTGTTATTTGAGTTCTGCCCAAAGGACGCCGATCCGTTAGGGTCGGATAATCCAATCATATTAACTGTTGGAGCGTTATCAGCCCTGTTCCCTCTTGCATCAAAGTGCGTTGCCATGTTTAAATCTCCTCTGACTGGAAATCTCGGGGAGAGCCATGCAGGAGGGAGAACTGCAACATCTATGAGAATGGCCGGGTATGGTGCAATTGTGATCACCGGAAGATCAGATCAACCGGTCTTTTTGTCTATCACCCATGATACCGTTCAGTTTCATGATGCCCGGACTCTCTGGGGGATGGCCCGGGGAGATACCGTTGCACGGATAATCCGGCTGGTTGATGGGAATCCGGGAACCCGGACGATTCTCCGGATTGGACGAGCTGGAGAGCGACTTGTCAGATATGCAGCAGTAACTTCTGAGACCTACCGGCACTTTGGAAGAATGGGTCTTGGAGCAGTATTTGGTTCAAAATTACTAAAGGCAATAGTGATATCAGGCGATTCATCAATCCCAGTGACAAATGTCAAAGAGTACAGATCGTTATATGATCAGATCTTTGATGCTGTTACAAAATCGCCTGCGATGAAGAAGTATCATGACGTAGGAACTGCGGTAAATGTCCTTCCTCTCAAATCCCTGGGATCAATTCCGATAAAGAATATGACTGCCTCTCAATTTGAGAGTTCAGACCAACTTACCGGTGAAGAGTTCGCGAGTAATTATCTTGCGAGAAGGGTTGGATGTTCTCATTGCCCGGTGAGTTGTATCCATCTTGCTCATCTCCGGATATCATATCCCCATGATCCATATTTCTTCAAAACAGTTCCTGTCTGTTATGACTATGAACTGATTTACTCCCTTGGTTTCATGCTAGGAATTGCAGATCCAAAACAGGTTCTGACACTGATCGATGAGATCGAGGGAACCGGGATGGATGCCATGTCATCAGGAGTAGTGGCAGCATATGTGACCGAAGCGATGAAGAATGGTCTCATAACTCCTGAAATGACCGGTGGAATCAGCCTTGAATTTGGAGATACTTCTGGTTTCATACAATTTTTTCAACAACTTGCTGATCAAAAAACCTTATTTTATCAGAACCTGGGAAGGGGTGTTGATTATGCATCTGAGCAGTATGGAGGTTCTGAATATGCACTCGCCTTTGGGAAGAATGAGATGCCGGGGTATCACACCGGCCTTGCAGCCATCATCGGATATCTGACCGGGGCACGTCATAGTCATCTGGACAGTGCAGGGTATAGTATCGATCAAAAACCAGAACACCGCACTCCTGATGAGATCGGAACACAACTGTATACCGAGGAAGCCTGGCGTCAGATCCTGGCAAGCCTGGTGATCTGTTTCTTTGCACGCGGAGTGTATTCTGATGAGTTGGTTCAAAAGTGCCTTGAAATTAGTGGGATTTTTAAGACACATGAAGAACTGATTCAGCTCGGAAGACAGATCCTCTATGAAAAGTATCAGTTTAAGTTTCGAGAAGGGTTTACCTTTGAGAATATCAGAATACCTTCGCGAATAACAACTCATCCATCAGGGTCCGGAATCATATCGGAGAGTGATATCCG
>CAZVAS010000121.1:1658-7094 GCA_964625165.1 uncultured Methanospirillum sp. | reverse complement strand
GCAGAAGAGACCCCGGTCTACAGTGCCAACCTCTTTGAGATCCTACGGGACATCAGGAAGAATATCGCTGACGAAGAGGATGTCCCGCCGTTTCAGATCTTTCCAAACAGAACACTCAAGGAGATGGCGACCCGTCTCCCCAGGACCAGGGCTGAACTGCTCACCGTGTACGGGGTCGGTGAACACAAGGTGTCTCGATATGGAAAACAGTTTCTTGAGGCCATCTGTGCGTATGCTGACCATCGCCAGACCATTGTGATGAAAGCTCACAAGGCCAGACTATGACCAGTCCATGCACCTGGTGCGGAAAGTGCTGCATGAACATGCGTCAGTACATTCTCGTCGGGAACAGATCTCCTGATGGCAGGTTTTCATGCGAATGTACTCTCACCAGAGAAAAGTTTCAGGCCAGGGTGTCAAGCCAGGATGTTTCCCGGATGTTTGATAGGAACTTCCAGTTCAGGTACCCGAAGGCGTGCCCGTTTTTGGTGAAGGGTGATGGGGATACCTTTGCCTGTCTTATCTATCCTGACCGGCCTGGTCATTGCAGATCCTTTCTCTGCTCCCACTGCAGAGAAGATTCATCGGAAAACTGAAAGGGATGAGATCGCCGGGATACCGGTTGATTTCAGGCCGGTACTGCCTCGATTGAGCCTGGAATAATTCTGTTCATCAGCCACTCAGGAACCTGCCTGCTTGTTTTGAGCACGATCCTGAAGATCTCTTTATCCTTCTGAACCCCGGTCCATGTTGCATCGAGCTGGTACCCGGTCTCAAACACCGGAACTCCGAATACACGAATTGAGAAGACTCGTGTTCCTATCTGCCTGGTCTCACCCAGTTTCATCTCTTCCCGGTGGTCACCAATCCTGAGTGCTATTTTGTCCCCGGTCTGCATGGCGAGGATATCAAGACTGCCAACCCGGACACGTTCTCCGTCAGGTAGTGACGCCTGGTATGTGGTTGTATAGGGATATACTGAATCTTTGGCTCCCTCCTGATCAGGTGTTATCTGCAGGGTCAGGAGTGCTGCCCCAACCGCTCCGACTATCACAATGATCAGGATCAGGACCGCTATCAGTGTTCTGCGGTTACTGTCTCTCATCTCCAGGTCTCTCCATTTGGTTGGCCCTCCTGCATTCGGCCCGGCCGGGTCAGGTATGTTTGTCATGAGGTACCCCTATCCGGTACTAGGATATCCCCCGGTATCAGCATACCGGCCTCCTGGAGTACCCTGATCAAACTATCATTATTTATCATGAAAAACAAACGGATTCTGACACTCATGCCAACGGTTCCAGACACCGAATATATCCATAAATGCACCTCGGCATGTGCCGGATGCAGTTCTGATCTGATCCTCAGGCATGTCCTGAAGGCTGCAGGTCCAGATACCGTACTGGTGGTTCCGGCCTGTTGCACCTCGGTGCTACAGGGTGTGTATCCGAATACGTCATTTGGCATCCCGGTCTACAATGTTGCCTTCGCCTCGGCAGCAGCGGTTGCTTCAGGTATGGCAGCTGCGTTTGAAGAACTCGGGAAGAAGACGAACGTGATCGCCTATGCCGGTGACGGAGGAACTGTTGATATCGGGATTCAGGCACTCTCCGGGGCACTAGAACGGGGAACCAACTTCCTGTACATCTGCTACGATAATGAAGCATACGGGAACACCGGGATGCAGCGTTCAGGTTCAACCCCGCTCGGGGCAAGGACAACGACGACGCCCGGCGGTAAGCCACATCCCAAGAAGGATCTCGACCGGATCATTGCAGCCCACAATCTCCCGTACATGGCAACCAGCTGCAGTGCCTATCCCCAGGATCTCGTAAAGAAGGTTGAGAAAGCACTCTCGATCAAAGGTCCGAAGTTCATGCATGTGCTCGCCCCCTGTCCGCCAGGCTGGAGATACGATGCTGCAAAGACGATAGAGGTCGGAAAACTTGCGGTCAGGAGTGGTATGTGGGCCATGTATGAGCGTGAGTATGATACCCTCACCCTCTCGGGCCAGACCAAGGCAGCGATGATGAAGCCTGCACCACTCGAGGATTACCTCAAGATGCAGGGCCGGTTCTCTGGTCTGAAACCAGAACAGATCACTGAGATCCGCCAGTCCATGGAACGAAACCTGCGGCTGCTCAAACTGGAGGCAGAAGGAACATGCTGACCATATCAACCGGGAACAACGCGGTTGCTGCAGCAGTGCGGGAAGCCGGAACTGCTGTGGTCGCTGCATATCCTATAACCCCGCAGACCGAGATCGTCGAGCAGATTGCAAACTTTGTAACAAAAGGGAGCATGAAGGCCAGTTACATCCCGGTCGAGAGTGAGCACTCGGCGATGGCTGCCTGCATCGGTGCCAGTATCACCGGTGTCAGGACATTCACAGCAACCAGTTCTCACGGCCTTTTATATATGCACGAGATGGTGAACTGGGCAGCAGGTGCCAGGCTCCCCATCGTGATGGCGAACGTCAACAGAGCAGTCGGACCGGGATGGAACGTCTGGGCAGAACACACCGACTCACTGCAGGCTCGTGACACCGGGTGGCTCCAGGTGTACGTGGCAACCGTGCAGGAGGCATACGATGCAACCCTGATGGCATTCAGGATCGCAGAGGATCGCAGGGTGTACCTGCCGGTGATGGTGAACCTTGACGGATTTTCTCTCTCCCATATCACCCAGCAGCTCGAGGAGGTCAAGGCTGGAGACTTCATTCCGCCACTGGTTCTTGATCATAAGATCGATACCGAGAACCCTGGTGGATACGGATGCATGACCTCGTCGGTTGACTATGTCAGGATCCGTTCCGATATCGAACGCTCAATGCGAGACTCGGTTGAGGTTATCCGGGAGACCGAGGCCGAGTTTGAGAAACGCTTCGGCAGAAAGTACTCCTGGACAGATGATTACCGGTGCGAGGATGCAGAAGTTCTGATCCTCTCAATGGGAACCCTCGGAAAGGAAGCAGAGGTTGCTATCGATATCCTTCGGAATGAAGGGATCAAGGCAGGTTCGATGCGGGTGAGATGGATGCGTCCGTTCCCTGATCTTGATCTCCGTGACCGCGAACTCGTAGTCATCGACCGGAACTACTCATTCGGGTTTGGTGGAATCCTTGCCGGTTCAATAAAGGCAAAGACCGGGAAGGACTGCTACAACGTCATCGCAGGTCTCGGCGGACAGGAGGTCACCTACAATGACATCGCCTCATTTGTCAGGAACCGGAAGATAGGCACTGAAGAATGGTTCGGGGTGAAGATCTAATGTACGAGATACGGCTTCACTCCCGGGGTGGACAGGGTGGTGTAACTGCTGCCAAACTGATGGCACTGGCTGCATTCCGTGATGGCAAGTATGCAACGGCTGCCCCTTTTTATGGTGCAGAACGTCGAGGTGCACCTATCGTCTCATTCATCAGAATTGACGATCAGCAGATCAAGATCTACTCACAGATACACCAGCCGGATCTCGTCGTGGTGCTCGATGCCTCGATCATTGACCTGGTAAATGTCTTTGATGGCCTCAAACCTGACGGAAAAGTGCTGATCAATGCACCCGAGATCCCAAAAGCAGCAGCAGGGTACAAAACATACTGCGTTGACCTGACCGGCATCGCTCTCAAGACCGATCTCGTGGTTGCAGGAAGTCCGATCCTGAACACCCCTGTTATCGGTGCACTCGCCAAGATGGGTCTCTTCTCACGTGAGTCTGCCCGTGCAGCGATATCAGAGATGTTTGCTGATGAGAGGAACCTGAAAGCAGCCATGATGGCATACGAGGAGATGGTGGTATGAGAGAACGACTCGCGATCTCCCGTCCGGTTGAGGGAGCCTGCGGAAAGACCGGAACCTGGCGTGTGTTCCGTCCGGTTGTTGACAAAGAGCGGTGTAACTCCTGTGGGATGTGTGCAATGTACTGCCCCGATGGTGTCATCGACAGTAATTACGATATCGATCTCGTCTTCTGCAAAGGGTGTGGCATTTGCGCGAATGAGTGCCCGAAGAAGGCGATCACCATGATCAGGGAAGGCGAATAGTCAGGCCTTCTCCCGTCTTTTTTTCTGCAAATGTACGTTCGACACAAACTCTGATACTTTAAGATATCTGATCGTTCTCGTGCGGTTATACGTTGGTGCGAAATAAATTTCTGACTGCACCAAACTATTATCCGCGAACCTGCACCACATGGTAGTATGGTCCGGTACTCAATAACGATGGAGGACGATCTGACCAAGCGGATCGATCAGGAGTGTAATGCCAGACAGTTGTCACGGTCTGACTGGATTACTGAAGCCTGTGCCCGCCAGCTCAAGCGTCTCTCCGGATTCGGGATCTATCCCTGCGGCCAGTCCGGCCCGCTCATCGATGACTCGCCTGCACCGGTCAGGCACAATATGCAGAACTACGAGGAGACGTACCGCAACTTCAAGATAGAGGTACCCGAGTTCTTCAACTTCGGATTTGATGTGATTGACGCTTGGGCAAAGAAGGATCGCAACAAGCTCGCAATGGTCTGGACGAACCAGCAGGGTGCCGAGCATTTCTATACCTTCCGTGACATCTCCCGCAGATCAAACCAGATCGTCAATATGCTGATCAAGTACAAGATCGGCAAAGGCGACAAGGTCCTGATCATGCTTCCAAGGGTGCCGGAATGGTGGTTCATGACCATCGCCCTGATCAAGGTTGGTGCGATATACATCCCTGCACCGACGATGCTCACCCAGAAGGACATCGAGTACAGGATCAATGCAGCTGAAGTCAAGATGGTCATCACCTCTGAAGAGAATGCAGACAAGGTCGAGGCAGCAGCCCCACACTGCCCGTCACTCGAGGTGAAGATGATCAATGATGCAAAGCGGCCGGGATGGATCTCGTACCTGACCGAGCTCGATTATCCTGCACCTGTCTCATCACGGATTGTGAATCTCAAAGGACTTCGCAAGACGAAATCATCAGACCCCATGGTGATGTTCTTCTCCTCAGGAACAACCGGCGAGCCAAAGATGGTGGTGCATACCCATGACTACCCGCTCGGACATATTGTGACTGCCAGGTTCTGGCATGATCTCCGGAGTAATGATCTGCACTTTACCGTATCAGATACCGGGTGGGCAAAGTCGGCATGGGGAAAACTCTTCGGACAGTGGATCGAGGGATCTGCCATATTCGTGTATGACTACCGCCACAAGTTCAATGCAACCGAACTGCTCCCGCTGATCGAGAAGTATGGGATCACAACCTTCTGTGCACCGCCAACGATCTACCGGATGCTGGTCATGGCCGACCTTCGTAAGTATGACTTCTCTGAGCTCCGTCACTGTGTCAGTGCCGGTGAGATGATCAACCCTGAGGTCATCAAGGCATGGAAGGACATGACCGGTCTTGAAGTCTACGAAGGGTATGGGCAGACCGAACTGGTTCTCTGTGTCGG
>CAZVAS010000121.1:0-1558 GCA_964625165.1 uncultured Methanospirillum sp. | reverse complement strand
GGGTACTTCTGGTTTGTCGGCCGTGATGATGATGTCATCAAGGCATCAGGATACCGGATCGGCCCGTTCGAGGTTGAGAATGCCCTGATAGAACACCCTGCTGTCGGAGAAACAGCAGTGGTCGGCTCACCAGACATCATCCGAGGATTTATCGTCAAGGCATTTGTCGTGCTGAAAGAGGGGTATGAGCCTTCAGAAAAACTCGCACGTGAGATCCAGGAGTATGTCAAAGGGGTGACTGCTCCGTACAAGTATCCCAGAAAGATCGAGTTTGTCACCGAGCTCCCGAAGACCATTTCAGGCAAGATCAAGCGGAAAGATCTCCGCGAACTTGAGATGAAGCGGTTTGAAGAGGAGCAGAGGGACGGTAAGCACCGATAATCCTCTCTTTTTTGCGCGTTCAGACAGATATTCATGATTGGATTGTCTGAAGGCATTATCGGGCATGATTCTGTTCAGGTGCACAGGAAAGCATCTTTGTCATGAGTCTCAGGAGAGTACTATGAGATCGGTCTCTCTTTCGCGGCAGGTATGTGGCTGGGCCCTGCCGGCTTTTGTGCTGGTAGTGGTCTGTTCTCTTCTTCCCCTTCCGGTCAGCGCTGAGGATGGGTATTCAGGTGGTGCACCACTAGGCGCTCCGAACTGGATTCTTGAAAGGATGGATACCAGTATTCTGCCTGATTATTATCTTCCCCCGAACACGACAAGCGATCAGGTCCGGGTTCCAACATACAGTTCGTACATCAGCAGCGGGAACAAACTTCTCACATCCGGCTCTTATACAGAGGCGAAGAGTGCATTTGAGAATGCGATTCAGAAGAAGCCCGAGTCATTTGATGCCTGGGTTGGCAGAGGTCTTGCACTTGAAGGGCTCAACCGTTCCCTGACCTCTATCGAGTCATATGAGAATGCTATAAAATACGCACCAGATGATGGAAGTTCATGGGTTGCACATGCAGGGAAAGGACGGGTGCTTCTTCAGCTGAACAGGTATCAGGATGCTGCAGATTCACTTGAGACTGCAATTAATGAGTATACCAGATCAGGATCAAGCAATATGGACGACCTGACTTCTATCTACAATCATCTTGCAGAAGCAAAGAACAAACTTGGTCTGAAGGATGATGCCGATGCAGTTAAGAAGAAGGCAACAAGCCTGAAATCCGGTACCGGTTCAGTATTTGGAAATAAGAGTTCATTATAAACCATCAGAGGTATACGCCTCTGAAAATACTTTTTTACCCTGCAGACAGATTCTGCATCATTATGATAAGGATGCGATCTGTAGTTTTGGTTCTTGGTATCATTCTGGTTCTTGTCTGTGTGGTCAGTGGTTCTTCTCCGCAGTATGTCTCCCTTGAGCGTAGTATGTGCTTTGGGACCTGTCCGGTGTACACGGTGACCCTGTTTGAGAATGGCAGTGTCTTCTATCATGGTGAAAAGTTTGTGAAAGAGACAGGGAATCTGACCGATACCCTGAAAGGATCGGGGTTTTCAGATATTCTAGAGGCTTGTAACAAGACCGGGTTCTTCCAGATGAATGACGAGTATGTGAACC
>CAZVAS010000120.1:0-7095 GCA_964625165.1 uncultured Methanospirillum sp. | reverse complement strand
GATCATATCAATAGTGAAATGGGAAGATTCAGGGTATAATACCCATTTTTTACCTGTTTGATACTCTGACCCTTTCGGGTTACTATTAACCACGTATACTTATCTGCAAGGTTTTGCTCAATTCAGTGAGACAGGTTTGTCATTATTGCAGTCACTGATATAGCATGTCATTGAATCTTTTCATCTACTGTAATCTTTATCGAGGAATCAGACGAAGAGACCCATGAGTGTCATAAGCTACAAGATAGAGAAAAGTTATCCTGTCTTCAATTATGGTATGATCTACGTGAAGGAATAAAAAAAACCTGAATTCCAGCCACCTCGGTTTTCCCTTTTTTAATTAGAGGATAGGATAAATCGTGAAAACTTCATATTTACACTTATGAAATTCCATTAGAATGAAGGAGAATTGCACACAACCAATCTCCGTTATTGCACAACTTCAAAAAAACGGGTAAAAAAATTATAATAACCCAGTGATTGCAGCCTGGATATTATGTAACCCGGTTGAGATGACCACGACTGGATCAACCCCAAGAACCGGAAACAGGAACATGAAATACAGAATCGTTCCCAGAAAACTTCCCAGATTTGCTACGGATGCTACGAGCACAACTTTGAATAATGGAATTTGAAATAACTCTGTGAGTGAAGTTGCTTCGTAAATTCTCTTGAAATCAGAGACCGGAGGTTTTCGTGCCTTCGCTTCGACGTATGCTGCAATCCATCCTGCATGGAGTAGTGGATTTAACGAAGTCATCCAGGCAACACAGAAACATGTGATCACCGAATAAGGATGGCCCCGGACTGCAAGAGTTGCACCTGCAGAAAGGGCACCGTGAATCAGAACCCAGAATAGAAAGGCATGAAGGAGAACATTCAGACCTACTCCCGAACATGCAATCGAGGCGAGAAGGAGAAAGAACAGAGCAGTGACACAGCTTCCAATGATAAGAGTCCAGGGATATTTCTTGGGTTCCTTAACAAGAGATTCCCTTGATGGAAGTGTTGAGGGATCCTGAAGATACCGGTTAATCCCCTGCATATGGCCTGCCCCAACTACTGCAAGTATCCGATGGTCAGCCTCATTTTTGAGATCGATCAGGTTATGTGCAATATAAGCGTCACGTTCGTCAATAAGGGCCCGTGCTCCGTTGGGAGAGAACTTTTTAAACTCGCCCATGATGACTTCAAGCATATCCTCATTTTTGAGTTTTTCAATCTCCTCGGCATCAATATTCTCCACCTCGGCTATGGAAAAGATCAGTGATCCCACCATCTTGATCTTTCCGATAAAACCAAGGGACTGCCAGAATCTGAGGAGTGTTACTTTAATATCTCTATCTACCAGTTCAACCCTGAGTCCTCTCTCCTGAGCTTCGGCCATTGCAGCCTTCATCTCAGCCCCAGGCTCTACTCCGACATCAAGACCGATTTTTCGTTGAATATACGAGAGAAGCCATTGAATGAGAAGTTGATCGAAATTTTTGAGTTCAAGGACATCATCAACAGACGGGGCTGTACCTTCCTTGTTGATGGCTTTACTTCTTCCCTGATCCAGTTCTACGGCAACAATATCTGGATGAAATTGTTCGATCGCTTCTCTGACTTCATCGACGCTTTTTGCCGAGACATGAGCAGTCCCGACAATTTTAATCTCACCCATGTATACTCCATATGGGTAACTGAAGAATAAAACCAAGTTGAGATAGTGTGAGATTTCAGATTATTTGATCTGGAATAAAGAGGCGATAGTTCATCGCTGTGTGTTGGCACGCATGACAACATACATTTTTGATAAAAAAATCAGAAAAAGTGAGGCCGGATTTTTTACACGAACTGCTATTACGGACTCAACTATAAAGAAAAACCCCTCATCGAAAGGGTACTACCATCGTTCTTTTTTACCTCAAGGTTTACTGGGCCATCATTCTTCTTGAGATCAGAATTTTTGATTATTGATACCGAAGATCCATTGAGGAGATATGTGGTTGTTTCCGCAATTTTATTTTCAGGCTCACCAGTAAGGAGAGAGGTATACATGGGCAGAATCAGGGATGGATCTGAAACAGCCACCGTGACTGATGCGATTCCTGTGGCCCCGTTAGGATGAAAGGTAGTATTAACCTCTTTTACGCGGTATGACCGGGGAGTCTTGTCAGTGATCAGAAACGGAAACGACATCTGATTATCATTAAGCGGAACATCCACAAACCATTCCACTTCACCAAGATCGCTTGTACGAGACATGGCTATAGGGTTAGAAAGGTTTAATCCACTGGATGAAACCACGGAGGGCTCGGTAGTCAGGTTCAAATCAGGAGCTGAAAGAGCAAAATCACGGACACCCGGTCCCTCTGCCAGGTGAAGCATGAACCGTTGATCCATCAGATCCAGGTCTTTCATGGCATCACTGAATACACCATCATCAACCAGTTGCTTCATCTGGACTGCAAGAGATGGATCAATAGCAGCGAACAGTTCGATATAACTCCCGTCAGCAAATGGGATCAGAGCGTTGTGAGTTTTCGCATCAGGAAATTCGCCACCTGGAATTACCGTGTACCCGGCACTCCTGAACTCCTCAATGGATCTGTTCAGATCACTGACAACAATAACGGCATGATCAATCTTCCAATCCTGGTGTTTTTCTGAAGAGGACTGAGGATCAGCGTTGATGGTATTTGTCGAAAAAATAACGAAAATGATGAGGAATAGTATCATCCTCTGAAAAGATAGATGGATCATTGTACTGAATTATTCATCGCAATACCATATACCTCCAGAGCAGGAGGTATATGGCAGACAGCCTTTTTACTTTGTGATAAGAGAGATCAGGAGTTCCTCATCGTCATCATATAACATAAGATGTGATGAATTCACCTGGAATAATGCTGTATTTTTTAGATCCTCTATAAAGGCAGTGGCCTGGGTAATACCTGAAGCATCGCATGTTTCATTCATGATAACAGGACTTGGGATTATCATTGCACCACCAGCTGCAGTATAATGTCCAGTATAATTACTGCATCCGGTTTCCACTGAAAGAATCTCATCATGAAATGCTACAGATATTGGATACCCGGTGAGCGGGAAGACCAGATCACCAGTACTACTCCGGTATTGTTCAACCGTCCATGAACCATCAGGATTTGAAGGAGCTGTTACCTCACCTGATACCGGATTTAATAGAAAGATACAAAGAAAGAGAGATAGAGGGAGAGATTGTCTGAGTTTTTTTGAAAACATACTGACCTTTTCTCCAAAACTCTGATTGATATTGTTCCTCATTATTTCCTATATTAGAGGTTATCCACGAAGTACTTCATCATTTTTCTGAGGTAGTACGGATCATAATTCAGATCATGATTCTTGTTCGTAAACACGAACATATCAAAGGTCTTATTGGCTTTTTCCAGGGCGTTCGCGAGTTGCATGGTCATCGCGGGATGAACATTGTCATCCATATCCCCGGTGAGAAGGAGCAGATCACCGGTCAGGTTGGCCGCTTTGCTGGCAGTAACCTGTTCCAGGTACCGATCACTTACTGGAAATCCTTCATACTTCTCTCCCCAGAATGAACCATACAGACGACAGTCCTGATCGCCTGATGCTGCAACACCCACCTTAAAGAAGTCAGGATATGTCAACATCGCCTGTGCTGTCATGAATCCTCCTGCCGACTTTCCATACATCCCAACCCTGTTGATATCCATCCATGGATACCGGGATGTCAGTTGTGTAATTCCGGCAACATGATCAGGAAGTCCGCAGTCGCTCAGGTTTCCATAACTCATATCATGGAACGATTTTGACCGGTATGCAGTTCCAAGTCCGTCCATAGTCACAACCACATAACCCAGCTCTGCCAGCATCTGGCTTGTCCAGAAGATCTTTGAGTTCCATCCCAAATCTGAAGGGTACTGTGTTGCAGTCACAATCGTATACGGACCCGGGTAGACGATATCTACAACAGGATATTTCTTTGTCTGATCAAAATCAGTCGGCTTAAAGACAAGTCCGTACAGATCAGTCATACCGTCACGGGCCTTGAAGGATACCCGCTCGGGAGGTGTCCATCCTTGGCTTTTCAGGTCAGAATCATCGGCTGCTCCAAGATGCATCAGAAGGGTTCCATCAATTGACTTGAGATCGGTGACCGTGGGGAGATCAACCCGTGAGTATGCCTCGACAAAAGTGCTCAAATCAGGGGAGAGCGTGATCTCATGATCAGCGTTTCCAGGAGTCAGGAGAGTGAGGCCTGACCCGTCAAGGCCGACACGGTAGAGGTACTTATAATATGGATTTCCAGGTTCTTTTCCACTGGCCGTGAAATAAACTGTTGATGTGTTCTCATCAACCGCGAGAAGATCCCGCACTACCCACGGACCTGATGTGATCTGGTTTTTGAGTGTACCATTTGCATCATACCGGTAGAGATGACCCCATCCGTCACGCTCTGAGAACCAGATGATATCTGAATTCTGGAGCACAGCGACGTTCGGAGTTGATGCATACTGAAGGTTTGCTTCCCGGTATGTCTCTCCGGTCTCATTGAGAATCTCACGGACATCACCGGTTCCAGGATTCTCCTCGAGTAAGCGGAGGGTCTTCTCACCCCGCTCAAGATACAGAGTATAGATCCGATCACCGGTGCTGCTCCACTTTGAAAGGACATTCTGATCAGTATCCATCATGGTCGTTTCAGGTTGGGAGGCCCAGTGGACCGGAGTTACCTGCCTGGAGCTGACATTGATTATGACAGGTTCATACTCCGGGACAGCACTATCTCCGGGAGTTGCAAACCGGTATGTATACAAAATCGGTCGGACAGAACCATCTTCAGGAGCATTCTGCACGAGATAGTATGGACTGACATTCCTCTGGTCTACTTTAAAAGTTCTGATCTTTGTCGAATCAGGTGACCAGATCAAGAAGGGAGCTGGGGATGAATTGGTTCTTACCTCTGTAACCGGATACCTCACGGTGTCAGAACGCTTTCCGTAGAAATAATCGGCAGTTCCATCTGTGGTGAGCGGAGACGAGACTCTTGTTGTGGAGTCATAAAGCTCCAGATTGCTGCCATTGACATACGCAATGTACCGCTGATCAGGAGAGGGAATTCCGGCACTGACGACAGGAGGAAGCGTGATATCAGTCAGATGATACACCGAGAGATCGCAGGACCAGGATCGTCCAAATGCATCAAATCTGATCGAACCAAGATCAGGTGAAAGGACCGGATTGGTTATAGGAAGATGAGCAGGATCAATCTCTTTTTCGCTCACATTCGCAAGAGAAGCAACCAGCCGGTCAGTGTTCAGCAGTTGTGACCTCGCATTCTGTGAGACATTTACGAGGAAGAACATCGTCGTCTGTTTTCCCTGATCCATGTACCAGAATGAATCGTTGTTGATCCATTGTGGGTTGATATTTGCATGATAGATATGGGAGACCGCGGTATCAGGATAAAAACTCCCAGCCATCTTGATCTCTGCCGGGGTGGGATTATTTGTATCACGTGCCTGTACCGGAGTGAAGATAAGGAGAATCACAATGAGGATCAGAAGATGAGACAATACCTGGCGATTGATCATAGAGAAAAGAGGTATGATCAGAAGAAAAAGATAGTGATTTGGAGGTTAGGTGGATATCACGGAAAAATTGTTGATATCATACTTTGAATTTTGACATCTCACGTGAGACAGAGTCAGCAATTCCGCTCACATTACTGACAATCTTGCTGATCTGCTCGATTGATGCTGATGCCTCTTCAGTTGCTGCGGCAGCATCACCTGCATCTTTCGTGGTGTTCTGAATCAGGCCTGATACCTCATGAATACTGGCTGTAACTTCTTCAACCGAAGCAGCCTGTTCCTCTGAAGCTGAGGCCACGTCGGTTGCATTCGTGGTGATCTCATCAATTGATACAGCGATCTGGTTGAATGAACCAAGAGTCTGAGCAAGTGAGGCGCTTCCCTGTTCAACCGCAGACCCAGCCTTCCCCATCGCATCATTCGCCTTTCGTGCCTTGTCCTGGAGTGTTGCAATCATGTCTGCAATGTTCTCGGCAGACTGGCGTGAATCCTGGGCAAGAGACTTGACCTCTGCAGCCACGACTGCAAATCCGCGACCAGCCTCTCCGGCCCTTGCTGCTTCAATGGCTGCATTCAGTGCCAGGAGATTTGTCTGGTTTGCAATATCAGAGATAAGCCGCACAATCTTTCCGATCTCATCCATCTGGCGGTTGATGTCGGTGACGATCTGAGCAACCTCTTCTGAAGAACGCCTGATCTCCTGCATTGCACCTTCTGACTGTTCTGCAAGTTCAACTCCTTTCTTTGAGTAGTCGTTCGCAAGTGTAGCCGTGGTTGAGACCTGTTCAGCCCGGCGGGATACCTCACCGACCGTGATGTTGAGATCCTCCATGGCCTTGAGGACCTGGACAATTCCATCCTCACCTTCAGCAGCATTTGAACTGACACTCCCTGCATTTCTGGCGATCTGCTGGGCTCCTGCTGAGACCTCCTCGATACTTGCCGTAGCCTCTTCTGCGTTCGAGGCGAGGTCAAGGAGTTGGTTGTTGATCAGGCCGACCGCACCGGCGATCTGTGAGCCGATATCATTGAGTGCATCCTTGAACTCGATCCAGTCACCCTCGACTTTGAGTCCCGGATCCACACGGGCTTTGAAGTTGTACTGGGAGTACTCTTTTGAGACCCTCAGTGCTTCTTTCACAGGAACGATGACACTATCAAGGGTTGAGTTCACTCCTTCCACGATAGTTCGGAAGTTGCCAAGATGTTTGGCTGCATCTGCCCTGACCTCCAGGTTACCTGCCACTGCAGCATCTGAAAGTGTCTCGACATCAGAGACCAACATTTCTAAAGTCTTTGTCAGTTTTTGAAGGTTCTCGTTGATCGCGACAAATGCGTCATGTGCTTCAGTAGTATACGCATCTGCTTTTGTGATCTCCAGGTTCAGATTGAGATCTCCGGTGGAGAGGAGTTGCAGGTTTTTGGTGACCCTGTCCACCTCGGTCTTCAGGAACGTGATCAAACTGACCTGCTCACTCAGGTCCTGAACGGTCTCAAC
>CAZVAS010000119.1:0-7131 GCA_964625165.1 uncultured Methanospirillum sp. | reverse complement strand
GAGTCAGAACAGAAGGCTCTCAAGTTTGCACTCAATACCGAGTCGATTGCAGCCTTCGTTCCACCAGGTGGATCAGACATCAGGGAAGAGACGAAGTCAGGGTGAAATGAGAGGGGTATGAAGGCGGATATCGGTGAACTCCAGCGATCATTCGGAGAGATCAAACTCTTTCCTGAGTCATCAGATGACCTCTGGCATCTGAAACACCTGATCACTCCCGGTTGTCTTGTCTTTGCAACAACACTCCGGAGTGTTGAAGGAGCAACCGACAAGTTGAGGCCTGAGAAGCAGGAGAAGAGGCCGGTGCGGCTCGGCATAAGGGTTGAGCAGGTCGAGTTCCACGAGTATGCGATCCGGCTGCGGGTCTTCGGAGTCATTGAACAGGGCGTGGACGAGGGCTCACATCATACCCTGAACCTTGAACCCGGATATGAGATCTCGGTGATCAGGACCTGGCACCAGGCAGACCTTGACCGGATAGATCGTGCAGTGAAGAGTGCAGGAGCTGAAGCGGTACACATCCTGGCGATTGAGGAGGGTGATGCCGAGCTCTACCGGATGCACAGTTATGGTCCGCGACTGATCTTCTCGCTCACAGCCGGAAGCGGGAAAGGGATGGAGTGTAGCACACGGCAGGACCTCTATGATGCTGTCAGTGCAGTACTTGAGCCAGTGACCGGCCCGCTCGTCGTCGCTGGTCCCGGGTTCATCAAGGAAGATTTTGCACGTCGCCTCAAAGCCTTGCAGCCAAACCGAGCCGGAGCAGTGCTGGTCATTGAGACACGCCGAAGTGGGAGGGGGGCTGTACAGGAGGTTATCGGCCAGGGTGTACTTGAAAAACTCACCGGAGATCTACAGCTCGCACGTGAAGTCAGGTTCCTTGACGAACTCATGGCACGGATCGCGAAAGGTGAACCTGCAGCATACGGACAGCAGGAGGTCTCTGATGCTGTGAAGTTCGGGGCTGCCGAGACCCTGCTCATTGCAGATACCGGGCTTCACAACCCCTCCGTGATTGCACTCGTCACCGAGGCTGAAGCGATGCGGGCAGATGTGGTGATCCTCTCGACAGAGTTTGAACCCGGCCAGCGGCTTGAGAAACTCGGAGGAGTAGCGGCCCTGCTCAGGTACCCAATCTCATAACCTGCTTTTCTGTTTCACCCTACGATCAGAACGAGAGAACCAGTTCTACCGGGCAGTGATCAGAACCCATCACATCGCTGCGGATCAGCGATGTTTCCACGTTCTCTCTCATTCGTTCGTTCACAAAGAAGTAGTCGATACGCCAGCCCACATTGCGTGACCGTGCCCTTGTTTTGTAGTCCCACCAGGTATAGTGGCCTCCTTCCTGTTGAAAGAGCCGGAAGGTGTCGATGAACCCTGCGTCTACCAGTTGATCAAGCCAATTGCGTTCAACCGGGAGAAACCCGGATACACTCTCGTTCTCTTTCGGCCTGGCAAGGTCGACCGGATGATGGGCGGTGTTGACATCTCCGCAGATGACGATCCTCTCTCCTGCCGCATCTCGTTCCCTGATATGATTCAGAAATGCATCATAGAACCTGAGTTTGAATGCGAGCCGATCCTCTGATGCTCCTCCGTTCGGGAAGTAGATCGTGTACAGGGAGAACTCGGGGTATCTCGCGATGATCGTCCTCCCCTCACGATCAAACTCCTCGGTGCCGAACCCGTACGAGATCTCTTCAGGTTCTTTTTTGGTATAGAGTGCAACACCGCTGTATCCTTTCCGCTCTGCCGGGTTCAGGAAAAAAAAGTAGTCACCGATCCGCCCGAGACCAGCCGGAAGGCTCTTTGCGTCCACCTTGGTCTCCTGCAGACCGCAGATGTCAGGCTGATCATAGAGGAGAAAGTCAGGGAATGTTCTACCATCAAGAACCTCCTTGCCTGCTATTGCACGCAATCCGTTCACATTCCATGAAAGGATCCGATACCTGGTCATTGATCACCTCGATTATATAAGCACTACTGACTGCTGGTTATCCGATTCCAAATTCCCTGAGTGCCCTGATACTATTGTAGGCTCCACGGTAGGTCGGGACATCCACTACTCCCTGAGCGCCGTGGGCATACATCGCAGTGGCGATTGTACTAAAGTTGATCGATCCCTGTCCTATCTCCTGGTGCTCTTCAGAGATCCCCTTGCAGTCGTAGAGGTACATGTACCTGCTCGCCCCATCATGCAGGAACTGTGGGAGACATCCGTTTGCATGGGCATGTCCGATGTCAAGTGCCAGGGGAACCTGACTGACCATCCCGAGATCTTCGGGTGTCCTGAGCAGGTAATGAGACCACCGTCCGGTGTTCCTGATAAGGAACCTGACTCCGTACTCATCGGCAGCCTGGATCAGGTCTTTGCTAGATCGTGAGAGCTGCTTGCGTGCCTGTGCAAATTCTGAAGTGGACGTCAGGTATCCGGGGTTTACAATGACATCAGCATTCACCTCTGCGGCAAATGTGAACCGTTCTACAACCACGGCTACCGATGCCTGCCTGACCGGTTCAAGAATGCTTGACAGGTTGATGTCAAGCTGAGGCAGACGTATTGAGTATCGGTACGGAAATGACTCAAGAAGGCTTACCGAGGGGATGCGATGTGCTCCCCCGTCAATAATCTCGACTCCCCTGGTAAGTGATCCCAGATTCTCAAGCGTAACCTCAAGCGGAGAATCTTTTAAACAACGGGTGGATATCCAGAGCATGATCTATTCAGGTATCAGACCGGGTGACTGCCCTCCGATTACCTTTCTCCTGAGGGTGTATGTGATCTCCAGGTATCAATCTGTTTCGTATTTATTCTGAAAGAGGTCTCTGGGGATCCTATACCATATCTTTTTTCAATACTGATCTGCAACATAGTACACATGGCAGTAAATAAGGACTCAACCATTCTTGAGGTTCTTCAGGCAAACCCTGACGCCGGAGCGGTCTTTGCACGATTTGGCATGGGCTGCGTCGGATGTGCGATCAGCCGTGGCGAGACTGTCAGCGAGGCTGCTGCTGCTCACGGAATTCCACTCGCAGATCTTCTCAGTGCCCTCGGTATCGAGGCATAATTCTTTTTTTTAGTTCCAGAAAATCTGGTTTGAAATACCAATTCAAGAACTCTGATAGTATCCTGAGTCTCTACGGTGTTGAAAAAAGAGAAGTATCGGTATTCTTACTGGTAACCGAATGACTTGAGAACTACATCAGGGTTGACAGCCCCGACATGGTAGACCTTGCCCTCAGTCAGCTCGTTGATGGTGACTTCGGCTGGTGAGAAGAGCGAGGTGTCGATCTGGTAGAAGTCAAAGTTTGCTTCCTTGAAGATCTCGTAGAATGGCTTGCCGTATCCCTTTGACTTGTTGCTTGGGATCTTGTCGAGGTAATCCTTGATCTCCGGTGCCTTCATCGTGAGGTTGATCTGACCGTGATAGATGGTTGCATCATTGGTCGTGCCCATTGCCTTGGTTGCATCTGCCTTTACCGGTGGAATGGGTGCACAGCCTATTGCTGCGGTGATCTTCTTGGTGTCAAACCCAAGCTCGTTCAGCTTGTAGATTGCGGTCTCGACACAGCGTCCGGAGACCTGGATGGAACCGACGATGGACGCGGTTGGTGCAACGACTGCACAGAGGTTCTCAACCTCGATACCGCACTCCTTTGCGATCTTCTCCATAACCTCACCGTTTGGCAGGTGATCAGATTCGAGTGCGATGACTGCATCGTCGCTCTCGTCCTCGTACCCGATGACCTCAAAGGTGTGCTTTGGCTTGAGTGCAAGTGCCCGGGCAGGTCCTGAACCCATGGCAAAGTAGTTGCCAACCTTTACTGTCCATCCGGCCTTCTGTGCACCGAGACAGGAGATCGCGGGAAAGTCAGTGCTGACCTCGATGAATGGCATCGGCACGTCCTTGATCTGTCCCATCCTGAAGTTGACCTCTCCAAGACCGCCCATACAGATTTCAGTAAATGCACGACCTGCAGCGTATCCACCGGCAACAGATACACCGCAGTCCACGATCTTGGCACCGTTGTCAAGTTCATGGTATGCGACATTAAAATCTTCAGAATAGTTTGCGAGATTATCGAATATCTCAAGAGCTAATTCATTAACACTAATCACGTTCGAACCCCCATGGAGTACACTTACATCTGGGATGGAACTGTATTGAAGACTTCGATTCCGTCTTAGAACGCCCTTTTATAGATATAAAAGAATTTTATCCGGATCGTAGCGGAGATTGATCAGTCGTGTCCGTCCCCTTCCTTCCTTGAACTGGAGGTTGAGCAGACGAAGGCTGTCGAGCTTCTGGACCATCTCGTAAAAGGTTGTGTACCCGATCTTCAGTTCTTTCTTTGCAATCTCAAAGAGGACGCCGGTTGTGAGCTGTTCATCGCTCTTTGATTCCTTTGCGATCAGTTTGATCAGGGATTTCTCCTCTGCATTCAGGGATTTCAGACTATATTGCAGATGGACATACTTCGATACCTTATATGCTTCCCTGATATGTTCCCTGCTGATCTCACGCTCTGCCGCCATCTCTGCGTTGAGTGCAGACCGCTTCAGCATATCGATACCGACCCTGAGGTCGGCTGAGGACATTGTGTGTGCTGCAATAATTTTGAGCATCTCGTCAGAGAGAACACCCGGATAAAACCCCTGTAGCACCCTCTCGCGGAGGATGTTGTAAACTTCAGCCTCTGCATATGGGGGGAAGTAGATCTCGGTCGGGGAAAAGACCGACCTGACACGACTGTCGATCTCGCGGGAGAGATCGACCTCCATGTCAGATATGATTACGATGACTCCAACCCGTGTTCCCGGATAAGCCTCATGGGATCGCAGAAGGAGATAGAGCACCTTGTTGAGTTCGTTCTCGACAAGTAGATAATTTGCATCATCCAGGGCAACCACCACGACCCGGTTGAGTTCGATCATCGCCTGGGCAATCGACTCAAAGACCCGCTTGAACGAGTTCCCTGCAGCTGATGGGAGGTGGCCGGCAAGTTTCTTGTATATCTCTGAAAGAATGGAGAAGCGTGTGTTCTCGATCTGACAGTTGATCTGGACAGGGACCATCATCGATTCGATCTCTTCAAGATCGCTGAAGATCTTTCTGACAGATGTGCTCTTTCCGGTTCCCGGTGTCCCTTTGATAATGGCGTTGAGCGGCCTTCCCCCTTTCAGCCCGGGTTTTAACAGGAAGGAGAGTTCACGCATCTGGTTCTCCCGGTAGTTGAACTGGTCCGGAATATAATCTATCTCAAAAACGTCGGGGTCCCGGAAGAGGGTCTCATCCCACATCAGTAAACTCTTCTTCGGCATGGCTTCCCCTTTATATAACAGCCTTGTCTCTTTCTGAATGAGGCCGGTTCTGGTGACGTATTGGAGGTGGGATGACTAGATGTTGTCGGTTGCAGGATGTATCGATCACTTCTCTGTTCTGCTTCTCCTTTCAAGGAATTACTTAGAAAGGAGAAGAGGGAGAAGATCTGTCCCTTTCATGGATCCGAATCCTCCGACGGAGGCATCCTTCTCAGAATACCTGGTGCATCCATCTGTTCTGATCCCCCTGATTGCAAACGGAACCGGATCCATAGTATGGGTCTTTACCCTGATTGGTGTTGGGTGATCAGGCAGAACCGCGATTCTGCCGTCAAACTCCTGCATGATTATGCCGAGCATGGCATCAACCCGCTCGATCGCGAGGATCTTCTCCTTCAGGTCTCCCATGTGGCCCGCCTCATCAGGCGCCTCAACATGAAGATAGAGAAAGTCAAGGCGTTTGAGTGCTTCTATAGCATACCGTGCTTTTGCGTTGTAATCGGTGTCAAGGAATCCGGTTGCTCCCGGTACCCTGATGATCTCCATTCCTGCGTATTGTGCGATCCCGTTGAGAAGATCCACAGCAGAGATCATACCGGCGGAGATTCCCCAACGCTCTGAAAATCGTGAGATCTCCGGGCGCCTGCCACTGCTCCATGGCCAGATGTGGGTAACTGGTTTTTTCCCTGCAGCAATCCGCTCTTTGTTCACCGGGTGATCGGCAAAGACCCTGCTGCTGATCTCCATGAGCGAGAGGATGAGTTCCCTATCAGGTCCTTTCGGGAGCCATTCCTCGATCTTCTGATCAACGATGTCATGGGGTGGGGTTGATTCGACTCCATCGCCACCGGGAACAACCATGAGGTTGCGGTAACTGACACCGGGGTAAAAGATTGCTGCCTTATCGTGAGTAGTTTTTTTGAGTTCAGCGTTCAGTGCCTCAAGCAATGCTGCCCCTTCTGCACTGCTGATATGTCCTGCCGAGAAGTCCGCCATGCCCCCGTCTGTGATGGTGACAAGATTACACCGATAAGCCATATCCACAGGTCCGAGATCGATCCCCATGCTGGCAGCCTCAAGAGCACCTCTTCCGGTGTAGCAGGTCTTCACATCATACCCAAGTACACCCAGATTGGCGATATCACTTCCTGGCTGGTATCCATCAGGAACGGTCTTGAGCAGCCCCATCGCTCCTTCCCGTGCGATCTGATCCATGAATGGGGTATCAGCTGCTTCAAGCGGAGTCTTTCCACCTAGTTCGGCGATCGGCTCATCTGCCATCCCGTCCCCGAGGACGATCAGGTACTTCATTCCTGCCCCGAGAGCGCTGCCCTGACCGCCAGCCTGACGCTCTCATGGCTGCCGATCTCCGGGGTGTATCCAAGTGCCTTGAGTTTCTCAACAGAGAGCTGCATCTTCGGGACATCACCCACCCACCCGCGGCTCCCCCCCGTGTACCGGTATGACACTCCTGAAAGTCCTGCCTCTTTTACCAGGATGTCAGCGATGGTGGTGACATCGATCCAGTCCTCTGACCCGATGTTGTAGGTGTTCACCTGTTCATTCGCATGAGCAATCACGTATGAGATTGCAGCAACGCAGGCTTTTACCTCCAGGTATGACTTGGTCTGTTTTCCATCACCCAGGATCTCGAGTTCCTTCGGGTTAGCCCTAAGTTTCTTGATAAAGTCGGTGATGACCCCGTGTCCGCTTCGTGGGCCGATGATATTGGCAAACCTGAAAATGTAACCCTTAACACCGAAGCTGTGGCAATATGCAGAGATCAGTGCCTCGCAGGCGAG
>CAZVAS010000118.1:2268-7385 GCA_964625165.1 uncultured Methanospirillum sp. | reverse complement strand
CGTACACCCCAGGGCAGGGAGACCACCCTGGCTGCAATCAGTCACCTGACCGGATCAGAACTTTCTGGTAGCACGAACTCATCACTTGATGATTTCATCAGGTGAAGAACTCCAACAGATCTCCAGAGACCATTCTACATGCAACCAGAAGGCTTACTGGTCTTCATATCGTACCAGTACCTGACTGGATGCCGATGATCACGATGAAATCTCTCCATATCATAAGTTCTTTCCTTCTGTTCCTGCTCCTTGTCGGGTTCAGCATGGCAGAATCCCCGACAATCAATAACTCGACGATCCTGAACAGTTCAGCAGGTGCTGTCCATTCAGAACTATTGAACACTGCAGACCTGGCCATCATAGCCAGCATCACCCCACGTGAGGCAGAGATGGGATCTCCATTCTCAGCTGCAATTGGTGTGGTGAACCCGGGACCTGCAGCAGCCGACCAGATAAGAATCGACTATTATCTGGTCCCGAATGTAACCGGTGCCATTCCAATATGGATACATCAGAAGACCGCCGAAGAGATTCCTGCTTTTTACAGAGATAGGGTCCCATTCACTGTGGATCTTCCCGGTGGAATCACGCCTGGAGAGTACAATCTTATGGCAACCATCTCGACTGTCACGGTTGACCGGAATTTGAGCAACAACGAATATATATCATCTGCTCCCATCGAGGTGAAACGTGCAGTAGAACCGTCACAGTCAGATCTGCCAGATCTCCATGTCTCACTTGACAGTGTATCAGCCACTGAGATAACGCCAGACTACCCGCTCACTATCAACTACACAGTCTCCAACATCGGAAAAGGGAGTGCAGGAACCTTCCGTCTTGGTTTTTACCTATCCAAAGATCCCGAAGTGGATCCATCAGATCAGAAACTCTGGGATGTCATCTTCTACCAGGCATACCCGGGAATGTCAGAACCTGGATCAAGCACAAATCTGATCCCCCATGATATAGCCCCAGGTGAGTACTACCTCGGTGCAGTCATCGACTTCACTCACATGGTTTCAGAATCTGATGAAGATCGGAATACTGCAGTTCTTGGAACACCAATCACGATTACACCGCAGAAGCCACCGGTTACCCAGGCATTTCTTGATCAGGTCGCCGGGTTTATCGCAGAAAAGACCAACAAATACAGAGAGTACAGGAACCTGCCCTCCCTGAACTATGACCCTAAACTGGCAACAATTGCAAAGACTCACAGTACGGATATGGCAGCCCGCAACTACTTCTCACATGAGACACCGGAAGGAATTGATCCGACCGGGCGTGCTGAAGAGGCAAAGTACGATATTACAAAACGTCTCTCTGATGGAAGCGTAAGGACTGGAATTGCGGAGAATATCGTAAAGATAGCCCAGGGAAACATCATAGGCAAAGGGTACTCAGGATTTGTGGACCCGAGCGATCCTCAGCAGGTCGCTGACGTGATGATGATTGAATGGATAAACAGTCCTGAACATAATCAGAACCTGGTCAATAATGGCATTGATAGAATTGGTGTAGGAGTTGCATATGACGGAGAGTTCTTCTATGGAACCCAGAACTTCTACTGAATATGGGTTGAGTATCTCCTGATTACTTTTTTCCCGGTTCTGTCTGCGGCAAAACTGTCATGAGATATTCATATGACAGGGCCATAAATTGAAAGGGTTATATGGTTCTATGATGAGCCTATAGCAGACGTGAGATCCAGAACGATCGCATATCTACCCATGCAGGGATTTACCCGGCCGGACACATGGATTACACCGGTATTTCACCTGGCGTCATCCCTGCATTATTATCTGCAGCAGACAGGATTACTCAATTTTTTTGCAGTGCTGCTCCAGGTATCTGATATCATGGCTGAAGACATCTCCGGTTGGAGACCACTATCTTCTGCCTTCCTTCTTGCCAGTGACAGGTTTTCCGTACCGAAATAATTACACGATCTTACAGATGACAAGGGAGTAATATGAGCAGGAAATGGGTGTATGACTTTACCGAAGGCGATGGTAAGAACAAGAAACTCCTCGGAGGCAAAGGTGCCAACCTCTGTGAGATGACACAGATAGACCTGAACGTACCTCCGGGTTTCGTTATCACAACCGAAGCATGTCTGGCCTATCTCGCTGATCCGGAACGCAAGTTACCAGAGGGTGTTATGGATCAGGTGCATGCAAACCTGGCAGAAGTTGAGAAGAAGACCGGGCGGACATTTGGAGGGAGAGAGAAACCTCTTCTGGTCTCGGTCAGGTCAGGTTCTGCGATCTCCATGCCAGGTATGATGGACACGATCCTCAACCTCGGTCTCAACAGCCAGACCCTGCTTGGGCTGATCAACGGGACCGGTAACGATCGGTTCGGGTATGATGCATACCGCAGATTTATTCAGCTCTTTGGTAAGGTTGCGCTCAATGTTCCTGAAGAGAAGTTTGATGCCGAGTTCGAGGCTGTCAAGCAGAAGGCGGGTGTCAGGCATGATGTGGATCTCTCTGCAAGCGACTTAAACGAGATCTGTGAACGGTTCCTTAAGGTTGTTCAACTCTGCACCCACAAACCATTCCCGACCGACCCCTATGAACAACTTGAGATCGCCATCAAAGCAGTCTTCAATTCCTGGATGGGTAAGCGTGCGGTAGATTACCGGCGTGAGTTCAGGATCACACCAGAACAGGCAAACGGGACCGCTGTAAATGTGGTCGCCATGGTCTTTGGAAACATGGGCAATGACTCGGCAACTGGTGTCGGATTTACCCGTGATCCAGGGACCGGCGAGAACGTGATGTTCGGTGAGTATCTGGTAAATGCCCAGGGAGAGGACGTTGTCGCAGGTATCAGAACGCCAAAGCCGGTTGCAGCCATGGCAGAGGAACTGCCTAAACTCTTTAATGAGTTGATGGAACTCCGTCGTAAGCTTGAGGCCCACTATAAGGAAGTCCAGGACTTTGAGTACACCATCGAGAAAGGTACCCTCTATTGTCTTCAGACCAGAAACGGCAAGATGAATGCAACCGCACTCGTTCGCACATCTGTTGAGATGGAGAAGGCGGGTCTTATCGACAAACGTCAGGCTCTGCTCAGGATCAATCCTGAGATGCTGAACCAGCTCCTCTTCCCCCGTCTTGATCCGAAGAACACGAGCAAACCGGTGGCAAAGGGTCTGCCTGCTTCACCCGGAGCCGCGATCGGTATCGCCGTCTTTGATGCAGACCGGGCAGAGAAGCTCGGCAGAACCGGGGAGCGGGTTATTCTTGTCAGGGAAGAGACCAAGCCTGAAGATATCCACGGGTTCTTTGCATCCCAGGGCATTCTGACCAGCAGAGGAGGAAAGACATCACATGCCGCAGTCGTCGCACGAGGCATGGGAAAACCCTGTGTCTCGGGTGCAGAAGGTATCACCGTTGATATTCATCTCAAGGTCGCACGGGTCGGTGACACCGAGTTCTGCGAAGGTGACCTCATCACCATCGACGGGACTACCGGTCTTGTGTACCTTGGTGAAGTCCCAATGATTGAGGCTGAGTTTTCACCCGAACTTGAGACTGTGCTCTCATGGGCAGATGAGGCTGCACGACTTCAGGTCATGGCTAACGCTGACACCCCTGAAGATTCCCAGCGTGCCCTGAAGTACGGGGCAATGGGTATCGGACTCTGCAGGACAGAGCGGATGTTCAATGGTGTTGAGCGACTGCCGATCATGGTGGAGATGATCATTGCAGAGACCACGGAAGACCGCACTGCTGCACTTTCAAAACTTCTTCCGATCCAGAGGGAGGATTTCAGACAGATATTCGAGGTGATGGCACCAAGGCCTGTCACCATCAGACTGCTCGATCCACCAATCCACGAGTTCCTCCCAACCGAACGCCAGCTCGTTGATGAAATAAAAGAGCTCCGTAACCTTCGCGAGACCATCAGGGGTATGCAGGTCCTCTCAGACGCTGCAAAATTCATGAACTTCCCTGAATTAAAGTCTAAGGTTCAGGGCTTTGCCGACCCGGAACTTGTCGATGCGGTTGTCGCCAAGAAAGAAACGATGCTCAAGAAGGTCAGAGCCCTGCATGAGGTGAACCCCATGCTTGGACACAGAGGAGTCAGGCTCGGTCTTACCTTCCCTGAGATCTATGAGATGCAGATACGAGCTGTGCTTGAGGCTGCAGCCGAGTGCCAGAAAGCAGGCACCGAGGTTCACCCTGAGATCATGGTGCCTCAGGTCTGCACTGCCCAGGAACTCAAGAGGGTCAGGGAATGGGTAGTCACAATCCAGAAGAATGTTGAAGAAGCATATGGCCTTACCCTGAAGTTCAAGTTCGGCTCGATGCTTGAGGTGGTACGGGCATGCATGCGGGCTGACAACCTTGCAGAAGAGGCCGAGTTCTTCTCGTTTGGAACCAACGATCTCACCCAGGCAACCTTCTCGTTCTCACGAGAGGATGCAGAGAACAAATTCCTCCCGATGTACAACATGAGCAACATCCTTCAGGACAATCCATTCGAGGTTCTGGATGTCAAGGGTGTTGGCAGACTGATGGAACAGGCAGTAATGTGGGGACGTCAGGTCAGAAAAGACATGAAGGTTGGAATCTGTGGTGAACACGGTGGCCACCCGGCATCGATCATCTTCTGCCACAAAATAGGGCTCTCGTACGTGTCCTGTTCAGGACCCAGAGTCCCGATCGCAAGACTGGCAGCAGCTCACGCAGCACTGCTGGATAAAGCCTGAAAAACGGGCTGACAGATTCAGATATTATATCCTTTTTTCAATATCTCCTGCATCATTCAATCAGGCAAGCAGAAAGAGAAAAGCCATATCTATACGAGGCATACTGAGTAGCAGACCTGGTGATGACTAACAATACTATTCAGGCAAAACGGGATCCCGAGTATTTAATCGAGATGTCTGAGTACCTCAATGCGCTTGCCAATCCTACCCGCCTCCAGATACTTGCTGCACTTGAGGTAAAGCCCCTTGAACTCAAGGAGATAACCACCATCACCAAGACCAGTTATGAGAATATCAGGAAACATCTGGATAAACTTGTACTGGCAGGGCTTGTCAGAAAAGACGCAGGAATGAGCTCTGAGACTATGACAGGTGTCCATCCGGTCTGGAAATA
>CAZVAS010000118.1:0-2168 GCA_964625165.1 uncultured Methanospirillum sp. | reverse complement strand
CAGACAAATGGGAGATCGAGGATTATGGGAGTACGTCAGGGACATTTGTGAACACTGAACCCATAGCCCCAAGGACACGGCATGAGATCCGTGACGGGGATATAATTATCCTTGGAACTGGAAACTTTTCTGCACGGTTTCTCTTCCTGAACGATACAACACAGTAGATCCACCGTATTCCGACCTGCATGACAAGAAAAATAATACTGTACCTGTTCCTGCTTCTCCTTTTTGCCGGGGTTACACTAGCATCCGGATATCCTTCGGGAAATATGGACAACATGCAGCCGGTGCAGGATTATCAGGCAGGAATACATGAAGATAAGGCTCCGCCACTCGTTATCCTCCGGCCATCTGACCCGTCCGGATCAAACCAGAGTGAAGGCATACCTGCAGAGATTATTTTTGCTCCTCCTAACAAAAACGGGTCAGAGGGCCCAAGGTTCTTCATCTCTTCCTGGGACGCAGAAAAAAACCCCGAGATCTCATCACATCAGGCACTCATGATATCACCGCTCATGCAGATGCTCCTCTCTGTGGGGATCTCACTGGTGATACTTGTGCTTGTCACTGCAGCGGGTCTTCGGATCGGTGCCTCATATCAGTATGAGTCCTGTGTAAAGACACGGAAGTGGATCGGAGTAGGCCAGGTACTCTGTTCCCTCCTCATCGCAACGGCTGTCTTTATGATCTTCACTGGACAATACAATTCCAGGACAGATCCATACTTCCTCTCAACCCTGTATGCATTCCTGGGGGTGCAGGTTTATCTGGCAATCTCCTCTCTGATCCAGGCAATATCAATATTTAAGAATCGGCCTGTTCCTCCGGTTTACCACATCCACATCCTCTTCGTCTTCATTGCAATAAGCCTCGTCCTGATGTCAAGAGTTCCATTCTTCCCTCCTCTTCCGACAACCATTCTTGCCATCTCGATCTTCTTCCTCCCCGGTGCTGTCCTCTCCCTCATGACAAGTCAGATCATCAGGCGGACTGCTGATATCGGAATGTTTGATCCAAGCCTGACCCTGACAAGAAACCAGTCGGTTATTCATACCGAGATCACCTCGTCTTTTCCTGAAGCACTACGAATGCGGTACGAAGACGTGAGCATCATCGGGAGCGGTGGTGTTGCTGTTGTATACCGTGCTGTTCGGGTGAGAGATGGGAAACAGGTGGCACTGAAGATACCATTCTCTCCTGATGAGACCAGCGGGAAGACATTCCTGAATGAGATGGCAGTCTGGCGTGAACTGCATCATCCCTGCATCGTGGCCATCTACGATCAGAACATCTTCCCAATACCATACGTTGAGATGGAGTATATGAGCAGATCACTTCGGGATGTGACATACCCGGTCGCCCAGGAGCGGGCTGTCTCAATCATCGGGGATATTGCTTCTGCTCTCTTGTATGCTCATGGAAAAGGAGTCATTCACCGGGATGTAAAACCGGGAAATGTGCTTCTCACGAGTGACGGCAGGGCTAAACTTGCAGACTGGGGGCTTTCACGATCGCTCCACCGTGCAGAGGATACAAAAAATACAAGTTTCTCACTCTTTTATGCAACTCCAGAACAACTGGCCCCTGACATGTACGGAAGCGGTGATCAGCGGACAGATATCTATCAGCTCGGGGTTCTCCTCTATGAACTGCTCTGCGGAGAACCTCCCTATGTAAAACCTGGTATCGGTGAGATCTTCATGGCAATTCAGAAGAATCAGTACCGGTTCCCCTCTGAGTGCAATGAGTCATTAGCCCGTTTTGATACGCTGATACAAAAGGCACTCAAGGCTGATCCGGCAGAGCGGTTTACTTCTGTTGAGGAGTTTATCGCGTGCCTCGAGAAGACAAAGATAACCGGCAGATAACAACTACTCTGTTGGCTCTCCGGGTTCCTCTCCTCAATATCCAACCAACGGGTTGAGTCTGTCAACTGCTGATATCTGTTTTTTTTAATCCATATATCTCCAGAATGCTCTGCTGCGACTAAAACGATGCGAGCAATATGATAACCTCATCAGTATCAGTAGTAATACCTGTTTTCAATGATCAGGGTGCGTTGAGCAGAGCAATTCCCACAGCAATAGATATCCTTGAGAAGAACACCCAATGGTTTGAACTTATCATTGCCGAAGATGCGAGCACAGACGGATCGTATGAACTTG
>CAZVAS010000117.1:1586-7503 GCA_964625165.1 uncultured Methanospirillum sp. | reverse complement strand
TAGCACCTTTGACAAGAATTCCGGCATTTTTGGTACCATTTCACCAACAGAAATAACAGTACAAAATGAATCGGATACCCTCTATGAGATCAAAGTGGTCTCTCCTGAACTGCTCAAAAAAATCCAGGTAAACTCAGCAGCCAAAGACCAAATCCTTAAAGCTGGCCCGGGCATTACAATCGGCATATCAACCCCTCAGGTTCTTTACGTCAGAGGAGACCTGCAGTCTGATGAGTATCTGCTTAGGAATAGGAATGACACGGATACCAAAGATAAAATCTCCGAGCATATGATTACGATTTTATTTGGACGGGACAATGCAAATATAACTCTTCTTCAGAGCGATCTTGACTACATGTTCTGGTTTGATGAAGAATTCACCAGTGATGACATTAATTCAACGATTGCATTTGCACGGGCATTCAATAATCTTTCAACTACAACACAGTTTGAAGATGAGTCAGTACTCAAAGGGGAATTAAAGAACAATTACGAGAAGATACCATATCACTATTATCAGATCAAGATAACGACTCGTCAATTTCTTGATAATTATAAAAAAGACAGATACAAATCCTCATCCGAAGAACTCCTCAAGGACAAGAGCGGTACATTGGTTGGTATTCTGGCACCTGGATATGTTTATCTCTGGGACGGGCTTGAAGGCGGAGATCGTAGATACTTCATCACGAAATCTCTTCTTTGGAACCTTGGGCTTCACGGAGAGACCAGTACTGAACCGGACAGTTTCTTCTATACCCGGGCAAACTCTTCAGCAACATTATCGAATCTGGATAAAGATGCCATTCAATTATTATATGGGGGAAGGTTGAAGGCAGGTATGAATGCTGATGCAATCAGAAAGGCTCTTGATATCAGCCTGTAACATCTTTTTTTCAGAACAACTGTATAATTTCGCTACTAAAACCAGCAGGTACTCTTCTATTCGAGATAATGAGCAGGAATGACCCGCCGCACCCTATCTGGATGAGTACATGCCTGAAAAAGATCCATCGTGCATCCCGGTTTCGAGTAGATCATTGAATAGATACAACCAGGAAACCGTGAGTATGGATCTTCTGAGGAGAGTGTATGCGAATCAGATCCTGCAATTACACCCCAAGGTCTTCTACCAGTAGGCCACCCATGCCCGTCAGTAAGAGACTCAACAATTCTGACATCTGATGAATCTAATATTGGGAAGAGCAGGTCTGGTTCAAGGAGTAGCAGTCCTTTCCCACGTTTCCTATCGATATGTGCAGGGACCGCCACTCCGCCACTGGTTATGATATGACTGATGAGAGCAAGAGCCCCAATCGCTGACGCACAAGATGAATCTCCCCTCGTATCTGCAGGTGATCCGATTTTTGTTAGGAAATCCTCGACAAATTGCGTTGTTACTGAAGGTTCAAACAAAGCCAGGATATGAATGCCATCTGCTGTGGTAATCTCAACGCCAGGGATGAGAGTTAACGGGCGAAATGAAGAAGTCTTGTCATGTCTCAATGAGGAATAGGCTTGTTTCAGCGGATCGATCCATTTGCCGGTGTTGTGATCAGTAATGGCAACCAGATCTATCTGCTGCTTCATATAGGCACAGAGCCAATCAGACTCTGAAACCCCTCTCATTTCCGGAGTGTCGCAGGAAGCAGGTGTATGAGTGTGAAGATCGCATTTCAGCCATCTGTACCCAGCGGGAAAATTCTTTTCCTCACTCATCATCCAGGTTGGTGGAATCAAATTGGTTTCAAAGTTTTCACCATATTCTCTGAACTATCCGGATGAGTCATGAGAGAGCAGAGAGGATCCACATAAAAAAGCGATACAGAAAAAACTAATGGAAGAAAAGGAAAAACAACGTCACCCCAACAATCAAAACCAGAGATGCAATCCCAACGATAATATGTATACGTGAGATGTTGGCTGGCTTCTTTACATTCTTTGATCTCTGTTCCCAGATAACCTTGAGTTTCCGGTTGTTTCTCCCCCTGTTTTGGAGATACACCGGATTATCAGGAGCAAGGAGAAGAGCATTTTTAAAACAGGTATCAGCATCTTCACATTCTCCGGCCTGTGAATATACCACCCCGAGAGCGTTCCAGGCCAGATGATACTGATCATCTGCTTCGAGTACCTCATAAAAGAGGTCAGCGGCCTGTTGGAGATTACCTGTATGCCAGACTTTTTTTCCTTCACGAAAAAGGGAGTTTGGATCTGAGTTCATGATGGTGGTGGAGAAATAATAAATTTTAGATAAGAATAATCCAATGCATCCGGATTAATGAATCAAATAATATGTGGTAAAAATGCAAAGGAAAAAGCACAGCTCCGGTTTATTTCACCACAACCGGACTTTTTCCTAATGCAATGTTATTCTCACGATTCATATCAGATAACTCGTTTGAAGAATCTGCAAAGATAACAAAGTAATAACTTCCCGGGGTAAGCGTTGCAGGAATCGGAACCTCAGTATCACTTACCATCTGTTTTCCAGATGCAAGACTATCAATTCTGCCTTTACCGACCAGATAACTTGTCTGCGGGTTGAATTCCTTATCAGGGGAGAGATAGAGTGAGACATCAAATGCTCCTGCATCAGCTTTTCCGTTATTTTGTAGCGTAGTAGTGGCTTTGAAGCTGCCACCAGGTGTCCCGGAAGTTCCTGAGGATCTGACCTTAACTACAAGATCTGGAAGCAGTTGTGCAGAGAGATTTGAAGAGACCTGCTTTGTTGTAGCTGAAGTAGTTGGAGTTGCTGTGGGTGTTGATGGAACCGTTGTTGGTACAGCAGTCTTCATCGCGGTTGGCACCGGTGTCGCTTTAACTGTTGGGATTTGGGTAGGTACAACAGTCGTTGGTACGGGTGTCGGAACTTTCGTTTCCACAGGCGTTGGGGTTGGAATAATTGTTGTTGGTACGGGTGTTGGTGTTGCAGTTGGTGTAGGTGTAGGTGTCTGAGTCAGAGTGGCTGTAGATACAGGGGTAACAGTCCGAGTCTGGTTCGAAGTCTGTGTGGCAACAGGTTTTGCCACGATGGTGATCGGAGAGTCGATGGCACGGGAGTTGTTCGTCTTATCACTCTCTGTAACAGCGCCCTGGCTGTCTGCCAATGCAACCACATAGTATGAACCTGGAGTAATGTTTTGAGGAATCATTGCTGCTGCTTTACCCTGGCGGGCCTTACCAGCTGCAAGATCAGGTACATCGCCGAATCCTAATTCGATGTCATCATCAGATACAGTGCCATCCTTGGAGAGGTACACAGTTAACCTGAATGTCCCGGCGTCACCTTCGCCGGCATTACGTACAGTCGTATTAATAAGGATCTCCTCGCCAGGTGTTGCAGTTTCAGGAGCAGTAACTGCATCAATAACCAGATCAGGAAGTTTGGAAATGACCGATTCTGCCGATGATTCTTGTGTGGGTACAGGTGTTGTCACCGGCACTGATGTCTGGACCGGAGTTGTAAGCACAGTAACCGGTTTTGGTTCTGGAGTCGGAGCCTGAGTCAACACTGGTGACACTGATGGAGTAGTAGTCGCCTTTGGCGTGACCAGAACCGGAGAAGGAGTCGGCGATGTTGTAGGAACAGGTGAGGATGTCTGGTCATAACCTGGGACTGATGGTTTTGTGATGGTGATCGGAGAGTCTGCAGAGTGGGCATTGTTTGTCTTATCATTCTCCCGGATCTTGGTCTGACTATCTGCAAGCCCCACCAGGTAGTATGAACCTGCTGCCACATTCAGGGGGATTGTTGCTACCGCAGTGCCCTGACGTGCCTTACCAACAGCGAGATCAGGAACATCTCCATATCCGAGCTCGATGTCATCATCTGACACCGTTTTGTCCTTGGAGAGATAGACCGATACCCTGAACTTCTCGGCATCTGCATCCCCGGCATTTCGGACAGTTGTATTGATGGAGATCTCTTCGCCCAGCACTGCCGTGGCAGGACCAGATACAGAATCAAGCACAAGGTCTGCCCGTTTTGTGGAGATCGGCTCAACAACCGGGGCAACCGGCACAGCCAGCTGGATGCTGCCACGCTGGGTTCCGATGCTGGTATTTACCTCTGGGATATTCACCTTCGCCGTTGCTGTCTTTCCATTGTTATCCTTACTGATCTCCCTGATCTGGCGGTTCGGATCGATATAGCCACCGATGTAATAATCACCTGATGGGATCTCTGCAATGGGGAAATATCCAGCGATGGTCTTCTTGGTTCCCGGGAGGAGGTTATCAACCAGGTAGAATCCTATTGGAGAATCTTCTGATGAGACAGGCGTAGTGTAGGAGCCATAGAAGGAGATAAAGAAGTTGCTGGTCGGCTTGACTCCTTCATTCCCGATGACTGCTGTTATCTCCACCTGTTGGGTAGCCGGGTTCACAGCGGCCTGAAGATCATACAGTACCATATCCGGTCCTGTCGGATCAGGACTGTTTGTCATATTGACATCAGACTGAATCATCTTCTTGAGCTGATCCTCACTTTCAGTCGGTCTTGCTGTCGGAACAGGAGTCACCTTCAGGTTTGCTAATGAACCAACCTTTTTGAGATAAGGATTGTCAATAAGAGGATCAAGTTCTTTTGCCTTTGCAAGACTCTCCTGGGCTTCCTTTGTCCGGCCAAGTTCAATGAGGGTTTTGCTTCGCCACATCCAGGCACTTGCAAGTGTTGGATCCTGAGAGACTGCATTGTCAAGAAGGGTGAGGGCACGATCAAAGTGCCCGAGTGAGTATTGACCAACCGCTTCCTTGATCCAGTACTCGGGATAATTTAGGTCAGTTGTAATATTCGCGGCACTTTCGATCCCGATAGAAAGTGCAAATATTAGGAGAAAAAGAAAAATATGCCTGCAGACAGTTTTCACAGATATTCACCTGATACTCATCATACCTTGCTCTTCCGGCCTTGATATCACTTTGCACAAAGCAGATATCGATCTGATCAATATTTTCAGCCCGAGTAGATGATGAGAAAAAGGAGATGAGGTCAGGCACCTATGCTGGCCAGACTACATGGAGAGTCCGCATATACCCAGTATGCACGCATCGGAACCATCATCCGTGAGTCGGCATGCGTATCATTGCCTCCATTTATGATAGAATCTTCAGTCTGCTGCTTTACAGGATCCCATCCGATAACCTGAGTCCAGGTCTTTCTGATGGAGAGGAGCGAATCACGTGCCGAAGCATCTGAAGCGCCTGAGAATCCGACAAGGTTCCAGCCGGTCTGCAGATCCTTAACCGGAGGGACCTGGAGGGGATCAACCGAGTAAGAGAGAGCAATTTTGTCAGGCTTTGCAGAGTAGATGAAGTACCCGTCAAGCGGTGAAAGTTTGTCCTGTGCGGTGAGATCCTTCCATCCCTTACCTTCCGGATCGTACGTCCAGATACTTCGCCCTGCGGAATCAACATGGGCAAAAAGGGATGCTGAGTTTTTATCTTCAGCAAGTCTGCGGGGAATTCCAACCAGGTTCCAACCGGTCTGCAGTTCAACCATGCCAGAGTTATAATCAGTACCTGTGCCTGTAACACTTGGGGGTGCTGCCAGCGTGGAAGACACATTTCCTGCAGGCAAGACCGCTGATGTATAGTTATCTGCAACCGAACACATGGTAGCAAGGGACAAAAGAAGTGCCATCCCCAGGATCCAGATCATGAACCTCATCTTTTTATCACCAGAATTCCGCACATTATCAGTATTTATTCGTATTTGTGCAGAACTATTTGGCTCTGTCGTTCTCATTGCGAGAATAGACCAGGCCAGAGAACCCATATCAGGCAGAGAGAACCTATGCAGATGATGAAGACCTTCAATCTCAGGAAGGACCAACTCCCATTTGATCTGGATCTCACACTTGACTGTGGACAGGTCTTCAGGTGGCAACGCATCGGGAATACATGGAGCGGTGTC
>CAZVAS010000117.1:0-1486 GCA_964625165.1 uncultured Methanospirillum sp. | reverse complement strand
CAAGATGCCAGACAAGAACTGATGAAACTACCGGGTGTCGGACCAAAAGTTGCAGACTGCATTCTTCTCTTTGCGTATAATCGGTATGAGGTTGTACCGGTTGATGTCTGGATCAGGAACATCATCACCTGCCTATATCCTGAGGTCAGAGAACGAAGATGCAACAGGAAAGAATGCTCATACACAGATATTGCTGACTTTTGCAGAGAATATTTTGGTGATTACGCTGGATATGCCCAGCAGTTCTTCTTTGCTGCACGACAGGATCTCCAATTAGATAGAGGACAAACCGGGAGAGAATCAGACAAAATGTGATGCGAAAACCGGTAGTCAGTTCTGTCAGGAGTCACCCCAGCATAACCCACGCTTCCAGGTTGCGGATGTGAGCACACCCCATGCACATGCCTTTAATGCATCTTTAAAAATACTGACCTCTTCCGGGTTCAGGTATGTTTTTTTGACAGCAGCATACCATAATCCGGTCACCTCCCGTGCATACTCTGGCCCCCGCCACCTCGCGTCGATCACCCCGAATCTGACCCCTGCTTCTTTCAAGATTTTCAGGTGATCAACGAGAGAGGTTTCTGCCGAATTAAAAATATGTGTTCTTCTACTTGGATCGATCACGATAGGAAATTCCTGACCTTTCTGATCCCTGAGTGCCGATTCGATCTGATGATCTCCAGATACGCTCGGTCCACCAGGCTGATCCTCGGTGATCATTGCCTCAATCAGACCCTGAACCATGACTGCAGCAGAAGGTGAATTGTTCGTAATATTTACCTTCGCAAGAGTCTCTTTCACTTCATCTCCGGATAATTCACAGGAGAGAGTGCAGAACTCAAAACCAGTATGAACTGCAAGAGAGCAGTGGTTCGTGATGTTGAGTCCGCTGTACCCACTGATCTTCATGTCAGGGACAGATGCCAGTATGGTTTCTGCGACTCCTATCCCGTCCACCATCATGTATTTCACACCAGCCTCTTTCATTCGTGGTAGTACCTCGATGAGGTGATCCATTTCAGAGCGGAGGAGAATCTTTGGTAGTTTTATACCGATTACATCACTCAATGAGGGGTTTTCAGAATAGAGAGCAAGTATTTTTTCCAAGTGATCCGAAGATCCATCTGTATCACGGGGAGGATACCATTCAATAAACACTCTGAAAGCCCCTCCTTCCACTGAGGAAAGAGCTGATGCCGGATCTGATACCAACGTTACAAGATTTATCTCATCGCTACAAGACGGGAGTCCTGTTTCAGAATCCAGTTTGGTGATATAAAGGTCTGCACGTTTTTTTACAATTTCCCTTGTTTCCGATTCAGGGATGTATGACTGTATGATAGTTGCTCCAGAATACTCCAGAATCTCCCTTCGGACACCATTTAACATAGAGACAGGAGCAAACAAACCATCAGGGCAGGAGACGTCCAGATGTTTGATCGAAAATAAAGTGCCTCCGGTTTTTCTGATAGCATCGCTGATC
>CAZVAS010000116.1:4850-7529 GCA_964625165.1 uncultured Methanospirillum sp. | reverse complement strand
ATCTTGGCGAGAATATTATTCAGATAGTTCAAGCTTTTTACATTGGGTGGGAGTGATTCTGCCGGATTTCGTCTGATTGAAACTGATATCGCTTTCAGTCCTTTCTCATACAGATCACCATACATTGCACCCCATTCCACAGCAAAGATGACAACGGTCGGCTTAATGCACTTTCTGGGATCAAGGCCTAGATCTCCGACACCTCTGGATACAAGTGGACGGATGTATGCATCTTTTAAGTTGTTCTTTTTACATGTCTCGATGATGGCATCTGTCATCTCTTCCTTAGAGATGGGGATATTCAGATCAATGGTCTTGGCAGAGTCATAAAGTCGGTCGAGGTGTTCGGATAATCTGAATATTCTTCCAGAATATGCTCTGATACCCTCAAAAACGCCATCCCCGTAAAGAAAGCCGTGGTCAAAAGGTGATATTTTTGCATCTTCACGGGAGTAAAATGCTCCGTCTATATAGATTAGCATAGCATAGAATTCTGGAAGTATTCGGCCAAAAATATATCTTTATGAATTCTTGGGAATATCCCAACGTGTCATCCTCTGGTTGCTTTCCACTTGCGACAGAGTTCACAAAAGTCAGCAAACATCTTCCTGGCACCAACCGGATGAAGATGGGAGTATGATCCAAGTGTATTTCTGGTGATCGCCGCATCCATTGAGCCCTCAATGCCTACTCCCCTCTCTAGATGATACCCGTATGCTGTTCCAGTTTCTAACTGAACATCTGAATAGTGAAACTCATGCCCTTTGAACTGGTGAATACCGAATGGGGTGTCTGCAGAACTTGTACCTATCACGTATCTCACTATCCGCTTGGATGGGATAGAAGATGTACCGGAAAAAATCCCGCACATTTGAAACTCGTCACCGACAGAGAGACCGTTCCAGTCACTGGTAAACCTGATCGAATCACAAAGATACATGAGCCCCCCACATTCTCCGTAGATCGGCATCCCATGCAATGATGCAGCCTTGATAGATTCTCTCATTTGAGAATTTTGTTCCAATTCCCTTCCAAAGTATTCGGGATATCCTCCTCCGATTATAATCCCGTCAACATCTGGCAGTGAGCCACGAATCGGTGAGAATGGCACAACCTCAGCCCCGTACGTCTCAAGTATCGCGAAGAGATCTGCATAATAAAAGTTAAAGGCCCCGTCAAGGGCTACTCCTATCCTGATATCCTTCTTTTCCTTGATTCTGAATATTGAACCGGTATATGGGGGATTTTCCCGTTCGCTGGCTAGGCTTAACAAAGCATTAAGATCGATCTGCTTTCCGACTGATTCGATCATGCTGTTTATCTGGTCTAAAAATTCCCTGTCTGGTGATCCTTCTAAGAAGGGAACCAGACCGAGATGTCTCATCTTCAGGGGAGGTTTTTCTAATCGTGGAATAGCTCCCACAACAGGGATTCCACAATAGTGTTCGATCGCCTCGGTTGCCTTTCTGATATGGCTCTCGCCCCTCACATTGTTCAGGATCACTCCTGAAATAGTGATATCAGGATCAAATGCCGTGAAACCCTTGAGCAGGGCAGCTGCACTCCGGGTGATACTCCTAGCATCAATAACTAATATCACCGGAACCTTCAGAAGTTTGGCAATGGATGCAGTGGAGCCGATGTCTGAAAGAGATTCTGCTCCTTCATATAATCCCCTGACCCCTTCAATCAGGGCTATATCAGCTCCCATACAAGAGCAGGCATGAGAGAAAATTTCCTGGTTCTCTTCGGGAGTAAGAACAAATGAATCGAGATTCAGGCAGTGTCGTCCTGTTACTGCAGAAAGGTACGATGGATCAATATAATCCATTCCGACCTTGAAGCACTGGACCTTGTACTGACGGGAAAGAAGTGCAGCGAGGGCAACTGTGATACTTGTTTTTCCTGCCCCTGATCGATCGCCTGATATCAGGATGGTCTTCATGCAAGGCTCCGGAGCACTGCCCCGAACTCACTCTCCACAATTGAGGTCACTCCCAGGGTTCTGGGATGCAGGTCAACCTCAACCATCACATGGGCATGCCCCTGCTCTTTCAGAGGTCCTACCTGACGAGGTCCATTCGTTATTGAGAAGCATTCGATGCCTTCAAGATAATGGGAAGGTATTGCGTGTGGTACTCCCACGATGAGAGCAAAGTCTGGTTTCATTTCCATGATCCAGGAGCCAAGGGTATCTCCGGTAGCACCATATTCATCAAGAGCTCCTTGTGAAATAAACTGAAGCCCTCTCGTTGTCAGTTCATTTGATATTCGCTCTGCATCCCGTTGCACTTTTGGCAGTCCCCTGAGTTCGAGATTTGCAGAGTAGGTGATATCAGCATCCGGAGCCGCATCATGGAGTCCGAGTAGTGCATCGGCAAACATGTACGCGGTCTCCTTCTTGGCGTTCATGACAGCAACCCCTTTTTTCCCTTCATGAATAAGATTCAGGATTCGGGTTGCTGCAACATGTTTCAGGTCCCCTCGTGATGGTTCGATATAACTCTTCATTGCTGCTCCACGCAGCCTCTCCACCTCGTTTGCTTTTTTCAGCAGGTCTTTCTGCCTGTCAAGTTCTTCATCACTGATCCAACCGGCCCGGTTTGCAGGCTCGAGAGTTGCGATGACACCATCAATATTTTCTGCAAATCCTGCATGGATATCAACTGCAATTGTCTC
>CAZVAS010000116.1:3183-4750 GCA_964625165.1 uncultured Methanospirillum sp. | reverse complement strand
TCTGGTCTGTATCCAAGAATAAGTGCTGCTGCTGTAGCCAGCTGAAGGGGAATCCGGTATCCTTCGAGTGTCAGGAGCGGGTTTTCAAACGAACCTGCCATGTCTCTGTAGGAATATGTGCATGTGGCACCTGAAACCTGAGTGAGATCTCCTGCATTGATCACCGAATCGTGTTCACTCGTCATACCTGGCCCAATCAGAACTCTTCTACACGAAAGTGCACTCAAATGTTTAAGTGTTCTGGCACTAAGTCTCCCGGATGCAACCTGATAATCCTCATCTGAAGTAAGGATTGCAAGATCAGACAGACCAGTAAAACCAAGTGATATCTCTGCAATACACCAGTCAGTTTCAGACAGGAGAGCATCCACTGATATGAGAGAAGCAGGAGTGATGCTCATCCGGGTAATCTTCTCTTCTCCCGGGTACCTGAAAACTCCCCTTGATGTATGCAGGATCCCATTTCCTTCCATGAGCGATGCAAGGGCTGTTGCAGTGGTCGTTTTTCCCCTTGCTCCAGTGATCTCTATGGAAAGTCCTGTTCTTTTATGATCGGCTGGCAGGGTCTCCCTTCTGGAGCCCAGGATCCACCTCACTGCTTCATGATGAGTTATTGCCGGGCAGGAGTGTTCCCTCAGTATCGGGTATGAAGGATCAAGATGTACCGGGTGAATGAGCAGATCATACCTTCGGGACATGGCTGTCTCACACGTAATGCTTCCCGGGTGTGAGAGATCTCCCCGGTATACATCAACAAGATCAACGGTATGCCCCATCACCTTCAGGGCATCACCTAGAATAATCCCGCCATGAATGGTATCTAGGATCAGAATATGCATAAAAAAGTTCAGATAAGAGAGAGTGCCTTTTTGGCATTCTCTGCCATCAGATCGGCAAGAAGTGGGTTCGGCCCGATTGGATCAGCATACACGAGGGGAATTTCCCGTGACTGAAGTTTAAATGTTCCTTTCTTCTGTCCGCTTTGAAGCTTTAGAATTCCCGGAATATCTTCATCGATGTGAATACCACGTGCTAGAAAGAGAGGAACTACTGCAAGGGAATCTATATCTTCGGTTTTGAACTGCTCGAGTGCTTCTGGAATTGTGGGCTCGCTGAACTCCATGAACCCGCATTTTACAGTATAATCTGGATTGCGTTCGGCGATCAGGGCAGCAGTTTTGGTGATAAGGTCCTTATTATATTCCTTTTTGCTCCCGTGACCTACTAGAAGAATACCTACGTTTCCCATTACGCTAAGGTAACACTGCCTGCAATAAAATAGTTATCAAATGTGTATGGTGAGCATGATGGTAAGTACATATGATATTTTTGTATCTGGATATGAATTCAGAGTATGATATTCCCGTCTGATATCAGGCCAACTTTAATTGATTCAAAGGTTGATTTGTAAAGGCAAAGATTCGAGGATTTGAATGGACAATATCTATGATCTCCGGATTGGTGATCGGCAGGTCTCCATTCCTGTCGCTATCTCATCCATGGCAGGGGTGACCGATGGTGCATATATCAGGGACCGGGCCGAATACGTCGGGATCGGATTTATCGG
>CAZVAS010000116.1:0-3083 GCA_964625165.1 uncultured Methanospirillum sp. | reverse complement strand
CAGCAGGCAATGATTGAGGCAGGATGTGGTGAATACCTCCTTACCAATCCTCAAAAACTTCTCTCGTATGTTCAGGCACTCAAGATAACCGGGGTTATGGTTTCTGTAAAGATCCGTGCTGGTGTTGCACCAAATGATGCCGAACTTGCAAGACTCCTGTGGAAAGCCGGAGCAGATATCATCCATGTGGATCTGATGGACTTCGGGCAGACAAAACTCCGTGATATTAGAAATGCCTGCCCGGTCTTTTTAATAGCAAATAATGGCGTCACCGACTTTGAGAAAGCAAAAGAGTACTTTGCCCACGGGGCAGATATGGTCTCTCTTGCACGAAAATCAGATGTGAAAACTCTCTCTGCTATCAGTCAGGCACTTGCCCAGTTTACCCGTGAACATGGGTGGTATAATTCACCCAAACAACTCTGTCGTGGTGGAGATATCAGATCTCTAGCGTTCTGCTGTCTACCTGTTAAACCATGTCCACTTCTTCCGGCACTTGAAAAACTGAAAATATCACCACAGGATTTCGTTGCCATGAAGATGGAAGGGGTGAAGGATACAATTCTGGAAGGAGGATCCAGTACCTGTTTTGGCAGTTTAGCATACTGCTGCAAGGATACAACACCCTGTATGTTCCGTGATGGAACACTCAAGCAGGCGGGCATAAAACGGTCAACCTATATGCAGCAGAAACGCGAGCTGGCCAGAAAGATTATGCAGAAGATCTTCTCCTGATATTATATGGCAGTACCACCCCTCACCCTGACAGAGCATGCACAGATGGCAATGATGCTCGAGGTGTGTGCCATGACAAAGCCGGGAAATGTTGATCGTGGTCATGATTATCCTGATACCTGGTTAGAACACTTTCTCGCATCATCTCTCTTCTGTCGGCCAGCATTTGAGAAAGCTGAGCAGGAGATGGGAACCATCGGGGAACTGATCCGGGAGGCCACGCTTCTTACTGGCAGGCATCGGGGTGGTAACACTCATTTTGGTGCATTTATCCTTCTAATTCCCTTGATCATGGGTAAAGGGATTGAGGGAGCATGCAGGTGTATCAGAGATACCACCGTCGAAGATGCCATTCTCTTCTATGATGCATTCGCCCATACTGCGGTCCGCGTCCATGATTCTGATGAACTTGATATCAACGATCCGGCGGTTGCAGATAAACTTCGGGCACGGGGAATGACACTCTTTGATGTTATGGCTCATTCAGCGCCGCAGGACATGGTAGCCCGCGAATGGACGAACAACTTTCCTCTCACCCGCAAAACGGCAGACCTTCTTAAAGAGGATGGAAGAGGAAGAGAAGCAATCTCATCTGTCTTTCTCTGGCTCCTGGCTGAAGAGCCTGACACCTTTATTGCAAAAAAATTTGGAACAGAACGTGCATGCAGGGTCAGGGATCAGGCGATTCAGGTTCTTGCCGGACAGATCTCGCATAACGAGTTTGACGAATACTGTATAAGAGAGAGCATCAACCCCGGTTCTCTTGCCGATATCATGATCTCAGGTCTCTTCGTGGCATTGACTGAAGGTTGGGAGTGGGATCTGTGAAGTTGTCCCCGTTCTGGCCGATGCAGGAGGGGATAAACGAGATCATTGCGTCGATCAAGTTGCATGCAGCCCCGATGGGGGTGATCTGTCGTGGTGATCGGATCATGATGGCCGTGTTCAGGAGCAGTCACACGGCTTCATTGATTGAAGAGACCGGACTCGTGGTTGCCAATATCATGCATGATCCGGTGATCTTTGTCAAGGCTGCATTCTCAGATCTTGATCCTGATGATTTCATTGAATTTGAAGAATCAGGGCAGCAGGTCTGCCGACTCTCTTCGGCAGAGAGTTGGGTTGTATATCGTGCAACGATCGATCAGAAGACCGAACAAAAACTCCTCATCAGTCTTGAACCGATCAGAACAGAACTTGCAGAGTCAACAATTGTTCCGATAAACCGGGGATTCAACAGTGTCATTGAGGCTGCTGTGCATGGTACACGATATGTTCTGACACATGATTCTGCATTGAAAGATCTGATAGATCATCATGTTGACCTCGTGAAGCGATGCGGTGGAGAACGGGAACTCGAAGCTCTCCGGCTCTTGCAGAGTTACCTCTCCTAATTACGTTTTGTTCCTTATTCTCCCTGTTTGATTTATTTGGGGACCCTCGGTATTCATCCCGATTAAAATTCCTGTAGATCTGGTTCCGGTATTGGCATGAGATCTGCACTCAATATCGCAATTAAGAGGTTACAAAAAAGAGAGGGTTATACAGGCCAGAGTGGGAGAATTGTCTTCTCATGTGCCTCATTGATCACCTGTGCAAGTCCTGTGTAAATTGCTGAGAACCCACAGATTATTCCCTCGTATCCGGCTAGCCGTGTGATCGCCTCGATGCCGGTAATGTCTCCCAGTGCAAGCAGGAAGAAGAGAATTGTAAGTGAAGCGAAGACAAACTGGATTGCACGGTTTGCCCGGAGTGTTCCGACAAACATGAATGCAGTAAAGAGGCCCCACATGGCAAGGTATGCTGCCATGGCTGTGCTCCCTCCGGTCCCGTCAGCGAGTCCGAGTTTAGGCAGGATTAATAAAATAACCAGTGATATCCAGAAGAGTCCGTATGACGTAAATGCGGTTGTTCCAAAGGTGTTGTTCTTTTTCCATTCCATGATTCCGGCAATAATCTGTGCGGTTCCTCCATATGCCAGTCCCATTGCCAGGATCATCGATCCCAATGTGAAGTAACCGGCGTTGTGCAGGTTTAGCAGGACTGTCGTCATTCCAAAACCGAGCAGTCCGAGCGGGGCAGGGTTTGCAGTAATCTCTGCAACGAGCATTTTGTTGTTTGAAGGTTCAATCTGTCCCATGTAACACCTCACACCCGGGATATCTCTGCAATCAGGATCTCATCACCGGGAATCAGATACAAGATGGTTCACGCAATATGGTATATATATTTCCGTAATTTTTGTGGGAATTTTGATATTTGTCGGTAGTTCAGTACCAGAATGATGAGCATTGATTGACTAGAGACAAGGTATCCAAATATTCAATGAGTATTAAACAAAATGTAAC
>CAZVAS010000115.1:1934-7551 GCA_964625165.1 uncultured Methanospirillum sp. | reverse complement strand
TTTACATGGTTTGAGTCAGGATAGGTGACAGCCGGGTTGATACCAAGCATATATAATGCCTTGATCTCATTTCCGCACTGGTTGATCTGCTCGGTGAGCGTGACTCCGTACCAGTCAGGGAGATCGTTTACTCCCCAGGCCTTCTCCATCTTTGCACGGTTCTCTGCGACTTCACACTTCTGGTATCCGGAGTACACGTTCGGGTACGCACCCATATCACATGCACCCTGCACATTGTTCTGTCCACGTAGCGGGTTGACACCAACACCTTCGCGACCGATGTTACCACAGAGCATTGCAAGGTTTCCAAGTGATCTGACGTTGTCGGTTCCGGTGGTCAGTTCAGTGATACCAAGGCAGTAGATGATCACCGCATTCTTGGCATCTGCATATCTGAATGCAAGTTCCTTAACCCTGTCAAGGGGAACACCGTGGATCTTTTCTGCATCCTTGTAGTTCTCGACGGTTTTCTTCAAGTCCTCAAAGTGCTCGGTCCGTTCCTCGATGAACTTCTTGTCATGCTTGCCCTCTTTGATGATCCAGTACATCATCGAGTTGATGAGGGCGATGTGGGTGGACGGATTGAACTGATACCAGGTATCTGCAATATGTGCAGTTGTTGAGAATCGTGGGTCTACAACGAGGATTGGAATACCTTTCAGTTTGGCCTGGGCGACACGTCGTCCCGCAAGGGGATGTGCTTCCATTGCATTGGATCCCCACATCAGGATAAGATCAGAGTTCAGGGCATCTTCAAACCCGTTTGTCGCAGCACCAGATCCGAATGAGAGAGAGAGACCGGCAACTGAAGGTCCGTGACAAATACGGGCGCAGTTGTCGACGTTGTTGGTCTTAAACGCACACCGAGCAAACTTCTGAAAGATATAGCAGTCCTCGTTCACAGTTCTGCATGAGGTGTGGAATCCAAGTCCCCGTGCTCCATGCTTGTCGTATGTCTCTTTCAGTTTTTTTGCGACAAGATCGAGAGCTTCATCCCATGACGCCTCTGTAAACTTGCCATTCTTCTTGATCAGAGGAGAGGTAAGCCGGTCAGGATTCTGTACTGATTCCCAGCAGGTGACTCCTTTTGGACAGAGTTTGCCTTCATTGATCGGACTTCGCTTACAGGGTTCAACCCCGACCAGTTTTTCATTTTTGACGACAAGGTTCAGAGCACACCCCACACCACAGTACGGGCAGGTAGTCTGAACATATCGAACAAGACTAGTAGGTTTAGTAGACATCTAGTTTCCCCGAGTTTCTATACAAGCGGAAAGGACACCAAAGCGCCCTTGGTTCACCGTGTCTCAATGTCAATCATCCGAATGCAAGGAAACTTCCCGTTGAATCCTGGCAAAGATCGCCCTGAACGAGTCGACAGTGCGTCGTAATTCAGGTGATCTGATGAAAAGTCCGTTACCGGAGTGAGTACACCGTAAACATAGAACCTGTTTAAAGGACAGACGATAAATTTATCGATTTTTTGTCAGACTGAATGAGAACAGGATCTTTTTTTGCAGGCAAGGAAGGTAATGTAAATGAGTTACTATGAATACCATACTGTAGAAAAAAATTTCAGATCATGAATTACTATTGTGAGAAAGGGCTCAATTTACCGGTTGCACATTGCGCCCTTTGTCCAGGAGAATACGTATGTTGAGTTGGATGAGATCTGTATGATCCCATCCTACAGATTTCCCGCTTGTATATGATAATCCTCGGGAAAGGATTACCACCCGGAAATACTGATTCTCACTATTCAGCACGGTTAACGGCTTTGTAGATGAGTACATATCTTTCCTCTCTTGTACGATATATTCGCAGGAGTTAAGGAGTCCGCTAAGATAAACATTAAATAAAATTTTAAAATTCTATATTATTTTGAAAAATAATATGATTATTTTGTTTTTAATTCTCATATCATCTACTGAAACTGGCAAGCCAAAGGTAACCCTTACTCCGGGTCTGTGATATCAGACAGAGTACCCGTCAAATGATCTTTTTCAAGACGAACCTGGTATTTCTCTGGCTGATGCATACAACTGTTCAGGTTTGAGTGCCAGCAGAGTCTCTGAACAGATTGTTCCAAACCTGCCGATCTCCATAAGAATCCGGGTCATGGCCTCCTGCGATGGGGCCTCGATGATTGCAATGAAATCATATTGCCCGAAGGTGTAATGCAATGACACAAGTCTGCCCCCGATTCTAGTGATGATCTCTTCTGCATTTTTATCCCGTTCCTGAAATCCGGCAACCTGATCCCATGAAAGCTGCGTCTGTCGTCCGAGAAGAATGAAAGTCAGCATGAGGTATACTCGGGCTCATCAATAATAAAGATCATGATGACATCCGGTGGGATGATATCCGGAATCTGTTATACCGGATTTAGGCGTCTGAACTTCCCAGCTGGAATTAGAATCTCGAATTTTGCACCATGCCCCTCTGTTCCGGTCTCTCTGATAGAGATACCGGTTATCGAGAGGATCTCTGCAGCGAGGAACAGACCGATACCGGTGTGCTTTCCATATCCGTGATCAAAGATCTGGTGCTTCTCTTCATCTGGAATACCAGTGCCATCGTCCTCACATGTGATCACTAAAGAGGTATCTGATGAAAAACATGAGAACCAGATCCGTGTAAGATCTCCCCCATGACGAAGGGCATTCTCGATCAGTGTTGAAAATACTTTTCTGATTATTGGATCTGCGTAGATCTCAAGATCATCAGGGATCTTGTTCTCTATCACCACATCACCGGGAATGATCTCTTCCCGTGATGAGTCAATAACCTGGTGAACATTCTGCCATCCGCTGGACTCGATCCCGAAGTTCTCGTATTCCCGGGTAAATTTTATCGTCTTGTCAATACTCTGGCTGGTCTGTATGGCCTTTTGCAGATGTTCGCGAATCAGGGTAAGGTCTGACTCCTCCATAGCGAGTTCAAAAATTCCCTGGAGAACAAACAGTTTGTTAAAGATATCATGACGGGTAAGGCCGGTCAGAAGCCTGAGTTTCTGGTTCGCCTCATGGAGGCTCTCTTCTATCCGCTTGCGATCTGTGATATCTGTCGATATCTCAAGTCTGACAATCCTTCCGTCACTCCATCTGATAGCCCGATCCCTGCAGTCAAACCATCTGGTACTCTGAATTTTATCTGACTCCCACTGGTATATTCCGACAGGACCTGAAGCATCTATCAGAAGATGATTGGTACAAAAGGGGCATGGTTCCTGTAGGTTATGCATCGCCTTGTAACATTTCTGCCCGATAATCTCCCCGAACAGGGCTCTCCCTCTCCGGTTTAGAAAAATAGTCTCATACGTCTCCATATCAGAGACATAGATGAGCGAATCGATACTATCGAGGATAGTATAGAGTTGTGCCTGGACCTCTTCAATCAGGATTTTTTCAGAATGAGATGAAAGATCCTTGTCCTGAAGGTTTTTTAATACTGGCACCTCCGTAATCGACGGTGTCCGTGAACCTGTATGTACCTGATAGTGCTTTCGTATGGCGTTGAGTACTTTTTCAGACTCTATCCAGCGTGTATCAAGCTGATTGACCATCTCATCAATCCTTTTTACCTGCTCATTGATGAGAGTAACAACCTTCTGATCATCCACCGCATCAGCCACGGTAATGATCGTAGTCAGGGGATTTCTGATCTCATCATTGAGAATGGCAAGGTATGCAAGGTTCTCCTGAATTTGTGCCAGGGCTGCTTCTTTCTCCTTTTCAAGTCTTCGCTCTGATGTGACATCATGCCCCTGGGCGATTGTGGCAACCGGAGTGAGACCATCAGGTCCATACAGGGTGGCAGAATTCCATAGAAGAGTGAGAATTGACCCATTCTGGTACATGATATCAATCTCGGTCGTCTCCCATCTGACTCCGTCAAGGGTTGTCCTCAGCAGTCGCAAAGACCGGTCTGCCTGATGTGGAGGAAAGAGGATCTCTAATGAGTTCCCGATCAACTGATCTGCTTCCCTTCCAATAAGCCGTTCAAAAGCCTGGTTCAATCTTGTGATTCTGAATGATGAGTCCCAGATGATGATGGGCACATTTGCAATTGAGATCAGACTTTCAAGAAAATCTTTGGTCTCATGGAGACTTTTCTCAGTCTCATTCAGGGCATCATACTGGTGCCTGAGTTCTTCTTCTGCTCCTGCAATATCCTCGTTCGCGGAAACGAGGGCTTCATTGCTGGTCTTTAGATCAGTTATCAGTCGTTCGCGTTCAATCTCGAGGAACTTTCGATCGGTAATATCCTGACATACTCCGATGATTCGAACTGCTTTCCCTGTTTCATCAGCATCGATTCTGCCATTTGCAATAATGTAGTGAAGAGAACCGTCAGGGTATATCACCCGGTACTCAGCAGGTTCATAGTCATGAGTCTCAATTGCAGCATTCAGGATCCGATCATGGAGTTCCACATCATCAGGATGGAATGCACTTCGAATCAGATCGAGAGTAAGTTCCACCTTCCCTGGTTCATACCCAAATACCCGGTATAACTCATCAGACCAGGCAATTACACCTGAACGCAGGTCGTACTCCCAGCAACCGGTATGACTAATCTGTTGTGCAAGAATTAGGCGCTCTTCACTTATCCTGATGAACTCTTCCTTCTGAATAAGTGTATTGATAGTATTGTGAAGTTCTTCTTCAGATACAGTGATCTCTTCGTACGCAGTCAGTAGTTCATAATTCTTCTTCTTCAGTTCCTCTTCAGCGTTCTTCTGATCAGTTATGTCGATCTCAAATCCGTCCCATACAATTCTTCCATCTGGAAGATCCCTAGGAATAGACCTGAGTAATGACCAGCGGATAAACCCGTCAGGGGTTCGATATCGTGCCTGGACAGTAAATGTGGTTTTCTCTCTGATCGCCTTATCTTCAGCCTCGATGAGCCCTTTTCTGTCCTCATCAAGATACTGATTGTACAGGATCATCGGATCCCGCATGACATCCATGGCAGAAATTCCATGATATCGGGAAAGACCTGCACTGATATATGTGAAATGACGACTTCCATCAGGTTCGATGATGATCTGGTATACCATGCCATCAGGGAGATTATCACTGAGCAACCGAAGTTGCTCTTCCTTCTCCCGGGTAGCCTCTTCTGCCAGTTTTTTGTCTGTTATATCATGGCCAACTGTCTGGTACTCAACAAGTCTCTTCTCCTGATCAAACAGAGCTCTGACCGACCAGTACTGCCATTGCACACGGCCCTCTTCGTCAGTAATCCGCTGTTCATGTGCCCATATCGGATCCTCATAAGTGAGCGAAGAAAGGAAGTTCTCACCTGGTTCATACGAAGCTGACTGCATCAGATCATGAATATTCTTACCATCAATCTCCTGAAGGGGAAGCATCGGCGAAAAATATTGACGGAATGCCTCATTAACAAAGGTGACAGTTCCATCCGGAGTAAATCTTATGATCATCTCCGTCATGTCGTCTACAATTGACCTGTACCTCGCCTCACTTCTCTGAAGGTTCTCCCCGGCTCTTTTCAGATCGGTAATATCCCGAAGAGATTCTATTGCACCGATCAGTTCACCATCAGGATTATACAGTCTGCTTATTTTTGCCTGAACATTGAAGATAAC
>CAZVAS010000115.1:0-1834 GCA_964625165.1 uncultured Methanospirillum sp. | reverse complement strand
TCTGCACCGTTATTTAATGCTTCAATGGCAACCTCTTCCCTCCCTCTTCCTGTGAAAAGGATGAATGGAAGGTCACCATATCTTTTGCGTATCTCTTTGAGCAATGTGATGCCATCCATTCCCGGCATCTGGTAATCTGATATGACTGCATCAAATGAACCGGTTTGAAGTGAGTGCAGTGTTTCCTCTCCAGATGAAACAGGAGTGATAATAAACTCCCCGCATCGTTCGAGAAACCGCTTTGCTATGAGGTGAAATTCCTTCTCATCATCGACATACAGAACTGTAATCTTCATAAATTCGAAAAATCCTGAGTGAGACAGTCATCCGAGTGACTGCTATTCTCTCTTTCTGAATATCAGGTATATCATATATTCGATCATCCAATCTCATCATTGGCGAAGAAATAGCGACATCAAAAGTGTTGTAACCGGTACGGATGAATGTTTTTAGAATATTGTATGAACCCGGTGGGCAGATCATTTATTCCATTAATTATATATGTTCATTAAGATATTTTTAATACAGGTAATATCATGACAGACTTACCAATTGCAGCAGTCATACGGATTGCAAAGGCCAATGGTGCCGAGCGGGTTGGGGCAGATGCAGCTGAAATGTTAGCCAAGAAGGCAGAAGAGTTCATAGGCCAACTCACCCGGGATGCTGAGAAGCTTGCCTCCCATGCAGGAAGAAAAACCATCAAAGAAGAAGATATCGAGATGGCTTTTAAAAAGTAATACCCTTTTTTCAAAAATTTCATTGACAAGTTTTATCGTTTCTGTTCTTTGAACCGTAGACATCGTAGATGTCTTGAAGAAAAATTCTCACCCGATCTACATTTTTGAATTTTTCCTGGAATTTGTGGAAAAAACAGAGTTCGTACTATGACATGCTACAACATGTCAATGTTTATATCAAACAGAAGAACAATGATCTAAAGGAATAGCAGAAGTTCAGGAGCGGTCAGGGCAGTGATTCCTGTGCCTGGATGAATGCATGTTTCGGTATCTGATAATGGATGGTAGATTGGATTGGATCAGTTAGCACTATTTATTCTTGCGATTATTCCGATACTTGTAATATTTATCGGCCTTGTGTTTCTGCGGTTGTCAGGAACACTGATGAGCATCATCGGGTGGATTGTTACCGCGATCATCGCGATATTATTCTTCAATACTACCCCTGCAATAGCTGCATATGCATCATGGAATGGGATACTCGCCTCATTTGGTATCTCACTCATGGTTCTCTTTACCATCCTTCAGGTAACGATGATGGATGTGACCGGAGCTATTACAGCGATTACGGTGTACATCAAATCAATTGCTGCGGAGCGGTACGAACAGATCATGATCCTCAACGTAGGATTTGGATCATTCCTCGTTTCCATCGGGGCAACACCGGTTACGATGCTTCCCCCGATCATGCTGGCACTCGGGTTCTCACCCCTTGCAGCAGTAGCACTCCCCTGTCTAGGGTATGACCCGCTCACCTCCTTCTCCCTATTAGCAGTACCAATTACCCTGCCGGCTTCTGTCTTTAACCTCGATGTGGGTCATCTGGGAAGCAACATCGCACTTTTCCTACCAGTTATCTCAACCGGTTTTGCACTCAGTATGCTCTGGGTCGCAGACGGAATAGCCGGTGTCAGAAAAGGTCTGGTTCCAGCGGTCATTGCAGGTCTGACCCTGGGTATATCCTGTATCATCTTTGTTCATATCCTTCCGCCATCTGCCATCGGGCTTGTGGGAGTATTTTCCGGTCTTGTTACGATCATAATGCTCTTCCTCTTACGAGCGCTCAAAGGAAAACCTGTACTTGCTAAACTTGA
>CAZVAS010000114.1:1745-7621 GCA_964625165.1 uncultured Methanospirillum sp. | reverse complement strand
GTACTGAAGATATCAAACTCATGAGCATAGTATTTCTGCCCTGAATACGTCATCTGACCGTCATAGTTGATATTCATAGCAAGGTTGAATGTTCCATTCGGCCTTGAAGAAGTGGTTCCCCAACTGTTCAATACAACCCAGTATGGTGTAGAGGCAGTGTCATTATATCCAACAATCAGAACTGCATGACCCCCGGATATTGATCCATTATTGTATGAATCAGGATTCCAAACAACAGAATCTGATTGCTGTTCCCAGAACTTATCAAACGCAGTCCATCCAGTAGATGGGAGATAGAAGGTCCAAATTACAGGAATATTTGCATTAATCTGTGATTTAATCACATTAATGGCATTAGTCTGACCGGTATGTGTGGACAACACGGTGTCAGAGACACTTGATAGTGCGTAATTTGGCGAGGTCAGGATAGATGATGCCGCCATTCCAGAGGATTTGCCCTCTGTCCAGTAATAATCAGCATAACTGGCATTGGTATTACTCCATGGAATTGTCTTTTTTAATGTACCTGAATAGTAAGTAGCGACTTCAGAAGGGAAACCTCCATCACATGCATTTCCGCTTGCTGCTCCACCATTCCAGTTTGAGTTAAAGTACTGGACAGATAATCGCGAGTTAACATTATTATTAACCATATGAGCAACTTCAAGAGCACCGGTTGAAGCCCACACCCAGCAATTACCGCAGTATCCCTGATCACGGGAGCTACCCAGGTACGGAACATCAGATATCAGTGATTTGGAGCCAGTAGGCAAAGGTTCGCTACTGGCACTTGCAGCGGTAGCCATCAAAGCACGGCTCGATTCATGTGCCTGAATTTGAGTAGGAGTAAAATGCATGATAGCATGGCTGATATTCACACTATCTATTGAATTGTTCCCGGAATCTGTAGACCTTTGTTGATTAGATACTGAGTCACAAAATCCATGTATTGGAAGAAGTGAAAATAACAGGAGTGAAACAAGAAATAATCGAAATATACATCTATTAGATGAGACTGCCCGGATCATGTTGAAAAATATATCCAATTATATATATATTGATATCGATAGAACTTCCAAACGATCCTGAGGCTGTCCAGTGAGATGATTCATACTAAACAACCTCCCATCATGTCGATAAAATATATCACAACATATATTAAATGAAAAATATTTTTTATAACTTTCATTGTACCATGATGCGTTATGGTTTTTATTATGCGATAATTGACTGATGCCAACGGGTCACAATTGCGCAGTGGCAGAATCATATGAATCTACACAAACGAATTCCGGACAGATACTGTACATAAAATTATTTTTTTGATAATATCAACAATTTGACAGAATCCATCAGATATAATCATTTGCGTAATGGCGCCATTGGCGGTGAATATATCCCTAACTGAATTAAACACAATGTTGTTCTGGTATGCTCGTAAGTAGAGTATGGGGGACCTCATGATGTGGCTATAACGGAATACAGGAACCAAATAGCCACTAATGATACCAGATTAATTTCATTGAACCAGTTTGCCCTGTAAATGATTCAATCGGGGGGTTGAATCATCGTTTTGGGTTTTTACCGGATGTCTTCCAGGCATCCGGAATGTAACACAGGCAATAGCAGAGCGGATGAAAATTTTAAAGGAAAGTCCGTATATCATGAAAGCACTAGACGATATTAAAATTGGAAAAAAACTCATCGGATCATTTCTCGCAGTTGTTCTCATCATGATCGTCGTTGGAATTGTGGGATACTCCGGAGTCTCGACAACGAATAATTACCTGAATCAGATGTATAACCAGCAACTGATTCCAACCGAGATCCTTGAGAAGACAGGGGCAGATCTCTGGCACTTAAGAGGAAATCCTCCAGGATATCTCTTAATTCCTTCAACACGAAACAGTAGCAAGGTAGACAGTACCAATATCATTGCATCAATAGACGCTAACCTGACAAAATACGAATCTTTCATCGTTTCTGATAAAGAACGGGAAGTATATAAAAAAGGGAAAACAGCGTGGGAGAACTACAAGATCGCGATTGATAACTTCCATACTCTTGTTGACTCTGGAAAAAATGAAGATGCTATTACCGAACTGACCACAGGTAATCTGGTTACACAGAGAAAAATATTGTCAGAATCTCTTGATGAACTTACGGCCATGAATCTGAAAGACGCCAAAGGTGTTTCATTAGAAGGGCAGAACACGGTATCGTCCATCAGTTTCATGCTCATAGCAGCAATTATCATCGGTGCAATCGCAGCATTTTCACTAGGTATCCTCATCAGTTCAAGTATCACCGGTCCTCTGGCCCGGGGCGTACATGTGATGCAGGAGATGAGCACCGGTCATCTGGATAACAGACTGAAGATGACACGCAAGGATGAGATCGGTGATCTTGCGGTAGCAATGGACAGGTTTGCGGATGACCTGCAGTTTGTCATTATTGGCGGATTAAAACAGATTGCAGCAGGTGATCTGTCACTATCAGTCCCGCCCAGAGACGATAAAGACGAGATCGCACCGGCTTTCAATCAGCTGCTCTCGGCCATAAACAATATCATGGGCGAAGTAGGCACGCTCATATCAGAAGCAGAAGAAGGAAGACTCCAGAAACGTGGGGATGCAACCCAGTTTACCGGAGTATATCAGAACATCATCGTTGGCATCAACAATATGCTTGATGCAATTACAACTCCGCTCAACGAGGCACTCAGAGTCTCCAATGAGTACTCCCATGCCAGATTCTCAGCCCGGTTCAACAATGATGTCATCATCAGAGGTGACTTTGTTGCCCTCAAAGAGGGTCTTAACACAATCGGAACCGAACTGTCTGCTGCTATCTCCAATATTTCTGAGCAGGTTGGTGCTCTTTCAGCCTCTTCAGAAGAAGCAGCAGCAAGTGTTGAAGAGATCACGGCAGGTTCTGCTTCGGTTGCACAGAGCTCCGGGGTTGTGAGTGCGAATGCAGAAAAGAGTGTTCAGGCAGTCGACCAGGTACTCGGTGCCATGGAAGAACTGAACAAGTCGGTCTCGATTGTTGCTGCAAAAGTTGATTCTGTCAGCAGATTGACCCAGGATGCAAACAGTACTTCAACAAAAGGAGTGAAACAGGCAGCAATAGCAGAAACCGGAATCACCGCGATCAACGGAGCGGTAAACGATGTCGGTGTCATCATCAACGAGATCAGGGATCAGATGAATGAGATCAACAAGATCGTCGTGATAATTAGTGATATTGCTGACCAGACAAACCTCCTCGCATTAAACGCTGCGATAGAGGCTGCCCGGGCAGGAGATGCAGGAATGGGATTCGCTGTCGTGGCCGATGAGGTAAAGACCCTCGCACAGGAGTCCCAGGGATCAGCAGAGAACATCTCCAAGATCATCACATCTCTGCAGCATCAGTCTGATAGGGCGGCAAATGCCATGGAACTTGCAACAACAGAGGTTTCAAAGGGTTCATCTGCAATCACCGAGACGATCGATCTCTTCAACAACATTGCAGGACAGGTTGAGGAGATCTCGCAACACATGATGGAGGTTGCAAGCCTCTCTGAAGAGGAGACCGCTGCGGTTCAGGAGATCACATCCAGTGTCTCTGAAGTGAAAGATATGGCTTCACAGACTGCAGAAGAAGCAGTTGGTTCAGCTGCCGCCACCGAAGAGTCGGCATCTGCACTCAACCAGGTATCAGGTATCATCAGTGAACTATCAGTCATTGCAACCAGAATTGACGAATCAGTCTCACGGTTGAATGGATAAAATCGGAAATTAGTAATGGAGGATAAAATGGAGATCAGTGCCATTCATCAGGTTTCCACGGAGTCAGGACAGGATATCCAGGTCAGTGTAACACGAACAAAAACTCAAAAGAACAAGAGTAGCACAGATCTCCAGTTCGTTGAGTTTACCCTTGGGAGTGAGTGCTTTGCAATCAACCTGTTTAACACAAAAGAGGTCATAACACCGACCTCAATCACTCCGCTTCCTAACTCTGCAGCATATATCAAAGGAGTGATGGATCTTCGGGGAACCATCACCACGATCGTAGATCTGAAACTTCTACTCAATATCAGCGAGACAGGGGACTCAAAAAAACGGTCAAGAATTATCATCCTGGATAGCGATCCATCAGAAAAATCGGTTGGAATCCTTGTTGATGATGTGTATTCTGTCAGTACCCACCATGCTTCAGATATAGAGCGGGAGACTGATGACAAGACTCACAGTACCAGATTTATTCTGGGAGTGATCAGAATATCCAAATCAGAAAAGCATAACCTGGTTCTCTGGCTTGACATCCAGAAGATTCGTGCATCAATTACAAGTGAACTCTGATACAGAGATTATTGGTTGCACCAAAATCTTTCATCTGTGATGCCAGGCCCCGAACGGGGCTCCATTTTTCACGTATTCTGTGTATTACCACGAGGATATGCAGGAATATAATGCCGGGTACATTTGCCTTCTTTTACTAGAACGAGATACCCATCTTCATGAAGTTTCTGAACACCTCGTGTAACTGTAGGACTTGAAACTCCCAGTGTATCGGCAAGTTCTCTTCTTGTTATTCCGGGTTTTTTTTCAACAGCCTGTAAAATTTTCCCGGACTGTCCGGATGAATACCGGGAGTAGAACTCTTTCTCCTGTATTGAATAGGTCTGGTGATTCTCAAAGAAATGATGCATATTTCCAGACTTAAACACGGAGATGCACTTCTCCTTTTCGATTCTGAAGAGGTGGTAACGAAGAGTACTCTCATTAATATGACATAGTTCTCCGAGCCTTGAGAGGCTTATCCCCGGGTTTTCACAGATTATCTGAAATATTTGTTCTCGTAATGTATGTTCAAACAGATTATCGGCAGAGATTCTTCGGTATCCTCTGACCTCTTCCCGCACAGATCGTGTGCTTTGATTCAGGATATCAAGAACCGGACTCCAGATCCATTGATACGATGATATTGATGCTTCCGGTAAAGACTTCTCGTCACCATATGCGTGAGGTTTCTCTCCGGAATCGGTATCCGGCCTTTCAGGTTCTGAAATGAGAAAATATCCATCCACAGGGATTATGAACAGAAGGATGAAAGGAATACAGAAGAAACCTAATGCACACCCGAAATTGGTGTATCGCATAACCTGCTGGACATTATTGTATTCATAATTTAATAGGTTGTTGTTTATTTTCGGTCAGATAGCTTTGTGTTCCAATGTTTGTTTTTGTGTTCCCTCATAAGTATACGATATCGCAAACCGACCGGACAGACGGAACGGTTGCATGTAGGATGAGACGCACGAAGTGATACGGTTAAATAACCCGTCGGTTCTCACGATTCACTCAAAAGCGAATCTATGGCCTTTGCAGTATTGTATCATCTGTATCGATCTGTATCATGGAACCAATATGGATTGTACATTAGTCTGAATGCTTGTGGGTAGCGGAAAATTAGATTGAGACTGGCATAGCCGGAAGATCGCAGTAAGGGTATGAGTCCATCTCCGGTGAAACCGTTAGGGTTCTGTGATCGAACCCCCCTGACCAGCTTTGACATTTCAGAACTTTTTGCGTCATTCACCATCCAATGCCATTGAATTTTTAAAGGGAGGACATTATGAGTGTAATACGATATGATATCAGTTCTATCTCACCCGGAAAACTTTGCATTATTCCAGTGTTGATACTGGCACTTTCTCTGGTTTCATTAGGACTGACCTGGCTGGATTCCGGACTTCCAGTGCGACCGGGTATGGAGTTTGAAGGAGGGTTGGGCGTCACCATCATCGCCGATAACTCGAACGAGCAGATTGAATCGTTGTTCACCGATTATCCGCTTGTCAGTATTGATGATGGCATCAATAATGG
>CAZVAS010000114.1:0-1645 GCA_964625165.1 uncultured Methanospirillum sp. | reverse complement strand
TCTGCGGTATTCAGCTCTCACTTGGAACAACTGCTGCACTGCTGATGCTTATCGGATATTCGGTTGATAGTGACATTCTCCTGACCTCCAGGGTGTTGAAACGGAAAGGAAGTTTTGATGAAAAGGTGACCGGTGCATTTCGGACCGGTATCATCATGACCACTACAACGTTCAGTGCTGTCTTTGCAATGTGGGTAGTTTCATGGGTCGGCGGGATTGCCATCATCCATGAGATGTCACAGGTCCTCCTCATCGGACTTCTGTTCGATCTCATAAACACCTGGCTCACGAATGCTGGAATTCTCAAATGGTATGTTACCAGGAGTAGTGGAAAATTCTCAACTAAACTATATTCCGGAGCATAAATGGATAAAAAAACGTTCATCGCCATGATGAAAGACTACCGGGTTGCTGTATATCTCATCCTGATAGTAGCCTCTCTCATCATTCTCTTTCCTCATCCCGGGCCGTCGGGTATCGAGACAAATCTGCAGTTTGGACTTGATCTTTCCGGGGGGTCGTGGATTCAACTCGAATTTAGCTCGGTAGTAGCAACATTTGCAACCGATGCACCGGTTGATTCGTTCATTTCAGATCTTAAAGATCGCCTTGATACCGACATTACACGGCTTGATGCTGACACCATTGAGATACACAAGGCAGTATCAGAAGATGACCTCCGGTGTATCTTCAATGAGAAGAATGCAGATTTGATCTCCTATAATCAGGGAGTATCAAAGGAGACAGCAGATGATATCAAGCGGATCATGGAGAACAAGATCAACAGTCTTGGTACACAAGATGCAAAAGCGTATGTGATTACCGGACTGAATGGAATCAGCCGCTATATCAGAATAGAGATGGCCGGGGTTACGATGAGCCAGGCCCAGGAGATCGTTGGAAAACAGGGAAAATTCGAGATCCGAATCGTAACATCTGGAAACCAGACCGAACACGTAATCTTTGGAGATCAGATAAAATCAGTTGCTAACCCGGCACAGACACCTCCGAACAGCAACAACTGGGGTGTATCATTTGTCATGAGTCCCCAGGGAGCCGAAGAGTTCAGACAGGCAGCAATTCAACACGGAGCTGTCCGGGATCCTAATAGTCATAATCTCATCATGCTGCTCGATGGAGCAGAGGTCTACAATGCTCCTCTCTCATCAGAGCTTGCGGGAACACTTCAGGCAACATCGAGTTCTGATCTGATTGCATCAACCGGAGGAGGAGAGACCGGAAAAGAGCATGCAAAGATGCTGGAGATTCATCTCCGCAATGGAGCGTTACCGGTGGAGGTCTCCGTTGCCGGATCAGGGTCAGTTTCCCCTGAACTTGGCGATCAGTTCAAACTCTGGTGTCTCATCGCCGGGATATTTGCACTTGTTGCAGTGGGCATCAGCATTCTTATCAGGTATCATGAACCGGCCATCGTTCTCCCGATGGTTCTGATCAATGCATCAGAGGTGATCATTCTCCTTGCTATCACCTCATTCTTCCTCCAGCTCGATCTCGCAACCATCGCAGGTCTTATTGCTGTACTTGGAACCGGGATTGATCAACTCGTCATCCTCACCGATGAGATACTTCATGAAGGCAGGGTTCCGTCACCAAACCTGTATCTCAAACGACTGAAGCGGGCACT
>CAZVAS010000113.1:1675-7685 GCA_964625165.1 uncultured Methanospirillum sp. | reverse complement strand
GGTGAGAGTTTTATCGTAAGCCTCTCACTTGCCCTCGGACTCTCCGGAATGGTGAGTAAAAATGTCAGGGTTGACTCCCTCTTTCTTGATGAGGGATTCGGAACGCTTGATGATGAGGCCCTCGATATTGCACTCGGCGTCCTTTCAGGACTCCATCAGGAAGGAAAACTGATCGGGATCATCTCACATGTTCCAGCGATCAAAGAGCGAATCTCTGCCAGAATCTCTGTAGAAAAGCGAGGTCACGGGAGGAGTGTGATAATAGCTCCCGGGTGCAAGCGGTTAGCCTGATTTGCCTCGTATAATATCCAGTTATTCAGGTGGATGATGCCTGAGTTTCATAATATCACGGTACGGGACCACTCCGATGATCTTCCCGTCCGGGTCAACTACTGGCAGAGCACGGAAATCATACCTGGTGAACTCCTCTGCCGCATCTTTTAGCGTACTCTCGGTGGTCAGCGTTATCATCTCGTATACCATGATGTCAATGAGGGTGTCATCATCGTCAGCCTGGAGCAGTTCCTTTATATCAACAATTCCACGCAGGATGTCAGAATCATCAACGATATAGAGGTACATGATGACATCCTTGTCCCGTGCCAGACGGGCGTATTCATCTCTCACAGCTCCCACCTCAGCATCAGGAGGCAGCATGATGAATCTGGTTGTAGTATAATCGAGGATGTTCTCTTCAGACTTCTCAAGGATAGATCTGACCTTCTTCGCCTTATCCGGAGTCATGGTCTCCAGGATATCCCGTGCTTCTTCGAATGGAATCTCTTCAAGAACGTCTGCTGCCTGACCCGGTGTCATCTCATCGATGACTGCAACAGCCTTCTCCCGGGTGAGTACTGACACGATCTCACGCTGAATGGATGGATCGATCTCTTCAAGAGCATCAGATGCAGTGCTTGTGTCAAGTTCAGAAAACACGACTGCACGCTGGTCCTGGTCCATATCCTCGATGATCTCTGCGATATCAACCGGATGCATCCTTGAGAGCTTATCTTTCAGGGTCTTGATATTGAATCGTCGCTTCTCTTCGCCGGTTGCAGGTGGAAGTAGTTGGATGTCTGTCCAGGGAACAAGGGTTCGCTCTTCATCCCTTCCGCTCTGAATGAACTCGGCCAGCCATCTGAACCTGTACCTCCTGAGATATGCCATCTTACTGAAATCGACCTCGAAGACCAGGAGTTTGTCAAACATGTTGATGATCAGGTGGAGATCATACACGAGCCTGATCTCGTGATCCTCAAGGTCTATCACCTTCTTGTTCAGAATGAACTGTTGCAGGAGCATTTCTTCTTCTCCTGGCTCCCTTTCATATGTATTCAGTAAATCCGGAGAGATCTCGATTGTCGTATTGTGAATTGAGATAATTTTCTCCCAGGGCACTGTAAGGGACGGCTTTCCAGATCGTTGCACGACAAAGTGGGTTACTTCCGGACATCTCAGTGTCTCGATAATAAGCAGATCCCGCAATCTACCGATCTTCTTTCCATTGACAGTCACCTTCTTGGCTAATAGTTCGGTGTAATAGATCGAGACATTAATTGGACGTGCGAATGGTTCCACTTCGATCATAAACGGTCTGGTCCTGGTAGATCTGGTTGGTGACCTGATCACATAAGGACTGGTATCAGGTTTTTTGAAAGAGTTTGAGGGGTTCAGAGGATCATATCTCCGTTTTCCCTGGTCTGAATCCGGATGGCCTCTTCCACCGGAATGATGAAGATCTTCCCGTCTCCAATATTTCCGGTAAAGGCGCTCTCACAGAGTATATTCACGATCTCTTCTACTGCATTGTCATCAACAACCATCTCAATCTTCACTTTCGGCATGAAGTCATACAATGCCTCGACATTATACTGGTTGATCTCTTTAGATGTGCCACGGTACCAGATGTCGTAATTGATCATAGAACTGTGGCCCATGGCTTTCATGGCATTCCTGACATCGGTAATCTTCTCAGCTCTGACGAAGGCCTCCACCTTTTTCATGAGAGCGAGATCTCTTCCTGATATCAATATAGGTTTTGACTGTAATCTCTATTGTTGAATGGGATGTATGATGACAGTTCTCCTTTGATACCTGCAGAGGCATAATCAGGTAGAAAATTCTGTATTCATGCACAATATCAGAATTTCAAACATCATAGTTACAAAAAAGGAATATCTTTTCACCGGTGTTTCATCCCATGAAGGGCCACACACCGGCTAGGCAGAATGGTACTTTGTTTACTATTCCCAATCAGGGGGAGGAGTGTTGGAGAAGAAGAGGTCAGGATAGTCAGAAACGATGCCACGGACAGACGAGTCGGCTGGCATATGCCTCTCTCTGTCAGCCATAAGTATATATTTAATGCATTGAGACTATTGTCAAATCACTCTTCTCTATTGGGATCACTCATTCCAAGAATGATAATACCTGTCTCATAGAACCGCTTTCTGATCTCATCTGTTTCAATCCCCTTCAGAGTCAGGCTGCTGAAGCCGCTCATGAGTGCAACGAGGGCCAGTGTCATTGTTCGTGGATCTGCATCTCTTCGCACCTCCCCTCTTTTTTGCTGAATGATAAGACCTGCGGTTGCCTTTTCAATCACTTTGTTCATGTGATCCTGGTGGATCTTCCTTATGGCCGGGTTTCGTGCCGAAAGTGCCAGGATGTCATGGGTAAATCCAACGCGGTTTAAGTCCCTTCCAAGGATGAGATCCAGCACATGGAGGTAAGCATCCAGTATTGGTTCGGTTTTGAAAAACTCTGTTGCCTGTCTCTCTATTTCAGCATGAACGCTCCTGACGATCTCGATAACCAGGTCTTCCTTGTTTGAGAAGTAAAGATAGAGGGTTGTTTTGCTCACGCCGATGTGACCCGCGATGTCATCAAGGGTGGTTGCGCAGTATCCCTTTTGCGATATCATCTCTAATCCGGCAGCGATGATCTTCTTTTTTGCTTCTTCCCGGTACTCAGGGATTACCTTCGGCATAATTCTGGTAGATAGTTAGGTCCTGGAACCATTAATTATTCGTCCTAAAACTTACTTATCAGTAATTATTATTAATTTATGGAACTTATCCATACTCATGAGTGCGATTTTATTTCTAGATGAGATTCTTCTGATTATTTCATCGATGGGGAACGATCATGACTGACGACAAAAAAACCCTGGTAGCACCTGAAAAGATCCCTGGCATCATGGCAGGTGTGATGCTCGGGTTGCTTCTTGCTGCCCTGGATGGCACGATCGTCAGCACCGTAATGCCGACCATTGGGCACCAGATCAATGGTATGGAACTCTATGTCTGGCCGTTTACTGTTTACCTGCTGGCCTCAACCCTTGCAATTGTCATCTTTGGTAAGTTATCTGATATCTTCGGGAGAAAGCCGGTGTTTCTAGCAGGTATCCTGATATTTCTAGCCGGCTCAATTGGATCAGGCCTCTCCCCTGATATGATCAGTCTGATCCTCTTCAGGACAATCCAGGGGATCGGTGGAGGCATCCTTATGACTGTTTCGTTCATCATGGTTGCCGAACTCTTTCCCATCTGGCTGCGGGGAAAATACATGGGCATTCTTGCATCGGTGTATGGGATAGCAAGCATTATCGGTCCCGTTCTTGGTGGGATCATCACGGAAACAATGGGCTGGCCATGGGTCTTCTATCTGAATATACCACTCGGGTTTGTGTCACTTCTCATGATCAAGGCATGGTTTCCGGATCTTCCCCCAGTTGCTGCTTCCCGTCCGGTTGATTACAAAGGAATCATCTCTTTCACCGCAGCAATGGTCCCGCTCTTTCTTGGACTCTCTCTAGCTGGCTCTGTGTATGCCTGGACTTCACCTGAAATAATCGTGATGCTCGCTGCGGCTGTTGGTTTCTCATGTCTCTTTATCAGGACGCAGATGGATGCTACAGAGCCGATCATTGCAATCCGGATGTTTCAAAACCGGGTATACTCTATCACGATGACCGCTGCATTTCTCTCAAATGCCATCTTCTATGCAGCAATTATCTACCTGCCCCTCTTTATGCAGGATGTTCTGAAGACCGGTGCAAGCACTGCAGGGCTTGTGATAACACCGATGGTACTCTCGATGATCCTTGCTGCACTCATCACCGGACAGATGATCTCACGGACAAGACAGTATCGGAACCTTGCACTATGCGGTTTTATTCTCATCGGGGTGTCAACCATGATCTTTGCCCTGCTCAGACCTGATACATCATTTCTGGTGATCATCCTGGGTTCCATCCTGCTCGGATATGGTTCCGGGATCATGCATCCGCTCCTCTCAATAGCTGCACAGAATGCATTCACGCAGAGGGAAATCGGAGTGATCACCTCTTCGTTGCAGTTCTCACGAAACATGGGGGCTACCATTATCACACCGCTACTCGGGGTTATCATGTACGGTGCTCTCCATTCCTCAAAGGGTTCTATAGATGTCACTGCTATTGCCCCTGATCTCTTCACAAGTGCAATAGCACTCGTCTTTGATGCATGCCTGGTTCTCGTAGTAATTGCACTGATTGCCACATGGTTGCTTGAGGATGTAAGGCTGGCACCACGAACTCCTGTTGATGCCTCAAAAACCGCTTCCCTGGATGGGTGTTCATGACCCGGAATTCCATCATGTCGTGGATAAGAATCCTATTTCTTATCCTTCTCTTTGCGAATGGTCTGATATTTGTTGCAAGTCTTCCTGCGGTCATTGATCCTGCTCTAGCACTGCAGATTCACAGTGATCTCTATCCTGAATGTGGAATTCTCATGATAACACTGAAGTCTGCGATCTGTTTTGGCGCAGGCGTTGCGTATCTCATCGCGGCGTATGGATGTTATCGTCGTTCTTCACTCGTATTTGCCGGGGTTGTTGGTGCAGTGCCGTTCTTTCTTTTCTATCTTATTGAACTGGCATTCTGGGGGGCGATCTATCCGCAGGTATGGATGGGTTTCCTGATCTTCGGACTGGCAAGCCTTATCATCATGACAGGCTCATGGTTCTCGATGAGAACAACCATCTCATAATGTGAGAACTATGTTTCGCAGAGTTCCCCTTCCACAGGCCATCACCGGCCGACTCTACCTAACTGCAATGCCCGGAAGATATGAACCCATCAGCGAGTTTGAGGCAAGAATGTCCCGGCTATCCATCAGCCATGTTGTCTGCCTCACACCCCTGGATGAGGTTATTGCCAGGTCGCCGGGATATTACGAGATCATAACTACCGGAGAACATCAATGGCAGTTTAAACACCTTCCAATCCCTGATTTCGGTGTTCCGGATGATCGTACTGCGTTTCTAGACCTTACCCGAACAATGGCCGGGTTTATCGTTTCCGGAGATGCTATTCTTGTTCATTGTGGTGCAGGAATCGGAAGAACCGGTACTTTTGCCATGGTCCTAACCTTAGTCCTCGGGATGGATCGCCTAGATGGGGCTGCAGCTGTGCGGATGGCAGATGCAGAACCTGAAGGAATGCTCCAGCAGGCCCTGATTGACTGGTGTGAACATGAACTTCAGAAGAAGAGCGAAATAGAAACGGTCTGTAATTCTGAGTAATGCAGATCCTTCTTATCCTTGCCCATCCGGATGAGTCAAGCCTCAATCATGCTATAGCCCTGGTAGTAAAGCAGGTACTTGAACGTGAAGGGCATGCTGTTATCTTTCATGATCTCTATGCTGAAGGATTTGATCCGATTCTTCCTGCCCGGGAGATACCTCGTGATGTTTCACTTGATCCGGTGATAACCCGTCATTGTCACGAACTCCTTGAAGCAGATGGGATTGTTATTGTTCATCCGAACTGGTGGGGTCAGCCGCCAGCGATCCTGACCGGATGGATTGACCGTGTGATAAGACCCGGTGTTGCGTACCGATTTGTCGGAGACGACAGTGGTGAAGGAGTGCCCGAGGGTCTGCTTAAGGCCCGTGCTGCTCTTGTGATCAACACATCCAATACCCGTGAAGAGAGGGAAGATCAGGTCTTTGGCGATCCTCTTGA
>CAZVAS010000113.1:0-1575 GCA_964625165.1 uncultured Methanospirillum sp. | reverse complement strand
AGACCTCCTAGTTCAAGTGGTGAGGCCCATCGGTATTCTTCGTGCTCACTGCTGATGGCAAGCCCTCCGCTGATCATCGATCCTATCATAACCAGGTGCACAACCCTCCACTCTTCTGTCTCCTGCATGGCAGTTCCGGCAGCTGTGTGGATAACCACCTGAAACCCTGTCTCTTCAAGTACTTCACGCTGCAGTGCTGCGTCAAAAGCTTCCCCCTGGTCAATTTTACCTCCTGGTAGTTCCCACTTCCCAGGATTTGTCTTTGATGAGTGGGACCGTTTCAGGATAAGAATATGCCCCTGTTGATCGAAGAGAACTATCCTAACCGATAACGCGAATGCTTTTGGTGCCATACTACAAGGTCACCTAAAGCTGGGATAATAATTCCGTTTCAGCCTGGTTTAAAAAATGAAAAAAGTTGTCCGTAATGAGTCTTTGATCTTCTGGTATTACCAGAGTCCAGAGTGGGCCCCTTTATTGGTTGAGCCATGGGTGTATGGATCATAGGACCCGCCATCTCCGGTCTCTGTTGTCTGCACTGGCATGGTGTAGAGAGTTGCTCCCGGATATCTGGATTTTATCTTGTCCCAGGTAGTTTTTGCTGCCTGATAATACTCGGTTGCATCATCGTATAATGCACTGTCGGTGGTAACTGGTGAGTAGTAACTTCCTCCAAGGCTTGAAGCATCTTCGTACTCATCTCCTGCCTTCCAGGTGTAGTAAATGAATGCATTGATGTCGGTGGCATTGCTGTAGAGAGCAGGACTGATGTTCATCTTAGAGAGTTTTCCCTGGGCAGTCCTGAGGTCCATGAGTGCTGTCCCGGTTGGGAGGGTTTTGTTTGAGAGGCCGAAAATGGTTGTATTGGCCTGGTCGAGAAAGTCTTTGTCCTGGTATGGTCCTGAAGCAGGTGATGGTTTAAGGGAGAATCCGACCATCGGAAGAGCAGATGCCTGTAATGGTAACAGACAGACTGCACAGAGACCAATGATGAGCAGTAACGCGGATCTGTTGATCATAATATCCGCTCACGTTATCCGGGAATGGTGATAAGGTTTCTCGGAACGGTCTTGAGATGGGAAGTCATATACCAACACATATTACTTCCTACTCACTTGGAAGGTAACCATATGTGTTGTTATTCACATTATGGTCTTATAAATGTCAAGAAAACTCGCCATGACCAATGATCTTTGTGTTTCCGGGATTTTTATCAATCTATGTTTAATTTAGTGACTTATTCATGAAGAATTCAAAAACACATATTATTTCGACAGTGCCAGCATATTATATTGAGGAAACTACATGAAATTTGGATCTGTAGTTCTTTTAACCACACTTGCCCTTGTGACACTAACAGGGTTTGCAGCAGCCGACCGGTTGCCAAACCAGACTCCTGAAAATCAGATATTCTCTATTGATTCCGTCACCGATGTAACGGGTGCTGTTGATGCCGGAACAAAGATGGACTGGGTTATTACAACTCCTGGGGCGATTGAAACTGGAATCATTGCCCATCATAATGAGGATTCATATCTCTATCCCCAAGGAAAGGTGATTTCTGATACTCAGTAC
>CAZVAS010000112.1:0-7697 GCA_964625165.1 uncultured Methanospirillum sp. | reverse complement strand
CTAGAGGCTTGTAACAAGACCGGGTTCTTCCAGATGAATGACGAGTATGTGAACCTGGACATGACTGATATGCCGAGTGCGATCATCACCGTTCAGAATGGGAGTGGTATCAAGCGGGTTGAACATTACCATGGCGACACCCGGGCACCAGTAAATCTGACCATTCTTGAAGATCTGATCGATGAGACTGTTCAGATCACGAGGTGGACCGGAGGATCTGATACAGCTGAAGGAGAGCAGATATAAGGTATCTTTTCAACAGGCCGGGCAGATTCTATGGGAGTGACGGGTATGGGACTGAGAGAACGATACAACCAGATTAAAAACCGGGTCCATGTGATACTTGATGACCCGACTCCCGGGGATCGGAATGCTTTCAGGATTCAGTGGTTCCTTGCCCTGGTGGTTCTCCTGAATGCGGTCGCGATCGTTCTTGCAACGGTTCCTTCCCTCGACAGGCAGTTCAGATTTCTCTTCGGCCCGCTGATGAACACCTGCCTTCTCATCTTCGCCATCGAGTACCTGCTCCGGATCTGGTCATGCACATCTTCTCAGAATCTTAAAGGGATCATCGGCGACCGGTTCAGATATGCCATGCACCTGTATCTGCTCATCGATCTCATCTCAATTCTCCCCATCTTTTTTCCGATATTACTTCACAGGAACCTGACATTACTTCGGACCATCCGTCTTCTTTCAATATTCAAGCTTGGAAGATACTCCCGGTATTCACAATCGCTGGCCCAACTGAAGAGGGTTCTCTTCAGGAAGAGGGAGATCTTTGCGATCATGGTCTTTATCCTGATCTTCGTAGTCCTCTTCTCCTCAACTCTTCTCTACCTGATAGAATTCCCCGTCCAACCGGAAAAATTCTCGAGTATTCCTGCAGCAATGTGGTGGTCTGCGATGACTATCACAACAGTCGGATATGGTGATATCTATCCGGTGACTACTCTCGGAAAGATTATTGCTGCCGGTTTTACGTTTTTAGGCGTCCTTGTGCTCGCTCTGCCTTCTGCGATCCTTGCCACCGGATTTATTGAAGAGAAGAACAGGCATCCTGACTCAGATCCAATGCAGAGGGTTGCCAGGGCCGGCCTGATGAACCACTTTTCATCACTGCATGATGAGGGAAAACTCTCTGATCAGGAGTATGAAGAGTACGTGGCGATGGTAACCTGTTTACAACAGAAAAATGAGTAACTCTGGTGGATCACCGGATGATCCTGATCACTCGGCTTCAAGTTTTTTCTTTGCATCCATCAGGAGTTTGATCTCGTCATCAGATACTTTCGGGTACGAGAGGTTCAGACCCTTGATGGCAGTGACGATCGCCTCGGCAACAGCGGTCCGTGCCACCCATTTGTAGTCACCGGGTATCACAAACCAGGGAGCAAATTCTGTTGAGGTAGCCAGAAGCATATCCTCATACGCTTTTGTATACTGGTCCCAGTACTGCCGTTCTGCAAGATCAGCGACCGAGAATTTCCAGTACTTCTCCTTGTGTTCGAGCCTGTCAAGGAGCCGTTTCTTCTGCTCTTTCTTTGAGATATGAAGGAAAAATTTCAGGATAAGTGTTCCGTTCCTTACCAGATGCTTCTCGAATGAGACAATGTCCTTGTACCTCCCATCCCAGAACTTTTTAGCATCAGTTCCGATGTCAGGAGGAAGGTCTGCGAGAATGTCAGGGTGAACTTTCACCACCAGCACATCCTCGTAATATGAGCGGTTGAATATCCCGATCTCTCCCCTTTGAGGAAGAACTTTTGAGTACCGCCACAGAAAATCGTGATTGTGCTCTTCATCGGTAGGAACTTTAAAGCCGTGTACTGAGCATCCCTGAGGGTTTACTCCTGACATAACATGTCTGATGGTTCCATCTTTTCCTGCAGTATCCATCCCCTGGAGGATGATCAGCACCGAATGACTCCGGGCTGACCAGAGAACATCCTGCACTGCTGCAAGAGCAGCCCGATCTTTTTCAAGCATCTCGACGAGGAGATCCTTTGATCTCTCCTCTCCAAGCAGCTTCATACCCTCGTTCTGTGCCCAGCCGGTGTCAAAATTCTTCAGGTTTACTTTTTTACCAGGTTTTACTATGAACTGTCTGATGTTCTGGTTTGTTTCAGGTCCTTTTAACTTCATATTTCTACTCTTTTGAGATTTCATGACAGGTTACCGATCCATCTGCTCCTCTTCTTTCTGCTCCTCTGCCTGGAATGGAGCGTCAATTTTACTGAGTATCGGGTCAGGCTGTGCAGGAGGTTGATTTGGATAGAGGGATCCTGTTTCATTGACTGTGTTCATGGCTCGTTCTTCTTCCAAAGACACAGCAGCATCTATCTTCTTTGACTCCTTTGCATCTCCTTTGAATGCATCAAAGGGTAAAACGCCCATTAACAGGAGTATCAAAAAGAATAGAAAGATAGTTACGATAATTCCTAGAATGATCGGGGCAGCATGATCGCTTGATATTGATTCAGATGGATCTTCGCTGGTGCTTGTATGGTGTCTTTTTTCAGGAGGAGAATTCATGAGGTCATACTCCATTCTCCCCGGGTTTTCTGACAAATATCATGAGGATCAGTGCAATAATCTGTATTCCCATCGCAAACAGAAAGGCAGTATCAAAAGCTGCTGCGAGTTCAGCAGGTTTTAATGTATGTGCGGCAACCTCTGCCATCTTTGGCCCGAGTGCTGCTGTTGCCACCAGCAGGGTGATGGTAACTCCGAGGGTCGACCCGAGATTTGTCATCATCCTGAGAAGACCTGATGTCATTCCCCGCTCTGTGTCCGGAGATTCTCCCATTATGGCACTATTAAGTGGAGCAAAGGCGATACCAGCGCCAGCTCCAAGAACGAACAGGTAGAACGCAACTTCACCGGTGTGGCTGGAGATGGATAAGGTTGACAAAAAGAAGAGGGCGAGTATCATGATGATGAACCCGACCATGATCGGCCTCTTTGTTCCGATGATATCTGATATTTTTCCTGCAATCGGTGCGGTCATGATATTTCCGACCGGTAGTGAAAGCAGCAGGGCTCCGGATGTCCCTGTTGGAAGATCCTTCACGATCTCAAGATAGAACGGCATGAGGAACATGACTCCTGCAAGTCCCATCTGCAGGATGAGAATATTGATGTTCTGAACTGTGTACGAACGGTTTTTGAATACTGACAGAATGATAAGCGGCTGTGGATCTTTTTTCTCACGAAGGTACAGGAGGGTCCATGAGATGACTGAAAGGAAAAGGGCCTCAATGCCGGTTCTGATGTCCTGTGTCTGAATCTGGTTCAGTCCGAAGATCAGGGACCCGAGAGCAATGAATATCAGGACAACCCCTGGTGAATCGAGCCGTGAAGTTGGGGATACTGCCTGACGATTTGGTATCACCGAGATGCCGAGAAGAATTGCAAGAATTCCAACCGGTATGTTGACGTAAAAGATATACTGCCACGAGAATGCACTTGTGAGGAATCCTCCGATAACCGGACCGAGAGCAACGCCGAGCATTGTGAACATGGCAACAAGACCGAGAGCCTGTCCTCTGACTTTTTCATCAAGGTATGAGGTAACCATCACCGATCCGAGTGCAGCAATGATCGCACCGCCCATTGCCTGAATCATCCTGAACAGGATCAGAAGATCCACACTGGTTGCAACACCACAAAGGGCTGATCCAACTGTAAAAATCACAAAACCTGTGATGAAGACGTTTTTGTATCCCTTCATATCGCCGATCTTCGCAGCAGCGAGGAGCAGACTGACTAGGATGATCAGGTATGCATTCAATACCCAGGATGCAAGCACTGTTGAAACATTGAAGGCTTTTGCAATACTTGGAAGAGCGATATTCACAATTGTAGCGTCAAGACCGGCCATGAATGATCCCAGCGAGATCACCAGTACGATCAGGAGTTCTTTCCCGGTCATATGGGATGAGGGGTCTGATCCTGCCATAGTAGTAGTGATCATTTCTGCAAACTTGATAAAGGATAGGGTATGGGGGACTCCCCGAATCCACAAATGGAGAGTTGATGCAATTCCTTCAGATTTCGAAAGTTATTTCTCTTCCTGTTATGTAGATCCCTCTTCATGGGTATGAGAGAAGAACTGTTCACTCACTGGATCAACGCACTCGGCGGTGTTTCATTTCCGGTTTCTTCAAAAGAATCAGTTTACTCCGGACTTCCCAAAGGTGCTGCAGGTAATATGACTGTGGGGGGACTGGTTGTATGTAATGTTGGAGAACTATTTGAAAAGTTCCTTAAACCCACTGACTTCCCAATAAACTCTGCAGAAGACCTTGTTCGTCTGATATTCGATCGCGCAGGGATATAGGGTGGCCTTCACCTGTTATCATTGTCAACCAGATGCCAGATCATTACCAGCAGATCTATTATCTGGTTAGGATACCTGAAGACTGATGGTTTACCCTAGATAATCCGGGCGTTATTCTTAAAACCAGGCTTGAATCTCATCTTCAGAATTCACCGATCATGCTCTCTTGTTAAAACCCTCTTAAATGGACTATTTTCTGAATATATTCCTGAATATCGTTTTGCTATCCCCTCTCTATCTGAACCTGTTTTGTAGTTGATAGTAATGGTGCCCTGCATACAGATCGGGGCATGACGATGGCCTGACAACAATCATTTTCTGACCTCATTGTATGGATTAATTTCAAAAATAGGCGATATATTGTTGCATTTTCTGGTTTCTTGAATATGTGTGAATATTAAAGGTTCCGGGTGTCACTCATCTGAGTTGTATAAAACGTCACCATTTTGTTCTGACCTTCTGCATCATCAGGTAGTATCTGGTCTGAGGTCCGGACCTCTGAGAAACCAGCCATTTTCAGAATTGATGTCATCTCCTCTGTCTGGTAATAATGATTCCAGAATCTGTATATTTCTGGGTAATTCTGATCAGAACAGACAGCATGCTGCTCAAGGATCACATGCTGGTTGGGATAATGAAATGACTGGGAAAGGGCGAGATATGGATATGGTTTCCAGAAGCCCCTCTCTGACACATCCCAGTCTTTTTTGCCGATCTTCATAATCTCTGGAGCATGTTCGTTTAGGATATCGAAAATAAAGAGGCCTCCTGGATTGAGCAGTTTAACAATGTGGTGGAGTAACCGATCCCTGTTTCCGGGAATAAGCACAGAAAAGTCACAATAAATCATGATCACCAGATCAAACCGGTTATCAAGGGTCATATTCAGGTAATCCTGATGCAGGTATGTGATCTCAAGCCCTTTCTCTGCAGCCTGTGATCTTGCGTACTCAATCGACCGACGGGAATAATCAACTCCTGTTACCGTATGGCCATGTTCAGCTAAGATCTCGTCATATAATCCAGGTCCACATCCAAGATCAAGAATCGTGGAAGATCTCTTCAGATGAGATTCTATCCATGCCACTGTTTTTGAGATTGTAGTAATTCTCCTGCTTGCTGCGTCTGTACTCTGATCCAGATGAATCCTGAGCAATTGTTCTGATATGTGGTGGTCATCCCACATCTGGTGTGTTCCCGGCTCATAGAGTTCAGGGGCACATGTCAGGTTGATGAGATTTGAAATATTCATTTCATCACGTCAATTTTCTTGGGTTGGGATTATTGGAAGGATCACACCAGTTATCCGGGTCATGGGATACACTATTATCTTCTGAATGAAGGTCTGGAACTGCAAATGCAAGAAGGATAATTCCTGATACTCCTGCTGCGTAGATCATTGTTGATCCACTGTACCCGAATAGTCCGATAAGGATACCCATGACCGCGGTTCCGATACCGGCACCACCAAAGAGACCAAGTCCGACAAGGGCCGATGGAAGCCCTTTTGATCGGGGAGTGATATCAAAGACCAGAGTTGCAACGGTTGATTGTATGCATATGTATCCGAGTCCAAGACCAGTCGAGGCCACAAGTCCGGTCTCCCATCCGGGAAGCACAGCAAACAGGAGTATAGATACAGAGGCCAGTATACCTCCACCCACAATCATCCATCGTGATCCGATCCTTCTGCTAATTCTCCCAGCCTGTGTTCCTCCGAGTAGAGCAGAAAATCCAAAGAACATAACTACAGTTCCGATCTGCATGTACCCAAGGCCGACCACCTGGTGCAGGAAGGATCCCAGATAACTGTACATGCCGATCAGGAGAAATCCCGATGCACCGGCGAGTGGGAATAATATCCATGACGCTGGGTGGTGAAATATGTCCTGTAGTTCTTCCCTCACCGGAAGGTGAGATACCGATAGTTCAGGTTCAGGAATCTTTGGTATGAACAGAAGAGTTCCTATGGCTATGACGGAGAAAAGCATGAATGGCACCCTCCATGAGAATAACTCTGCGAGAAGTCCGCCGATGCCGACACTGAGACCCTGCCCGAGAAAAACGATCCCCATGAAAATTCCCACATATTGCTGTCGCTTTTCCTGGGGTATGGCATCACCAAGGCAGGCAAGAGAGATGGCGATGATACCTGCTGCAAAAAAACCGGTGAATGCTCTCCAGAATACCAGAGTTTGCAGAGTTCCAGCAAGGGCACATGCACCAGAACCGATTGTAAACCCTGCTAGGATCCAGGTAAGCACCCTGACTTTTCCAACCCGGTCACTGATCAAACCGAAGACCGGCTGCATACATCCGTAGGGGAGGAGGTATGCTGTCAGGATCAAACCGGCAGAGAGAGCAGAGATTCCGAGATCTGCAGCGATAGCCGGAAGTGCGGGGGAGACAAACCAGTTGTCAGCAGCAGAAATGAACCCCGCCACTCCGAGGATAAGCACCAGGACCCGGGGTGACCGGGTAATTTGGCTGACCTCCTTTTTCCCACCCGGCTTATGAGTCATTATCAAGAGATCTGTCCTTCTTCCCTTTCAAGAAATGTATCCGTAAAATAAACCATTCAGTGTCACTGGTCTATTTCGGGATAATTCTTGTTGAGAGCATGGGGTGCGGAAAGGACTCATATATTCATGCATCACCAGAAAGTACGCATGAACTGCATGGGAGATGAGGCGGAAGAAGAGTACGGGAGTGCAGACCTCTATCTCGATCTCGCAGTTCTTCTCTATGAGGCTGGTGCAACCGTACAGCGGGTTGGGGATTCTGTCCGGTGGCTTGCAGGCCAGCTCGGAGATGAGAAGATCCACATATCAGTCGGGTATGAGGTCATAGAACTGAGTGTTCATCATGGGGATCACACTGAGAACCGGCTCTACGTGCTTCGTGATCCGGTTCGGGTAAATGTTTCCGTACTGCATCAGATAAGTGGCATTCTCCATCAAATCCCGTCATATCACAAGAATGTTGCATTGATAAGGGATTCTCTGACTGCTGTCAGAACAATGCCTCCTGCCTATCCGGTCCCGGTGATAATAACAGGCACCGGGATTGCCTGTGCTGCCTTCGGGTGGCTCAACCATGCCGATATCCCTGCACTCTGGGTGATCTTCCTCTCGGCAGTCTGTGCTCTCTCAATCAGATTCAGGTTTGGAAAAGACCTGAACAATCTCTATCTATCGACACTTGTGACAGCCCTTTCAGGTGGGCTTTGTGCTGCCATACTAGCCCCGTTTTCGCAGACGCAAACTCCTCAGGTTGCGCTTATCTCAAGTGTCCTCTTTCTCATCCCGGGAGCTATGCTGATCAACGGAGGCCTGGATATCATCAGGGATCACAC
>CAZVAS010000111.1:6396-7758 GCA_964625165.1 uncultured Methanospirillum sp. | reverse complement strand
CGCGAATAACAACTCATCCATCAGGGTCCGGAATCATATCGGAGAGTGATATCCGGCAGGGTGTTGAAACATACAAAAAATTACTTCTTTCCTCTGGGAACGAAGCGATATGATCTTTCACATATTAAAATTGGCGAATAAGAAGTAGTCAGGAGGAGAGGGGTTTTTCCGGGTATCCTGATACGATGTTAAACTCTCTTTTATTGTTTCAGGTATCGATTCGGTTGCAGATCTGCTCAAAAATTTCAGGACCGAGAAGAGCTACACTTTCATCAGCGAACTCTTCCTTCATAATCCTGATGATCTTCATAGAGCCTTCATTGGTTGTGTGAATGCCAACCCTCTCTTCCCTGGTGACAAGTTCCTGCTCCTCCATCATTGCAAAATATGGAAGGATATAATAATGGGGGGCCTTGAGGTACTCTGCAAGTCTCCTCGTGGTTGGAAACCGTATCCTGATTCCATCTGCAGTAAAGGTCAGGGTGATTGCGTGCTCTTCAGAGAAAAAAAGTTCCAAAGCAGCCCTGAATAATATATCGACCGAAAGAGTAGGCATACCTCTCTCACTATTTATTATGAAGAGATAGAATAGTTCCGAAAAAATTAGTGTTTCTTCTTCTGATCTTCGGGTACCTCTTCGAGGTACACAAGTTCAGCGCCGACGTCCTTTGCGATCATCTCGATCTCGACTTTTCTGAAATGTGTTGCTTCGATCTGAATCTGACCACCGGTCACTGCAACAACTCTGAATTGTGGTTGCCTGACACCTTCTCCGACTTTCTGACGCTCTCTGATGTAAATTTTCATCTGCTTCACCCCTGGCGGATAGCATTGAGCATGAACAATTGGATATACCAACTGCTATGCCAGCAAATGTATCTATATTACTTCAATATACTTAATACTATTGAGGTGAGGAATGCACGAGAGACATGATATTCCAAACAAATTACAGGGCGAAACTCTGGTCAGAAAACAGTTATTTGAGAAGTATAAAGATCGCCCTCTGGTAAGAATCCTTCCTGAATTAAATGTCGTCAAGATAGGCGGGCATGGAATCATCGACTATGGGCATGATGTCGTTCTTCCTCTCGTTGATGAACTGGGTTCACTCTCCGAGCATCACCAGATGCTTATCATCACCGGCGGTGGAGTGAGAGTCCGCCACATGATGGACATCGGACTAGATCTTGGTATGCCAACCGGTGTTCTTGCCGAACTCACCAGCAAGATCTCGGAACAGAACGCTCTCATGATGGCAACACTTCTCTCTCCATGGAAGGCGAAGCGAATCCATACAACTGATCTTTTAGAGCTTCCAACACTGCTTGCAATGGGAGCACTTCCGGTTACTCATGGAAC
>CAZVAS010000111.1:0-6296 GCA_964625165.1 uncultured Methanospirillum sp. | reverse complement strand
GGTATCAGGTTTCAGGCGTTCTGAGTTGATATAAAAACGCTAAAATGGGCTTATTTTTCGATTCCAAGGTATTTTTGTGTTGTCACATTTGGGTTATTTGTGCCTCAAAAAAGTATGCCCATTTTATGCCATAATCTGAATATACTCTGAAAATAGCGTTTTTACAAAGGGTCGCTATTGATCGGTTCTGTTGAGATGAGCATTCATATGATCTCGATGTCAATACCGGAATCTCTACCTGATATGAGTCAGGGAATTTCGAGGGTAAAAATGAACAAATATGGGATATTTATCCTAAAATGAGGATTATCCGGGTATTGCGAACTTTCTCTCTATTGCATTGGCCCCGAATGTGGTTATCGTTACAAGAGCCAGATAGACGATTGCCAAAGCAAAAAACGTCTCGTTGTATGCAAAATATTTCGTTGCAATGAGTTTTCCGGCACCGGTCAGTTCAATAACCGTGATCATGTACGCCAGCGATGAATACTTGATCAGATAGATAAACTCATTGGAGATCCCGGGAATTGCCCGCCTGAGGGCCTGGGGAAGAACAACATATCGTATTGCCTGGTTCCGTGTCATCCCGAGGGCCTTTGCAGCGGTGAGTTGCCCCTCTTTTACAGAAAGAATTGCGCCTCTGATATATTCTGAGTTGTACGCACTGTTACAGAGTATAAATCCGATTATTGACGCGACAAAGGGACTCAGGGTGATTCCGTATGGCGGCAATCCGAAATAAAGAATAAACAATAACAACAGAAGTGGGCAGCCCTTGAAAAAAATGGTGTATCCATGGAAGAATCCGGACAATACCTTTCCACTATACACACGCCCGCAGGCGATTAGTATACCGAGAGCGAGTCCTATTGGTGCTGTAACTGCAATGAGGGCAAGAGTAACAAGTAGACCATTCCAGAACGCCGGGATGATTATGTCAACAAGGAAGGTTATGGTCTCCATGATCTCTACTGTGAATACTCCCTGAACTGTCCGATGAATGCCTTGCACCGTTCAAACTTTGGATCGTTCATAAGAACCTGCGGGCTTCCCTGCTCTTTGATTATACCATGTTCCATGAACAGGATCTGGTTGGCAACCGAACAGGCAAAACCCATCTCATGGGTGACAACCAGCATCGTCATCCCCTGCTGTGCCAGTTTCTTCATGACCTCGAGGACTTCACGGGTTAACTCAGGATCAAGAGCACTCGTCGGCTCATCAAAGAGCATGACATCAGGATCCATGGCAAGAGCCCGGGCGATGGAGACTCTCTGTGCCTGTCCACCCGAAAGTTCAGCAGGGTAATGATCAGCCCATTCTGCCATCCCCACCTGTCTGAGCTCTCTCATCGCCTTCTCCCTGGCATCCTTTGCATTCATGCCTTTGACTTTGATCAATGCGATCTCGACATTTTTCACCGCGGTGAGATGATCAAAGAGGAAGAAGTTCTGGAAGACCATCCCGATCTTCTGCCTGAAGTGGTTGATCTTTGAACCGGCATGAGTAACCTCTTCACCGTTCAGAAGAACCCTTCCGCTGTCTGGAATGGTTAACTGATTAATGCACCGGAGGAGGGTACTCTTCCCGGTTCCTGAAGGACCGATAAAACAGATCGTCTCTCCTTTTTTTACATTGAACGAGACCCCTTTAAGGACTTCCGAGCTGCCGAAGGATTTGTGTATATCCTCAACCTTGAGAATGAACTCTGATTCTGACATATTAAGATGAATTCCCCGGACCAAAGCCTGGTATGGCGATCCGCTTTTCAAGTCTCTGGATTAGGCTGGTTCCTGCATAACTGAGCAGGATGAAGATCACTGCACATGCCAGGTAAATGGGCATCGTGACATACGTTTGTGAGACGATCTGTGATGAGCGTGTGAGAAGTTCTGCCACACCTATTGCATAACAGATAGACGATTCTGTAAGAATTTCGGGATATTCATTAGACCATCCCGGCAGGGCAATCCTCATAGCCTGCGGGAGAATTATTGATCTGATAGCCTGTGTTCTGCTCATTCCAAGAGACCGTGCAGCGGTCATCTGTCCCTCGGATATTGACTGGATTGCTCCCCTGAAGATCTGTGACTGGTACGCTGCCCCTCTCAATCCTAGCACAACTGCACCAACGACAAAGGCAGGAAGATCGAGTCCCATACCCGGGAAGATACCAAAGTAAAAGAGAAACAGCAGAACCAGGACCGGAAGACCACGGAAGAACCAGACGTACACGGATATTGCAGATCGCAGAGGCAGTTTTCCATACACCTGTCCAAGTGCCATTGGAAGCCCCAGTCCGATTCCGATTATCAGAGCAACTGCAACCAGGCCTACTGTGATAAAGATACCTGTGAGCAGATAGGGGAACCAGTCGATGAGAATTGTCAGTGGATCCACTATCTGCCTCCAGGTGGGCATCTCTTGGGAGTAGTAGAACCCACATGATTCTGTCTGTCACATATGAGCATAAAAGGATTCAAAATAGTGTATGCGTTCAAAAGAGATGAAATGAGTTATTCCATCTTGTACTTCTTCTTAAGAACTGCCCAGTCTGGTGACTCATGGAGCAGTGCCAGTCCCTTGTTCATGGTGTTCAGGAGCTCTGTGTCATCCTTGCGGATTGCAACTCCATACTCTTCACCGGTATCGATCTCACCGACGAGATGGAGTGGCTTGTCAGCAATGGCGTCAAGCATTGGTGGGCGATCGTAGATTGCAAAGTCAATGCGTTTATTCTGGAGATCTGTTGCTGCCAGTGGGAAGTTGTCATAGGTGACAAGTTGATCTGCCTGAATGACACTCTTATTGATGAGATTCTCTTCTACCCAGAATGCCCCGGTTGTTCCACGCTGTGCACCAATTCTTCCTTTCCCTGCCTTAAAGTCATCAAGAGTTAATGTGCTGTCGTTGTGAACTGCAATAGACTGATTAACCTTCCAGTATGGGTTGCTGAAGTTTACCTGCTGCTTGCGTTCATCGGTAATGGTCATTCCTGAATAGACCATATCGATCTTCTTTGCATTCAGGGCAGGTATGATTCCATCCCATGCGATAGGCTGGATCTTTACATTAAACCCAAGTTTGTTTCCTATCCACTGGACTGACTCGACATCAAATCCCTGGGCTGTCCCATTTTTATCAATAAAACTGTATGGTGGGTATTCTCCATCGATACCTACAATGTATGTCTTCTTCTGGTCTGCAGATGCGTTGTCTGTGCTTTTTGCAGACTTATCAGCGGTATTGGCACTTTGAGTACAACCACTCATGCAGACTGCACAAAGCACTATAAAAATTACCAGGATTGATATGAATTTCCGATCCATTGAAAGTTGTTTGATCGGCACTGTAATAGAAATTGTGATCTGTGAGCACTACTGAAAGCGAATCATATATATAAATCAAAGATTGGGAGAATCAGAGAGGATCCCGGTTCTGTTTCAATGATACCGGTAATGATTACATATCAGGTTTCCCAACCTGATACCATGAAAGGAGTGTTTGCATCTCTGGCCTGTCTGGGGCTCGTTCTGCTGCTTTTAGTGGCAGGGTGTACATCTTCAAATCCGTCCGGAGTGCAGGAGAAAAAAGTTTCTTCTGATAATTCTTCGGCAGCAAAGCAGGTATATCGGGTTGGTATCGACGCAGTCTATCCACCCTTCACCATGATGAGTGAGAAGGGTGAACCGACCGGATTTGATGTGGAATCGATCAAATGGATCGCAAAGGATCAGGGATTTGAACCTGAATTTCAGGCAATAGCATGGGATGGCATCATACCTGCCCTGAATGCAAACAAGATCGACATGGTCTATGCCGGGATGACCATCACCGACGAACGAAAAGAGAAGGTGAACTTCAGCAAGCCGTACTGGACCGTGAACCAGATGGTTGTAACCAAAGAGGGATCACCCGTCACTCTTGATCAGGTAAAAGCCGGAAAGGTAAAGATTGGAACTCAGCGTGGATGTACAGCAGCCATCTGGGTTGAAGACAACCTTGTGAATAAAAGCCTCATGTCTGCTGATAACCTGAAGCAGTATGATAACACGCCGCTTGCTGTTGAAGATCTGGTTGCAGGAAGAACAGATGCAGTCATCTATGACAGCACCGTGATGAACGATATCATCGCCGGAAAACCGGTCCAGAAGATCGGCATGATAGAGACCAACGAACAGTTTGGAATAGCTGTTCGCAAGTCAGATGCAGAACTGCTCAAGAAACTGAACACTGGTCTTGATCACCTTATGGCATCTCCCGACTGGCAGGCACTGGTTCAGAAGTATAAACTGGAATAATCTTCTGACATCATTCTCTTTTTGACAGATCAGTTTTCTGGGTTGCCTCCCTACCTGTATAGAATTATCAGGCAGGAAGATGGGAGAAGTCAGCGAATTATCTCAGTCAGTTCACCATACCTGGCGTATACAGGAACTGGTCGGAGCAGCACTCGGAATACCGGTGAGACAGGCAGCAGCCTGTATCGATCTGCTCGACAGCGGAGCAACCATCCCGTTCATAGCGCGGTACCGAAAAGAGGCCACCGGTTCACTGGACGATGCGGTTATCTTCTCACTGGCAACTCATCTTGAGAGGATACGAAGGCTCGAGGAACGCAGGGATGTTATTTTCACAAAAATTTCCGAGTCCGGACATCTCACTCCTGACCTTAAACAGAATATTCTGCAGGCCGGAACCCTCGCTGAGCTTGAAGATCTGTATCTTCCATATAAACCCCGACGCAAGACACGGGCTGACCGGGCACGTGAGCAGGGTCTTCAGCCCCTTGCTGATCTTCTTCTCACCCAAAATGCACAGATCGATCCGCTTACTGAGGCTACGCGATTCATTAACCCAGATCTGGATGTCCCGACAGCACAGGTCGCACTCGCCGGAGCTGAAGATATTATTGCAGGTGAGGTGAGTGAAAACCCTGAAGTTCGTCAGAAGATCAGGGAAGTGTTTCATAAAAGTTCCCGTCTTGATGTATCTGCAGCCCGGGGGACTGGTGGAGATGCAGGAAAATGGAAAGAGTATGTAGGCACATCAGAATCAGCAGGATCTATCCCGTCCCATCGGATTCTTGCCATCTTCAGGGGTGAAGAGGAGGGTCTTCTCTCTGCAAAGATCGGCCCGGATCCAAAGACCGGTATTGATCTAATTGCAGAGAAGTATCTTTCAGGATCAGGCCCGGCAGTTGAATGTGTCTTGGATGCAGTGACCGATGGCTATCACCGTCTGCTTGCCCCTTCACTTGAACGTGAACTCCGGAACGAACTCAAGGAACGTGCTGATGAAGAGGCTGCCCTGGTTTTTGCATCAAATCTGCGTGCACTGATCCGTTCTCCTCCTCTCGGTTCAAAGCGGGTTCTGGCGATCGATCCCGGATTTCGTACCGGTTGCAAGGTGGTTGTCCTCACTGCAGAAGGTCTCCCTCTTGAGACTGCGACTATCTTTCCCCACGATCCGAGGCCTGATCCCACCGGGTCTTCACAGATAATCCGGGATCTGGTCACCAGGCACCATGTTCAGGTCATCGCAGTCGGTGACGGGACAGCAGGCAGGGAGACCTGGCAGTTTGTGAGGAGTCTTGGTTTGGCTGAAGAGATTGCGGTGGTTTCTGTGTATGAACAGGGTGCCTCGATCTACTCTGCATCAGAACTTGGTAGGACGGAACTGCCTGACATGGATGTGACAATGCGTGGTGCTGTCTCGATCGGCAGACGTCTTCTTGATCCGCTTGCTGAGATGGTGAAGATAGAACCGCGTTCAATCGGTGTCGGGCAGTACCAGCACGATATTGATCCTGATATGCTCAAGTCCAGGCTTGAAGAGGTGGTGAAATCAGTTGTCAACGAGGTTGGCATTGATCTCAACTCTGCTTCTCCCTCATTGTTATCGTATGTTTCTGGTCTGAACCAGCGGCTTGCAACAGAGATTGTCAGGCACCGGGAAAAGAACGGGCCGTTTACAAGCCGCGAAGAACTCAGACGTGTGAAAGGCATCGGTGAGAAGACCTATGAACAGGCTGCAGGGTTCCTTCGGATTCGTGATGGAACGAACCCTCTCGATAACACCGGTGTTCATCCGGAGAGATATGACCTTGTGGCTCAGATGGCAGCGAGTATCAGCGCGAAACCTGTCGATCTTATCGGTAATGAATCGCTGGTCAGGCAGGTACGCCTTGAGTCGTTTGTCTCTGAAACATGTGGAATTCCCACGCTGCATGATATCTGTGAGGAACTGATCCGCCCGGGCCGGGATCCACGTGGTGTCTTTGAACCTCCTGTCTA
>CAZVAS010000110.1:6518-7795 GCA_964625165.1 uncultured Methanospirillum sp. | reverse complement strand
GCACGATTATACTTTTTGAGCAAGCGAAAAAAGCCTGCATCCGGCTTTTTTATTTAATTCCGTGGTTTATCAGGCTGATATCAATTCACCTGGTAATGTTCGGATAATCCTATGTATCAGGTCAGCCATGCATGAACAGGAACCTAATAACCATCTCCGGATAATATGTACATCACTCCGTTTCAGGATGGGATAATGGGAATAGATGATTCATTTCATGAAGGGATGAAAGCCTTTCGTGATGGGCGATATCAGGAAGCCATAGAGATACTGCAGAAAGCTGTTGCGACAAACGAACAGAATCACAAGGCATGGAATGCTCTGGGTGTTACATATTCTAAACTTGGCCAGTTGGAAGATGCCCTAACCTGCTATGAGAATGCCCTCAAATATGATCCCGGTAATCTCTCGTACGAACAGAACCGCGATCAGATCGTGAAAAAGGCATTCAAAAAGATTAGTCCACCTAAAGAGGACCGGAAGATAGTTCACCAGCCAGAAGGGCTGAGCACTCTTACGGTCCCATATCAGAAGTTCCTCATCCCAGCTGTGGTACTCATCTTTGTGGCAGCTCTTGCGATCTATCTGCTCATCATTCCCTCGTTCTTCGGCAGTCATAGTTCATCCCCTTCCCATCCGGTCACCCCGGTTCCAACGATCACTCCTGATGAAACCCCAGTTCCATCAGAAAATGAGACACAGGCCAATATATCAAATGAGACTACCCCTGGAAAGGAACCTGATAAATCCAGTTCAACTGGTGGTATTCAGCCGGCACTTGTAATCAGTGGTGATCTGAATGGAAAATATACAAAAGGGCTTTCAGAACTGACCTTCACCATTGTTCTGACTGATGGCAGCCAGCCGCAGTATCTGCCACGGGTCAGTTATCTCTGGTCAGCAGGTACCATGGATCCGGTGACGGTGCTTCCGGCAAACCCGGCATCAGGTACCATCAAGCCAGGTGATGAACAGGAGGTCACGTTGCAGATTCCTGCCGAACAGCAGCCGCGTGGAGGAGAGAAGTTCACCCTTGAGATTCGGCCACCTACAGGGCAGCCTGCAATCTATTCAACATCTCTTCCTGATAATTACCGTGGTGGGAGCATTGCAAATCCTTCACCAGGATATTCAGGCTCTTCTTCATCCGTCGCCTCTCAGTCTGGTGAGGCTATCTCGAGCCTTGCAGTTGAAGGGTCTGTAAATGGATTTTACTCAGGTGAACTGCAGGAATTATCGTTAACTCTTCGTGAACAGGCTACCGGATCACCCCAGGA
>CAZVAS010000110.1:5257-6418 GCA_964625165.1 uncultured Methanospirillum sp. | reverse complement strand
GCACAGCAGTCATTTCTGAAGAAGAATGTGAACCTGCCTGAATTTGATCCTCCTGATGTAGGTTCTGACCAGGTTCCGGTGAGAATCGGTCCTGACATGGTTCCCTGGAATGATCCCTTCTGTTTCCCGATGTAGGATCCATCTATGCTGACATCACGAAGAGAATACCCGGTCTCTGTCAGGGTGACATTTCCCTTGTTTGTCTTCCATACTCCAGATATATCACATCCGGGTTCGGTTGCACGCCCGTCATGTAGCGGTTCCCATGCAGCAGAGTAACTGACTTTGTTAGCCAGCTGATGGTTCGTGTTAATTTCTATTGCCGGGAGTATCTGGACACTCACACTTTTTTCGCCATTCAGGCATGTGAAGTAGCGGGTGACCTTGTTGAGAGGTATTCCCTCGGACACGCGTTTGATCGATCCGATATCAGCACCTTTCTGGTAAAAAGTATCACCAAGGTACATCCCGATGTCAGGACCCAGTCCGGGAGTCTGGGAGTTCTGATATCGCACCTGTGTCGGACCGTTCTCCAGCCCTGCTTTATAAAATGGTTCCTGGATGGTGGTTATGGTAAGAATTCCCGGCCCGCCAGGAATGACCATGACTCCCGGAGCAGGGGATGGAATGTTTCCATTATTCCAGGCTTCAGAGAAGGAACCGGTTTGCGAGACCAGTGTCCCGGCTGAGACCGGAAATACAAAAAGAAGAGTGATAATGATAATTTGAAGCAGGATCTTCTGCATCTGTACACCTCTGCATAAACTCACCAATTATTGCAGATAACTATTGTGTCTTATGACAGATTGATCACAGAGTTGAAGTTCTGCCGGGAGATTTGCTAGTTTTTTGCTCATCATATGTTGGGAATTACAACAATGGTTAAGAAATAATGTGCCAATAAGTGGTTCGATGAATAATTGTATCATTCAAACCATGCGATTGCTCTCGGAAGAATGGTAACAAAACGTTGGTTGAGAATACCTGGATTAATACCTCATCCATAAACGGAAAAATGGAGACCTTCCAGAAGAGATATGACTACAAATCCGGTCTCCTTGTTTAGCCAAAAATATGGAAATGCCAGGTATCTATCTCTCATCTTCTTTTTGTCCCGCCAAGTGATCCGAGAAGTCCCCTGACAAGTTCCCTTCCAACCTG
>CAZVAS010000110.1:0-5157 GCA_964625165.1 uncultured Methanospirillum sp. | reverse complement strand
CCCTGTTTATCGAGGATGGATACAAGTGCCTCTCCTATTCCCAGCTCTGATATCGCTTTTTCTGTTTCAAATGCCGGGTTCTGTCTGAAGGATCTGGCAGCTGTTTTGACTGCTTTTTCTTCATTCGGGGTTGTTGCCCTGAGTGCATGCTGGACTTTATTTCCTAGTTGTCCAAGCACATCTTCAGGAATATCAGATGGACTCTGGGTGATGAAATAGATACCAACCCCTTTGGATCTGACGAGTCTGACTATCTGGACAATCTTCTCCTCGAGGGCTTTTGGTGCATCCTTGAAGAGCAGATGGGCCTCGTCAAAGAAGAAGACAAACTTCGGTTTTTCGAGATCGCCTGCCTCCGGTAACTGCTCGTATAGTTCAGAGAGAAGCCAGAGCAGAAACGTAGAGTACAGTTTCGGTGCTTGTATCAGTTTTTCCGCAGCAAAGAGATTGATCAACCCTTTTCCATCCACAGTTCTGATCAGATCATTAATCTCAAGTGCCGGTTCGCCAAAGAACCGGTCTGCACCCTGATCCTCAAGTGCAAGAAGAGCACGCTGAATAGCCCCGGTCGAACTGGTACTGACATTGCCGTATGTTCCCTTGATCTCGGCAGCATGATCTGATACATATGTTACCATCGCCCTGAGATCTTTCAGATCAAGAAGCAGGAGTCCGTTATCATCAGCAACCCGGAAGATGATTGAGAGAACACCGGCCTGGGTTTCATTCAGATCAAGGATGCGGCTGAGCATGAGTGGACCCAGTTCAGAAATCGTGGTTCGTACCGGATGACCGTTCTCACCAAAAAGGTCCCTGAAAATCACCGGGTATCCGGCATATGAAAATCCGGTGATCCCGAGTTTTTTGATCCGTTCATCGATCTTTGGATTTCCTCCTCCCTCTATTGCGATACCGGAAAGGTCTCCCTTAATATCAGCAAGAAAAACAGGCACACCGATCCTACTCAAGTTCTCAACGATCACCCGAAGGGTCACGGTCTTTCCAGTACCGGTTGCTCCTGCAATCAGACCGTGCCGGTTGATCATCTCAGGGAGGATGCTGACATCAGTCGCTCCCTTTGCTATCAGAAGTGGATCTGCCATGGAAGAGGTATCAGCACGATAACTGCATAAAGGTTATAGCCGACAGGGACTACTCTTCATCGGTTTTCCTTCTGATCGCTGATGACATCCTTTTCAATCGAATAATTATTGTCTCCTGAAGTCATTAGTTACCAGTATATGGGTGTGCTTCCTCCTCAGGATGAACCGATAGAGGTAGTAAAAGAAGAAGAGCGTCGTCTGTTTGAACCAATATCAGTTGATCATGAGATACCCGGAGAACTCGAAGAGACTGATACCCGGTTTATTTCGAGTACTATACCTGAGGAACTTGCAGGCTTTCTTGAACCATCTGAAGGAGAGGCAAAACCCGTACCAGATGTAAATCCCTATCTTACAACTGCGAGACAACTCATCCTTGAGCATGAGTGGGATAAAGCATTGCCATTCATCACGATGAGTCTCAATTTGAATGCTGATGATGGGACAGCCTGGTTATACAAAGGAATTGTAGAGTTGTATCTGAACCAGGGGGCTGAATCAGAACGCAGCCTCCAGCGTGCAACAAAATACGAAAAAGCCAGCAACACAGCACATTATTATCTGGCATACCTCCGGTACAGAACCGGGCACTATGCAGATTCCCTCAATCAATTATCAGAAGTCCTTCAGAAAAATCCTACACATGCCCGTTCAAGGTTTCTCTCCGGTCTCTGTAAGGTGTACCTACAGCAGTACAATGATGCATTTGATGACCTCGAGATCCTTGTCACAGATAATCCGAAAAATATCCGTGCACTGCTCCTTATGGCATACTGCAGGATCAGGACACAGAGGTATGCTGATGCTATATCATTGCTGGATCAGCTCCTGGAGCAGCGTGAACATCATGTTCCTGCCTGGGAGATGAAGTCACGGGCTCTCCTTAGTGAAGGGCGGTACTCAGAGGCTGTCACATCTTCTAGGCGGCTCTTATCGCTCTCTCCTCATAATCACATCGCTCTTTATGTGCGAAGCATGGGATATATCAAACAGGGTCTGTATGAGGAGGCTCTCGATTCTGCACACGAGATGACAACATCGGAGCCGCTGCAGAGTACCGGATGGACCCTGATGGGTCTTGCCTATATGGGTCTTGATAAGTATCAGGATGCCTTGAAACGGTTTGATCGATCCCTCCTCCTGAACCCACATGATGAACAGGTTACCTCTTACCGGGTTCAGGCCCTGCGAAAACTGAAACGGTACGGAGATCTGCTCCAGTTTTATGCTCATGTAACCGAAGAGAACCCTGACGACCTAAAGGCATGGTATAACAAGGGTGTGCTTCTCCACCGGGTAGGAAAGCTGGAAGAGGCTGTTCAGTGTTATGATCGGGTAATCTCCAAGAATCCCCATGAATACCGTGCAATTCTGAACCGGGGGAGAGCATTGAAATCACTTCATCAGAACTCTGAAGCAATACGATCATTCCAGCAGGCAATTTCTGTTCATGCTGATAGTGCAGATGCCTGGTATCATCTCGGGCAGATCTACACCGTCCTTGTCAGGCTCAGGGAGGCACTTACAAGTTTTGATCAGGCATTGACGATCAAGCCGGACTTTGTAAAAGCACTTGTATGGAAAGCCCATGTGATGGATGAACTAGGGATGAAACAAGAGGCATTCCAGACCATGAGCAAGGCACGCCGTCTTGATCCAAGTGTAACAGGAAAGATCAAGAGCAGACTTGTCCATGATTGATGCAGGGCTCATTATATCATATGAGATCTGCTCTACTTTCTAAATTCTTCCTTGAATGTGAGTGCCTCACCAACCTCACTTCTATCTTCTGATCTTTGCCCCGGTTTTTGTCATAATCTTGGAGAATCTGATAGGTCCTGGCTGATCGGTATGAGGCCCAAGTGCTTCCTCGTGGAGATGCGAATGAGGCGTATGTCTTGGACCCAGGCGTCCCTTGGGCCATGAATGATGTGATGGATGAGGGACCGGGTGTTCCATTGGATGGTGTTTATGATCATCCAGATATCTGACCCTGTCCTTACTCCCTCGAAGGCTGATGGGAGTACCCTGCTTCCTGAGTAGAAGCATATGCCGTGGAGACATAATTCGAAATGACGTTATTCATATATATAGATTTCATTAATTTCAATCAATGAGTAAAAATTATGGGTGCAAAAAGAAGAATTCGCGTCACTTTTTTATGTGTGGAGTCTTCCAATCCTCTCGATCATCCGTGCTTTCTTTGCCAGGGCTGCAGCCGCTGCCCTATCCACACCCTCTCGCATCTCTTCAAAATCACGGCTCTCCTTGTCAACCAGTTTTTTAAGGGGAGTATATGCTGCCTCTCTGAACCGTGGTCTGAACTCTGTCTCCTTGCCATCTCTGATGAGAACCGGTTCTGCATTACCATTCTCAACCCGACCGATCTCTGCAGTCCTGACACCGGCCCCCTCAAGTACACCCTTCACCTTTCGGACTGTCTCTTCTGGAGCGACCACCAGCATTGCGTCGAGCGAGACACCGAGGGGATCGATCTCCAGTTCTTCGAGCATTGTTCTCACAACCGGATCGACCAGTCCCAGGACCTGTTCTTCCTCGACGATGAATCTGCTTCCTGCAGTCTCTGCCATCTCGAAGATATCTCCCCTGAGTCCCCCGTTAGTCACATCGGTCATCGCGTGAATCTGGTGTAGCACATCGCTTTTCAGCAAAGCATCGGCACCTTTGAGGAATTGGAGATTGATGGTTCTGTCCACGATGTCAGGGAATCCGTAATACAGGGCGGTGGTTGCGATTGTTCCCCCTCCTGCCCCTTCGGTCATTAGCAGGATGTCACCAGGTCTTGCCTCCCTGCGGGCGGTAATATGATCAGCAACTCCAACGCACCCGACGCAACCAGTGAGACGTTCTCCGATGACCATGTCCCCGCCGATCCGCAGGGTCGATCCTGACACAAGCGGGACCTGCATCACCTCTCCAACGGTTGTGATTCCGGCAGTGTAGTCAAATATCTTTGAGACATCACCGTCGTCAGCGACATGAATATCTGAGAAGAGCATCACGGGTTTTGCACCCATCACATAACAGTCGCGAAGTGTTGCCCTTGTCACGTGAAATCCGGCGAGGAATGGAAAATCACTGAGCCGTGAATGCATCCCGTCAACAGTACTGATGATATATCTCCCACCCGCTTCGACAACACCGGCATCATCCATCTCATCGACACCGACATTAGCCCCGGTCTTTCCGATGATCTCAGCGATCTTGCGGTGTGCGTAAAAATCTCCGGTCCCTCGTGAACCTACACCGAACTCCCCCATCGCCACACCTGCTTCAGTACAGCTGAGAAGGTCACTGGTAAGATCGCTGGTATTCTTTACTTCGGTGATGACTGCATGCGCAAACTGTTCTGCATATTCCTGGGATACAGATTTGATCTCACGGATTCGTGTTGAGAGATCCCTGATTATTTCAGCCTCTGCCCGGCCGGATTTCATATTTCGCCGGACATAGCCTTCAACATCCATGCATCCTGATTCGCATACTGCTGATAAATAAGTCTTCTTGATATCCTTTCCTGACTATCTCTATAGTACAGGTTCTTTGCAGAACCTGTCTCCTGGTGGGGCTGAACGATGCTATCTCATACTTGTGGTTCTCTGCTGATCTTCTCTCTCGTACTTCTGGTATCCTTTTTACCGGTTCAGACTTTTGCAGAAGATAATTTTACAGGCGTTGGATCAGAAGATCTCTCAATAGGTAGTTCCCCTGCATCATTTCTTCCGGTCACTCATTCCTGGAGAGATAAACTATCGAGTGATCTGCTCCAGTTGGTTGATCCCTCTGCCTCTCCCTCAAAAACTACCGTTGCATCCCTGACCCGTGAGATGGAACTCATGGGTCAGCTCAGGTTTGACTCACAGAACCGATCAGAAGTTCATGTCACCCTCTCTCTGGTTCAGGACAGTTCTCTTACCAACGTTACCCGGTACCTGAATGAATCGAGATCAGATCCCGGTTTCGGTCTGATAACCGGATGGGTTCGAACCGATCAGATCTCCAATCTCTCATCCCTCCCTGAAGTGAGGGAACT
>CAZVAS010000109.1:2606-7813 GCA_964625165.1 uncultured Methanospirillum sp. | reverse complement strand
TTGACATGACAGGGAGTTCCCATGCAGACCGTGATCATGTGCTCACCAACCGGATGGAGGCTGAAGAACGAGTAAAACGTGATCAGACTGTACAGCCGTGATACCGGTTCATTCAGTTCTATAGAAACACGATTCAAAAGATCCCTGGGGATGTATCCTTCCTGAATCTGGATATCACGAAGTATCCCGAGAATTCTTCCGGAAGGGGAGGGATACCGCGAGATAATCTCGTGAAATGTTGTATCATCCATGATCTGACCAAAAAAGTGATTGGATCAGATGCCCAGGTCCGAACGTTTTCGGTTGATCTCAGCCTCAAGAAGATCTGCTGACTTCACCGGATCCGGCTCAACTGCAAACGCAGAATTTGTGATGCCCTTTAGTCCTTCGGTTAGGAGATTGATCACATTCTTGCTCCCGAAGATCTTGGGGGGAATCCCAAGCACCGTGTATACACCGGACGCAACAAAGTAGGTCCCGATAGGAAGAGCCTTCTGTGAATACCATTCAGGAGCTGCCCCACCGAGTGGAAGATCACCGATCCCGACACCGAGTTCCTTTGCAACCATCGAAGCCATAACCAGGATACGCGAGTTGTCAACACACGAACCCATATGCAGGACCGGGGGAATCCCGAGAAGATTGCATACCGCTTTAAGACCAGGGCCTGCAAGATCAGCTGCTTCAGGGAGGAGAAGACCGGCCTTCCCACAAGCTATCGCCGCACATCCGGTCTCAACAACCAGAATATCTCTCTTAATCAACTCTTTTGCCAGGGTTACGTGACCGTAGTCCTGCTTGATCCTCGGATGGTTGCAGCCGACGATCCCGACAACACCCTTGATCTGTCCTGCGACGATGGCATCGATCAGCGGCTTGTATGTCCCGCCCAGGGCCTTCCTGATCTCTTCTTCCGAGAAACCGGCCATCACCTTCATCGGTTTTCCCGGGATCCTTACGCGGTCCGGGTTCCGGTTCGGATAGTTATCGATTGCCAGTGTAATGATCTCTTTTGCAGTCGACAGGGCGGTCTCTGCACTGAACTCCATGTACTGGGTTCCCGGGATCTTTGCCTTGGTACTGGTTGTAACAACCTTTGTATGGTAGCATCCGGCAGTAGCAGGTATTGACGGGAAGATACACTGGTAATCAACCACCATCGCTTCGACAGCACCGGTGGCGATCGCGAGTTCCTGGTCGAGAATGTTTCCTGCAATCGGAATACCACTCCGCATCAGGAGTTCGTTTCCGGTGCAGCACATCCCGACAAGGTTGATCCCTTTTGCTCCCTTCTCAGTTGCATACTTCCTGAGCTCCGGATCCTCGGCGGCCTGAACGATCATCTCGGAGAGGAGAGGATTGTGGCCGTGAAGAACCACATTCACCTTGTCATTGCTGAGTGTCCCAAGGTTGGCCCAGGAGGTCAGGGGCTTTGGAGTGCCAAAGAGGATATCTGAGCACTCGGTTGCGATCATCGATCCTCCCCAGCCATCCGCAAGAGCGGTCCGCATGGCATGAAGGAGAATATTCACGAAGTCAGCATCCACTCCCATGTGGATCCGGTGCAGGGCTTCGACAATCTCCCGATCAATTCCCCGTGGAGTGATCCCGAACTCTTTCCAGATCGCCTTTGTCTTGTCAGGGGCCCGCTCTGCCACCTGAATATAGTTCTTGACACTGCCAAACTCTGCAAGCATTCCAAGGGCAAGATCCTTTGCAATCTCCCCGGGTTTTCTTCCGGCAACGGCAATCCCGTACTCTTCGGCTACCCGCTTCAGTTTCTCTTCGTCTGTGATCCGGTACCCCTCGGCTTTCCCTTCCGCTGTCTCAAGCAGTACCTCGACAACTTCCCTGCCGTGATCAGAGTGGGCTGCTGCCCCTACCGAAAGGTCATCCAGGAGATTCCGGGAGACTATTGTGTCGACATTGGCTCCACAAACTCCGTGAGAAGGTTTTCCCCCGTATGGATCGATCCTGCATGGTCCCATTGCACAATTATTACAGCAGACACCAAGCTGACCGAACCCGCACTGAGGCTGCTGGAGTGCGAACCGCTCCCATGCAGTCTCAATACCTTCGTCTATTGCCTTTGCGATGATCTCCTGGTCTGATGAATCAAGTGCTCGCCGTTCTGCTTCTTTTCTGATATCTGACGGGTTACTCATTTTTTACTCTCCTGGAACTCAAAGATTGGCAATAGTCTCCATCACTGCTTTGAATGCACGGATATTTTCCGGCATTGAGGAAGGTTCAACGTCCTGTCCCTGTGACCTGATAAGCCGCATGGTAAGGTCAGCCCTTGTCTCCCTGATGATATCATTCACATCACCGAACTCAAGAGCACCGGTTTTACATGCCTCCGCACATGCTGGAATCCGGCCTTCTGACAACCGTCCGATGCAATTATCGCACTTTGCATTTACTTCCCGGTCACTTTCGAGCTCACGAACCTTCTGAAACGTGATAATCCCGAACGGGCATGCCATGGCACAAACACTGCACTGGATACACCGTGCATACGAGACAAGAACAGATCCGGTTATCTCGTCCCTGCTAAGGGCCCTGGTGGGACACACCTGCATACACGGGGCAGGATCGCAATGTCTGCACCGGTTTGGAAATGAGAGATAATTATCAACCGATTCAACATGGATGCGCGGATGTGATGGCTTTTCTTCACTAAACGTCAGGAATAATTCCTTGTTTTCTGAATGCTCAACGGCACAGGCAATTTCACAATGCCTGCAACCGACACACCGATCCTGCCGGACAAAGACAGTCTTCATAAAAATACCCTCTAACCTCCTGGAATCTCATAGCAAAGCGGCAATCAGGCTGGCAGTAGCATCGTAATGACCGAGTGTTTACACTCAGTACATATCAACATTGTGATCACCAAGGCAGCATTTCAGTTTTAACTGGACAATTTGAAAAAATATACAATTATAATCAATTTTTAGTTTACTTGGAATCAGACAGCGATCAGATCACATATTTGAATTATAGGTATCACCAGCGACTATGAAAACGGTGGGAGTCCTGCAGTTGTGGAAAATTTATGTCATATGTCAAATGCATCAGATCCATCAGTTATCCTGTTACTTCCCCTACACCAGGTATCACGGAGTAATCTATCTGATAGAAATAGACCACGAGCATACCGAATTGTAAGACTCACAAAGTAAGCTCAAATATTCTTGAATGGAATTGGGAATTACGAAACCTGCATACTATGTATCCAGAATATTCGGGATACTGCTCATCGTAACATAGAGGAATCATATGAGAACCCTTTTTGATACAACCAGAATTGGAAAGATAACACTCAAGAACCGGTTTATCAGATCAGCCACATGGGAGTCGATGGCTGATCAGACAGGCCGCCCGACCAGACAACTGATGGATCTCTATGAAGAACTCGCACTTGGAGGGGTTGGGATGATAATCACAGGGGCAACAACGATTATTCCTGACCCAACCTGCCTTCCCGGAATGTTGAGTATTGCCGATGATACGCATATTCCCGCATACCAGGAGATGACCTCAAAGATCCATCGGCATGGTGTCCCGGTTGTGATGCAGATAACGTATGTCGGAAAGGGTGGGATATGGACGACCCCTGCAGATCTTACAGAGAACGAGTTGCAGGATCTTGCAAACAGTTACGCCGATGCAGCAAAACGTGCACAAAAGGCAGGATTTGATGGCATACAGATCCATGCAGGGCATGGATACTTCCTGAGCCAGTTCCAGAACTCCAGGAAAAATAAACGGACAGACAGATACGGGGGTGAGGTATCAAACAGGGCCAGGTTTATCCTTGAGATGTATGATGCCGTCCGTTCACGTGTTGGGAATGATTTTGGAGTGTTCATAAAGATCAACTGTGGTGATTTCGAGGACGAAGATGACAAAGTCTTTGAAACCTGCCGCTATGCCTGCAGCCAGCTTTCAGAGAAAAAGATAGATGGAATCGAGATAACCGGCGGTGCAGGAAACGGTCTGCCCCTCCCTCCCCGGGGTACGTACGAAGAGTCGGTGCTCAGGGATTATGCAGCCATGGTTGCAGAAGAGATTGAGACCCCGGTGATGATGGTGGGCATGAACAGGGATTTTACCCTCATGTCTGAACTCCTGGAAAAGACGAAGATATCGTACTTTTCCATGTCACGACCATTTATCAGGGAACCTGATCTCATCATGACATGGAAAAATAATCAGGAGTACAAAGCTGCCTGCACTTCATGCAATGCATGTAGAAAGCAGGATTTTATCATGTGCCCGTTCAGGTAAGTCCAAGAAAAAGGGAATCCTGATCTAGCAGGATGATGAAACAGGAAAATCCTCTTCAGGCTTGTAATACGGATCTGTCAGAAGAACAAATTTGAGATCTGAAGATGCGGACAGTTCCTGTACAGCCTTGGGAGGAATGTAAAAAACATCTCCAGTGTGAACCTCGTGCGGGATACATCCGATTATGACGATCCCAGAACCGTCAAGAATGTACCCAATCTGTCCTCCAACCACATAGTGTGACCCGATATTATGTCCTGCAGGAAGAGAAATAACTGCTAAATCGAATGAAAGCGGAAGTGCGTCACCATTTGTATCAAGAACACGGTATACACTGAAACTGGTGTTCCCGGTCTCATTTCCAAATGAGACAGGCGTGACTTCACCGGGGGACTTTTTGTACATACTCTGGTTCTTAGTATTCTGCACCTGGACCGGGGATGAGAGAACCGATATGAACACAAGTTCTTCATTTCCGACGTTTTCTACATCATACAGAGATCCCTCAGGAACAGAGATGGTATCACCGGAGACTGCTTGTAACGAGGATGTATCAACAGATACTTTGCCTTTTCCGGAGATCAGATACAGCGCTTCAGGAGCAGAATTGGCAGTATGAGGAGTATATACAGCCCCTGACCGTACCTGAATAATCCTGACAGATGCAGGCGTTCCATTTAATCCGGACTGGTTCAGCAGATGAAGGATATCAGCACCTGCGGGATCATCTGAAAGACTTTCATTAATATCAGTATAATTAATGACAACTCCTGATTGTGCACCAATTTTTTCAGGTTCTGCAACAACGGTCTGAAAAGTGAGAATGACTACAAGAATTGTGATAATTCCTGCAAAAATATGATTCAGATCCATACGAATAATACTGACTGGAATCTATTAACCTTCATTGATGA
>CAZVAS010000109.1:0-2506 GCA_964625165.1 uncultured Methanospirillum sp. | reverse complement strand
GCAGGAGTCGAACATCTTGGCAGAGGAACCGCGAAGAACGTTGATATCCTGCTCATTGTCACCGATGCACACCAGGCATCACTGGTAACGGCAGGAAGGATTGCAGACCTTGCACGACCGGCAGGAATACCTGAAATTGCCTATGTCGCAAACAAGGTGACAAGTTCAGAGTCGGAGACATTAATCCGGGAGTCTGCCCATACCCACGGAACTCAGGTCATTGCGTATGTGCCATTTGATCAGGATATCCTCATATCAGGGATGGAAGGAAAAACCGTGGCAACCGAGAACAAGTACAAAGCCGTTGCCGAGGTTCAGACGCTCGCCACAAGACTGGAGCACAATTTTCTGTCTTCCTGACCTTCTAGTATGTTATGAAGATTATCGTCACCATGGGCCGGGGGGGCACAGGAAAAACCAGTTTTGTCAGCCTGATGGCAGATTATTTCATCAGGAAAGGTGATGGCCCTCTGCTCCTCGTTGATCTGGATCCTGATCAGAACCTGGGTGAGATGATCGGTGTAGATCTTGAAGCAGAAGGAAGAATGACTGTCGCCGAACTGTTAGAGGACACATTCATCGGCAAAGGCGGAACAACAATCGGAGTTGCTCCCTCTGAAAGAATTGAGCACAGAATCTGGAGAGACGGGCTCTATGAGGGTAAGGACTTTGATTTTCTTGCGCTTGGCACCAAATGGGTCGAAGGGTGTTACTGTATGCCTGATGCAGCCCTGCGTGATGCCCTGTCCAGACTCACAAAGCAGTATAAATATGTCCTGATCGATGCTCCCGGCGGCCTTGAACACCTGAATCGCCGAATAACAGCCGATGTGGACGAGATCTTCGATGTGATAGGTCCTTCAAACAAATCATTTGCCCATCTGCTCAGGGCTAAACGGGTAGCAGAGGAGTCAGGAATACACTGGAAAAACTTCTCAAGCATAGGTGGATTCTTGTTCCCTGAAGAACTTGCTTCCCGGGCAAGGGAGATCAGTGAGATCCGGTACATCGGAAAGATCGAGTATGATAAAGCGGTCGCAACGCGTGTTATTGATGGCCTGCCGCTGATAGGGCTGTCACCGGATCTTCCGGGCCCTGATTCAGTCAGAAAAATTATGGAAAGAGCAGGGTATTGAAATTATGACGCCGCGGAGAATTATAAGGTATTCTTCTAATCTATATGAATTTGAATTAAAAAAGAGAAGAAACAATTTATAATATACCCCCTCTAATTACTAGAGAAATTTTTTCACGTGCTAACAATCTTTCTTGTGTCTCTTTTCAATCGATGGGCATATATAGCACATGCGATGGAAGAAATTTTCCAAGTGGGGCAGCAGATATATATTTTCACAGGACAAACACGTATTAGTTGATGCCCAGAGTATCAGCATAAATTGTAGGAGTACTGTAATGAAATTCGGATACATCGCAACTATTGCACTGGTTGCCCTCGTGGCAATCGTCGGTTTTGCAGCAGCAGACCGTCTTCCAAACGCAACTCCGGAGAACCAGGTCTTCTCCATTGACACCGTCATCGACGCCACTGGTGCTGTCGACGACAAGTCAACCATGTCCTGGGTTATTGCAAACCCAGGTGCAATTCCAACCGGAATTCTCGGAGCAGGACAGTCTATCTCTGACGTCACCTACAAGGATGCAATCCTGACCAACGGTGGTAAGCTCGCAGAGAACAAGAACTTCGACTTCAACTCAAAGAACCAGGCAAGCGGCCTGTTCAACGTTGAGTCACAGAAGGTTCTGACCTACGCAAGCACTGAGGGTGCACACTTGGTCGGCGAGGAAGAGTACACTCTTGATGTTGCAGGCAACTACGCAAATGGCGACGACAACATCCGCTGTGTCTTCTCTACCAACAATGGAAAGGTTCTACCGGCATTCTGTAACATCGTCTCTGCAAAGAGCAGCCTTGTTAACGTGAACAGCGCACAGGTTTCAACCAAGGGTCAGATCCGTGCAGTCGCTGAGACCGGCGATGTGCCAGCAGGCCTAACCTACCAGATCGCTGTTACTCCTGATGCAAACTCAGGCAGCGGTTTTGCAGAGGGTACTGTTAAGACCGTATTCGCAGGCAGTATCATGGAGGCCCGTGATGGTGGCGATGCAAACTATGCTCTGAATGGCTATGATGCAGCTGGCACCCACCCAACTTCAACTGCAACTTGGAACCAGACCTCTGCAACCAACAGCTGGAAAGACAACACCGAAGTCACCGGCGGCATTAAGACCCTGCAGAAGGCCTTTGATTACAAGTCCGGATTCAGAGTATAAACTCTGAAACCCTAATTTTTCTTTTTTTCTGTTTCGATCTTTTCCCGCAATATCCACCAACCATATCCCCTCGCACCGCAGGGTATACGCTAATTAACTCCAGTCCTCCTAATGTATACCATAATACACCGGCAGATGACTGTGAACAGGAAAAACGTAACAATAACCCTGGACGAGTTAAAATCCACCACAGGATCACTGAAAAACCTTCAGG
>CAZVAS010000108.1:0-7831 GCA_964625165.1 uncultured Methanospirillum sp. | reverse complement strand
AATGCATGAAGTTCACTGACCTGCACAGGCAGGGCGGTGTACCCGCTTCCATACCGGGTCCCGTCATCAGCGGTTGCCGAATTCAGGATGCATTGAAGGTACCCGGACCCGGTCATACCGCCGATGAAGGAGAGGTTCACCAGGGCAACGTTTGTTGAACCGCTGGTTATCAGATTGCTTTCGTCACCTCCGGTGATCTGAATCCGGTGCTCATCGAGTACCTTCACTTCCGGAGTAGATACCCATGTTGGGATCGAGAGGATGTAAAATGAGAATGGAGCAGAATAGTCAGAGTACAGTGTCAGGTTGAAGTTCGAAAGCCCTCCTGACAGGGATCTGACCAATATTGATCCTCTGCCTGTCCCGGCCTTGAGGAGATAGGTATTCAGGGGACTTGTGTACAAGGGAAAAGACTGTCCATTGTCGCGTATGGCAAATATCCCAATGTTGGAGTCGCCACCGCAGGCACCCGGATTCTGCACTCTCACATAATGTTGTCCCGGTGTCGCAATATCAGATGCAGTGATGAGAGCCGTCATCTGGTGTGATGAAAGGTATGATCCTGTCCTGTTCTGAACATCCCAGAGCACCGTGCTTTCAGGGAGAAAATTATTGCCATCCACGGTGAGAGTAAATGCATTTCCCCCGGCAATAACAGAATCCGGGTACATCGAGAGGAGTACCGGGGAAGGCCAGGCTGCTGAGGCAGAAATATTTGTGCTACGTATTGAGGGATCACACTGATCAGCAGCCCATCCTGGTACAATGGTTACCATCAGAATCAGAATGATCATGCACCAAGGACGGAGAAATGCGTTCATCAGTAAAATCACATTTTATCAGTGTGTGGTTATATATCTATGGCTTCTCGTTTTCGTTTTTGCTGATGGCATGCTGGGATACGATTCATCTGTGCGTGTAGTATGGACTTCGAGGACTATCATTTCTCAAACCTCCAAAAATGAGATCTCGGTCAGAAGAATTATAGGGTCTTTTCTGCAACGAATAGTAAATTCACATGTCTTTTAGACTCAACCCCTTTAACCCTGAAAATTTTACTGTTGTTATCGTAGATGATAATGATAATAATCGGTATGCGATAGCAAAAATTCTTGAAAATGCTGGTTACCGGGTTATCGAATCTACAAGTGGATCTCATGCCATACAGATTGCTGAAGAGAAGAAACCTGATGCAATTATTCTTGATGTCATGATGCCGGGCATGGATGGGTTTGAAGTGTGCCATCATCTCAAATCAAACCCATCCTGCTCTGATATCCCGGTAATATTCCTGACTGCAAGGGATAATGACGAGAGTATTGAGAAGGGATTTGAAGCCGGTGGGGCCGATTACGTAGTTAAACCTGTTCATGTTCGGACCCTTCTGGCACGACTCAAATCGCATATTGAACGTAGTCTCTCTCTCAGGCAACTTGAGCAGGTGAATCATGAGCTGGAAAAGATGAATCAGTGCCTGGATAAACAGATTCAAAACAATCTGAGTGTCCAGGCGACCCTCAATGATCAGGTCCGAAATCCCCTCTCAATTGCCATCACTCTGGTTGAAATGGGTGGATGTGAACGAGGTGATGAGGTCATCAGGGAACTGATGCGGATAGATTCGGTTATTGACAGATTGGATAATGGTTTTTTACAGTCAGAAAAAATCCATGCCTATCTGAAGAAGCATCATGGTGTAACCTGATACCCAGTTTCCTATCACTCACCGATGTGAAGCAATCATGACACGATGTAGTTCCTGATATTGCCATATCAGTTTCACTGTTTCCAACCGGCGTTGAAAAAAAGATCATACTATTTAAATCCGTCAATCTTATGTCAGGCAAAGAGGTAATTATCATCCTCCCTTTTTTCCGGCACAACCTTTTCTGAACGCCTGAGAACCGTTCCTCTCGCCCTGATGAGTTCTGCAATGCTCCATGCCTGACAGATCGTTCCGGCAGGCTGATGTGGTGCATTGCCATCAAAGATCTCGGGAAGCATTCCAGCCCCGTCGGTCAGGAAATATTCCCAGAGAGGTAAGATCACTGACGTTACCTTCTCATGATCTGCTCCGTACTGGATCAGGGCATCAAGGTAAAAACCGGTCTGCCATGGCCATACCATCCCGTTGTGGTATGAGATGTCTCCGGCGTATCTGCCATGGTATCCCGGTGAGGCTGGTGAGAGTGTTCTCAAACCATATGGCGTGAGCAGTTCTTTCTCAATAACTTCCAGAGCACGACATCCGTCGTCAAACGGGAGAAGCCCGAAAGCAAGTGCGATGATCTGGTTTGATCTTATTGATGGATCGGAGGGGTTGATCACATCATAAAGGCATCCGGTTTCAGGGTTCCAGAACTCCTGAAACTCTGCCAGTGCGTCCTTTGAACTGACCGGGGTTGAGAACTTCAGGTACTCCATCAGTTCGAGGGCAAGGATCCAGAGTGCGTTTATCTCGACAGGCATCCCGGTTCTGGGTGTCTCCTTGGTATCCATCCAGGTTGTCCCCTCCCTGACGGTAATCAGATTCCCATTGAGTGAGGCAGTCTCACTTCTGGGGTACTGGCTGATGAGCTCTTCGAGTTCATGCCTGATGGTGGTAACAAAAGGAGAACCTGGAAGTTTTTGTATATACTGAAAGAGTGCCCAGAAGAACCAGAGCGTTGCATCAGAGGAGTTATACGAGCCAGGGTACCGGTTCAGCAGCAGCCCATCCCTGCGATGGGCAAGATGCCAGCGAAATACTTCCTCTGCCTCCCTGTACCTGCCAGTCTCAAGAAGCAGCCCTGGAAGACTGATGAATGTATCACGACCCCAGGTCTCGGTGAACCAGTGATAACCGGCAAGGATCTCGCTTCCCCTGATGCAGAGCCGGGATGCATGGTCCAGGATATCCCGACTCTCCTGTGCCTCCTGTGTCTGGTTTAATTCAGGTCTTACATTCAGGAGAGCAAATCTGATCTCAACGATTCCATTTGTGACAGTACCGGCAAAGTAACCCGGAGAGATGAGATCCTCCCGTGCTTCATAGCCCCGATCCTCATCCCGTGGATACCGTGCATTCAGGTACAGTTGTCTGTCGTCAGTAAAACCGAGATCTGATCTGACTGCACACCCATTCAGTGTCAGCGATCCCGCATCACTGCTGGATGTTACCTTTTGTTCACCTGAGAGATCCTGCACACTCCGGCTTGTCATAAGTGGCCGTATAATCAGCGATACGGTTCCTGTAATCTCGTACCTGATCGTGAGGCCTCTGTCAAGGATAAATGACCTTCTAATCCTGGCACTAGGGATCGCAAACTCCTGGATCACTGGGTACAGAGAAGCACCAAGTGTCCATGGAAGTCCGCCGTCTACGAAGGTGTCGCCCCAGTATCCTGGTGAGAGTCTGATCCCGTTCGCCTCTTCATGGAGTGCACTCAGAAGTATCCTGTCCTTCTGCACGAGGAGCCCATGATATCGGCGTGTATTCCCTGCAAATGATGAGGAGCAGTATGTCTCCCCATCCACCATCAGGAACTCCCGATTCCCTGCGATATCAGGATCCCTGAGTTCACGACCATACCTGATCCTGTCTGGAATTACTTTCAGATCTTCAATATCTTGATCTGGTTTCAGATCTATCACCCTACTGCCTGTAAAGCGCCGCCCGGATTCTGTATCTTTCTGTACGCAGCAGAGGTCCGGGCAGCTGCGGTATCCCATGTGAACTGCCTGATCACCCGGCTTCGCCCGGCTCTTCCGAACCTTGCCATCATATCCTGATCGCTGAGGAGTCGCACGAGATACGTTGCGATATCATCAGGGTCCCACGGATTTATATGATATCCGCACTGGTCTGGCCCATCTGATACCACCTGCTCACGCAGCCCGCTTGTACCGGTAGCCCCGACCACGACAGGTATCGCCATTGCCATTGCCTCGGTGCAGACAATTCCGAAGGGCTCGTACTTTGACGGGAAGACTGCACAATCACTGGCAGCGTAGAAGAGGAGCCGCTCCTCTTCGGTCACTAGATGGGTATGCATCAGCACGTGTGGTTCAACTCCAAGTGATCTGATCAGGTCACGGAGGTCTTCCTCCATCTCACCAACGCCGAGTATGATCAGTTGTGCATCAGGCACAGTCCTGAGAACAGCAGGCATCGCCCTGATAAGTTCATCAGGTCCTTTCACCTGCGTCAATCTGCCTATGAAGAGGATCACATTCTTCTCCCTGATTCCTGTCTCTCTCCTAAACTCCTGGACCATCTGCTCGCTGAACCGTTCAGGGTTGTACTTCACCGGATCAACGCCGTTGTATACCACCTGGATCTTCTGCTGATCGTACCCATTCCTGAGCAACTCATCTTTCATGGAATAAGAGACGGTCACCACGAGATCAGCAGTATCAGCAGCAAGTCTTTCGATCATCTTGACAACTGCAGATCCTTCATCTCTCCTTCCCTGTTCGGTTGAGTGAAGATGGAAGACGAATGGGATCTCAAGGTTACGTTTTACCAGCACTCCGGCGATGGCCGAGAGCCAGTCATGACAGATAATGAGATCAAACCTTGCACCGTTTCTGTGAACCCTGATGAGATGATCAGCTGCAAGCTGGTTGAAGAGTACAGTCTCAAGAAAAAAGTTCTGGTCAGCAGGCGCCCATCCCTGCACATCGAGAGGCGAAAGCACCGGAAGGATATCATGAAGATTCATCAGTTCGGGGCGAAAGACCGGTATGCCGTTCCATGTTTCGTGAACCAGATCGGTGCCTGTGTTGCGTGAGCATACTGAAATGTCGATCCCGTTCTTGCTGAGTCGTGGCATCATCTCCATAGCATATGTGCCAAGGCCACCCCTGAAGAATGGGGGGAATTCGTCCACAACACAGGCGATCCGCATAATCAGGTCTCACGATATATATTCAGAATCTGGTCAGCGATAGAGTCCCAGAAGAACCGCCTGTCAACCTGGTTGTATCCTCCTCTCCCGAGTCGTATCCTTTCATTCTGATTCTCGAGGTAATGGTTGACTCCCCATGCTATTCCATCTGCATTCGGCTCTACAACAAGTCCGGTGACTCCATGTTCAACGTTCTCGGCAAGCCCGCCGACCCTAGTCACAACAACCGGTCTGTTCGCACTCCATGCCTCGAGCAGAACAATTCCGAACGGTTCATTCCTGCTTGGAATGACCACGATGTCGCTTGCATGGAGAAGCCTGACATATTCTGAGTCGGTGATAAATCCCGGAAACTGAACCGGCATTCCCTGGGTTCTGCTGATCAGCCAGTCTCGCATTCCTCCGCTTCCCGCAAGAATGAACTGTGCATTCCAGAATCTGTTCAGGATCTGTGGCATTGCATCAACGAGCAGATCAGGCCCTTTCTGGTACACCATCCTGCCGACGAAGAGGACAAGCGGAGCAAGATAATGGACTCCGTAACTCTCCTTAATCGCTCCCTGATTAATACTTACATCGAACTGCTCTTTGACAACCCCATTCGGGATAACCCTGATCTTGTTGGGATCAACCTTGTACAGATCGATCACCTCCTGTCTGAGTTGTCCGGAGACCGCAACACACCGTCTTGCTATCAGTCCTGCATACCATTCCTTTCCACAGATCTCGTGGTACTCCCACCAGTCTCCATGTATGCCCCCGTTCCTGCCAAATTCAGTCGAGTGGTAGGTGAAGACTGTCCTGCGATGTTTGAGGAGATCCAATGCTTCAACCACGTGCCAGTCATGGAAATGGAGGATGTCAAATGGTCTCTCATCGTACTGGTAAAACCGCTGAACCAGGCCGTGTGAGAGATCCGAGCAGTACTCCACCACATTTGAGCCATGGGGTCTCCAGACATGATAGAAGACACCACTCATCTCAAAGTCCTGGTCACCCCTGGTGAAGAAGTGGACCTCATGCTTTTTAGCAAGAGATTGTGCGAGGTATGTCGCAGCGTTGGAGAGTCCTCCAACACGTTCAGAGTACAGACTCTCCCAGCAAAATATTGCGATCTTCAACCGTTTTGCGCCCAATCCTCTACACCTCTGCTCTTCTTGTTTGGACACTGTTATACGCTGGTGTCTTTATCCCTCCGATGTTAACAGAGGTGGAACCGGGAGCTGGAAAATGGAAAGTAGAAATTTTCTGAATCGCAATAAAACCGGGGATCATATACAGAGGATGGATGATGATCGGTTAAATACCTCACCGCAGGTTCACTAATTCTTTGAGATAAGAAACTATTTTGCAGAGACATACGAGAATATTTCTCTGGTACCCAGAGGATGAGTCCATGATACCAAGATGCCGATGCCCAATGATTATTGGTATAATTCTTATGCTCCTGATCTCATCTGCCCTGGCCAGTTCCTCTGATCGCCTGGTATCAGACAATTTTTCAGGTCCCAGTTCCGGATCTGGTCCATCTGATCCCGGAACTCCTGCTCTCCGACCTGCAGCGGTGATGAGCTGGTCTGATGTGACGATGGTCTCCGGGAAGATCAGGAATTTTGAGAAAGAGTTTAGGTATGAGTCAGGATTCACTCATGAATAACTGGGTAACACCCCATTATTCATGAGCGAGATAACCTTCATGAATTCCATAACTCAATGCATCTGTTCTGTGCTGCCTGAATGAGATCCTGATGTGAGTGGGCCTGCTCAAGGGCAGATGCCAGGGGTTCGTCTTTCACCACATGCCGAGCCCATGATGCAAAGTCACCGTGCCGGTGATGGAACTCGATCGAGTCTGCAGGAACGATAGAGAGCATCTCTGCAAATTGGTCGAGATCAAAAGCTACATGCCCGGTGTAACCTACCGGACTTGAGAAGTAGAATGCATTGTCGATGCTGATTGACCTGAGCGGGAACATCTTTGCCTTATCTGGATCGTTTACGATACACTGCTCTTCGTAATCGGCAATAACATCCATGTATGTGATGAATGCCTGATGTTCAGGCTGATGGCTGAAGTACGAGTGGACCTCACCACATGACCCGTTCTTACATGACATATAGTAGAAGTGATCGCTTATCTGCAGGCATCTCCAGAGCCGTTCGTCACAGGCAAACCGGTGAGCACGCTGGATGGCCCGTACCGCATTCTTCTGCTTTCTGTTCTCTATCCATGCTGTTGCATCCTTCTCTGCATCAGCCCATGAGACAGGAACAGGAACTGAAAACTGCTCCCTGACAGGGTACTTGAGGATCTCGGACGGGTTGATCATCTCAACTCCTGAACGTCTGAGTTCAGGACCCAGATGCCTGAAAAATTCCAGTATCCCGGTATCAGACCAATAGTGTTCACCGATGGTCTCGTAGTCGATGAAGACCGGGATAAAATCTCCTGGTGTCTGTGATACCCAGTGTGCGTACTTATCTGCAGTCAGCGGCCATGCCTCCCAGTCCCTGCATGTGAACCTGAATGCGATATCATCTGAGAGTTTGAAGTTTCTCATTATGAGTGGCAGACCTTCGCACTGGTACAGGTAGTTTGGGCTCCTCCACTTGAGAATGTGGTCTACACCCTCTGTGAAACAGGCTGAAAATCCCATCTCCCGAACATTCTGGGCAATCCGGTTGTCAAGAATGAATTCCGTGTTCTCAAAGATCTTTGGTGTCACCCCGAAGACGTCTTTGAGCATCTGCCTGTGTTGAGAAACCTGCTCCCTGAACTCGTCCATCTCCCAGAACAGGCTTGATATGCTATGATAATAGGTCTGGCAGATCATCTCCACTCTCGGATGGTGTGCAGCCTGAACAAAGAGATCAAGTACATCTGGAGCCCATTTCTCCAGTTGTTCGACCAGCACACCTGATATTGAGAATGCACAGGCAAA